>JAODBI010000256.1 GCA_025463875.1 Actinomycetes bacterium
CGCACCGCGGCCGTGCTCGAGGCGCGCGCCGCGAACCCGCGCGCCCGCCCGGTCGACCGCGCCTTCCGCCGGTTCGCGGAACGGAGTGGGAACGACCTCGCCGCGCTCGCCGCGGTACAGCGCGCGGCGGCTGCGGGAACGCCTGGTGATCTCGGCGCGATCCGCGTCCCGACGCTCGTCGTCGCGGGCGCCGAGGACCGGCTCGCGGGACGGCCCCAGGAGCTCGCGGCGTTGATTCCCGGTGCGCAGGCGGCGGTCATCGCCGGCAACCATCTTTCCGCGGTCGCCGCGCCGTTGGCGGCGGCGATCGTCGGTTTTCTCGCGCGCGTGTCGCCTACGTAGCGCGCTCGTTCAGTCGCGCGACGAGCTTCGCGGGGGCGACGCAGATGTACGCGTCGGTGAGGATCTGCTCGATCTCGTCCCAGTCGACCTTGCGGTCGAGCCGCACCCCGATCCAACCGCGGTGACCGACGTACGCGGGGACATAGAACCGCTCGGGCTCTTCCTCGACGAGGTCCTGTTGCACGCCG
This sequence comes from Actinomycetes bacterium, assembly GCA_025463875.1. Lineage (GTDB taxonomy): Bacteria > Actinomycetota > Acidimicrobiia > IMCC26256 > PALSA-610 > PALSA-610. Next base: position 531 of record JAODBI010000256.1, read on the forward strand.
GGCGGGGCCGCGCAGATGAGCCCGAGGATCTGGTCGTTGTGGTGGTTGTCCCACGCGGTGGCGAAGGTCTTCTTCTCGCGGATGAACCAGGTCGGCGCGCCGTGGCTCAGTCGCTCGCTCACCTCGGGCAGACCCAGACACAGCTCGCGTACGCCGTCGACGGGGTCACGCTTGCGGGCCATCGGTGCCGGACTTTACCCGGGCCGGCGCGGAGCCCGAAGGTGATCCGGGCCGGGTGTTCCCCGGGTACGTTGACCGCGTTCGAGACGCCGTCCGAGGAGCCACGTTGAGATTCGGTCTGGACCTTGCACAACAGCGGATGCCGTGGAGCGAGCTGACCGCGCGCGCCCGCTTCGCCGACGAGTTGGGCTTCGACGGCATTTGGGGCTTCGATCATTTCCAACCCATGTACGGCGAGGGTCCGGGCGAGTGCTTAGAGGGCAACACCACGCTCGCGGCGTGGACCGGGATCACCGAGAAGGTGCGTATGGGACTGCTCATCACGGGCATGACCTACCGGCATCCGTCGGTCTACGCGGCGGAGGCGATCACGATCGACCACGCGTCGGGTGGCCGGCTCGAGCTGGCGTACGGCGCGGCGTGGTTCGAGAAGGAGCACCGCGAGCTCGGCATTCCGTTCCCTCCGCTGAAGCCGCGCATCGACGCGTTCGAGGAAGCCGTGCAGATCGTGCGCGGGTTGCTCACCACCGACGGCTTCACGTTCGAGGGCGAGCACTTCCAGGTCCGCGACGCGACATTGCGGCCCCGGCCCGTGCAACAGCCGCACCCGCCGCTGTGGATCGGGGCGTCGGGCGAGAAGCGCATGATGCCGATCGCGGCGCGTTACGCCGACGTCTGGCACGCGTGGGGATCACCCGAATCGATGACGACCAAGTCGCAGCGACTCACCGCGATGGCGGAAGCCGCGGGGCGTGATCCGCGGGAGATCACGCGCGCGTCGTCGCTGTCACTCGAAGACGACGTCGACACGATCGCCGCGAACGTCGACGCCTGGGAGCAAGCCGGCATCGAGTACCTGGTCTGCGGCTGGCCCGCCGAAGGTCGCGCCCCGATCGAACGATTCGCACAGCGCTTCCTGGCGAGCTGAACAACCCCGTTCGGACGCCTACGTGCGGTCGAGCTCCAGCATCTTGATCGCGTTCCCGCGCAGCACCTTGTACGCGACCTTCTCGTCGAAGTCGGCGAGCATCTTCTCCGCGTACTCCTTCGACGTCGGCCACGTCGTGTCCGTGTGCGGGTAGTCGGTCTCGAAGCAGATGTTGTCCTCACCGACCTCACCGAGTGAGTGCAGGCCGTGGTAGTCGGCGGTGAAGCAACCGAAGATGCGGCCGTAGTAGTAGGTGGACGGCGGCTCGGGAATGCGCTCCTTCGAATGCTGCCAGCTGTCGTGGTGCTCCCAGACGGTGTCGGCCCGTTCGAGGACGTACGGGATCCAGCCGATCTGACCTTCGGAATACGCGAGCTTCAGCTTCGGGAACTCGATGAGCTTGGCCGAGAACAGCCAGTCGGCGAGCGACGCCATCGAGTTGTTGAACGCGAGCGTGCCGCCGACTCCGCCCGGTGCGTCGGGTGATGCAGCCGGATTCGTCGACGACGATCCGATGTGCATGCAGAGCGTGACGCCGGTGTCGTTGCACACGCGGAAGACCGGATCCCAGTCGCCGCTATGGATCGTCGGCAACTTGAGGTGGTGGGGGAGCTCACTGAAGCAGAACGCGCGCACACCCCGGTCGGCATTGCGCCGGATCTCGGCGACGGCCAGCTCGATGTCCCACAGCGGCATGATGCAGAGCGGGATGTTGATGCCCTTCGACGGCGCGCACCACTCCTCGACCATCCAGTCGTTGTACGCCTTCACGCACGCGAGCCCGAGCTCCTTGTCGTCGGCCTCGTAGAAGGTCTGGCCGCAGAAGCGGGGAAAGGTGGGGAACGGCAACGAGCCGTCGACCCAGTTCCGCTCGAAATCCTTCATACGGGCTTCGCGCTCGTAGCAGCCGGGACGCATCTCGTCGTAGGTGAGCGCCTCCATCACCATCTTCGAGCGGTCGAACTTCGAGAGGTCGCCATCGGGCGTGGCCTCGAGCGGTATCGCGACGAAGCGCTTGTGCACGTAGATCAAGCGGTCCTCGAAGTACCAGGCGTCGCCCCAGAGACCATCGGGGTCCTCGGTGTTGACGTACTTCGCGCCGGGCTTGTGCGAGAACGCCCCCCACCGCTTGCGCTCGATGCGCGGACCCTTCGCGCGGTACTTCTGCGGCAACCAGGTCTGCCACACGTGGGCAGGTTCGACGACGTGGTCGTCGACGCTGATGATCTTCGGTAGCTCCATCGAGCGCTCCCTCGGCCGGTTTCGGCGAACTCTCCGTACCTGACGTTACCGTCAGGAAACCCGGACGCGTCGACCTGCACCGGCGGCCAAGCGGTCGGGACCGACCCCGGCACGCCCGCTCCGGGGCACCGTAGGCTGACGCGCAGTGGATCTCGAGCTTCCCCTGTACCGCAAGGGCGTGTTGCCCTGCCAATACATCGAGAAGGCGATTGCAGCGCGCGTGATCGACGCGGGCCGGTTCACCATCCCGGCCGAGAACGTGCAACCGGCCAGTCTCGATCTGCGGCTCGGTGAGGTCGCATACCGGATCCGTTGCAGCTTCCTGCCCGGTCGCCAGTCGGTCGAACGGCGGGTGAAGGACTACATCATCGACGAGCTCGACCTGCGCAAGGACGGCGCGGTGCTCGAGAGCAAGCGCCCGTACCTGATCCCGTTGAAGGAGCGGCTGTCGTTGCCGCCCAAGGTGCGGGGCAAGGCGAATCCGAAGAGCTCGACCGGGCGCATCGACGTCTTCACGCGGGTCATCACCGACGAGAGCTATCGCTTCGACGAGATCGCGGCCGGCTACGACGGTCCGCTGTACCTCGAAGTCGTCCCGCTCTCGTTCCCGGTGCGCGTGCGGGAGGACCTCTCGCTCAACCAGCTGCGCCTGTCGGTCGGTTCCGCTTTGCTCTCGGACGACGATGTGCGCGCGTTCCACAACGGCGAACCACTCTTGTTCGACCGCGGGTCGCCGATCCCGGGCGAGAAGCTCGCATTCGGCGGCGGTCTCTTCCTCGGGCTCGACCTCCACGGCGACGCCGGTGGATACGTCGGCCATCGCGCGCGCGACAACGCGCCGTTGCTCGACGTCGCCCGCAGTGCCGACTCGCCCGTCGACCCCGAGCCGTTCTGGGAGTCGGTCAAGCGGGAAGACGGCGACCGAGTCGTGCTGACACCGCAGCGCTTCTACCTGCTCATGAGCAACGAGGCGGTGTGCATCCCGCCGACGTTGGCGTCGGAGATGACGGCGTACGACCCGACGAGCGGGGAACTCCGCACGCACTACGCGGGGTTCTTCGACCCCGGCTTCGGTTTTGATCCCGGCGGGAATTCGGTGGGGTCGCGCGCCGCGCTCGAGGTACGGGCGCACGATGTGCCGTTCATGATCGAGCACGGCCAGCGCGTCTGCAAGCTCACGTTCGAGCACATGCTCGAGGCGCCCGCGCGTCTCTACGGTCAGGGCATCGGCTCGAACTACCAGGGCCAGCACGAGACTCTGAGCAAACACTTTTCGCACTAACACCG
>JAODBI010000263.1 GCA_025463875.1 Actinomycetes bacterium
GGCCGTAGCGCGCGCATACGTACTGCAAGCGCCCGTCGACGACCGGGATCACGGTCGGTGCGCCGGGCCACTCGGCCAGCAGTTGCAACACGGGCGCTTCGACGAACGGAAGGTCGCACGCGAGCAGCACAACCGGGCCTCCCTTCCCAGAAAGCGAGCGGGCCCCGGCCACCAACGCCGCGAGCGGACCGGCGCCCGGCGGGTCCTCTCGCATGCACGGCAATCCGCTGACGCCGAAGCCGACTTCGACGACCGGGACGCAGACGCTCGCCAACACGCGCGCCGCCCGAGCCGCGAGCGTCTCACCCCGCCAGACGATCGAAGCCTTGTCGGTTGCCATCCGCCGGCTCGCGCCGCCGGTCAACAAGATGCCCGCACACGTCACGGGGTGGGCGGCGGCGGGGCGGTCTCCGTGTCGGCGCGGAGTGCGTAGTTGACGACGACCCAGCCGTTCGAGGTGCGGTCGAGCATGACGTTGTTGAGCACCGCGCCGCCGTCAGCCGTCACCTTCGTGACGACGAGTGCCGTCTGGTGACCGGCCACCGAAGTCTCCACGGTGATCCGGGCGCCGATGCGCCGGCGGGCTCCGGCATTCGTGTTCGCGTACGCGGCGCGCTTGGCCGCGACGAACTGGTCGCGGCGCAGGCCGTCGCGCAGCTCCGCGCCCGAGAGGTCGTAGAGCAGGTTGAAGTCGAGATCGTCCCACGCCCGCTCGTAGGCGATTGCCACGTCGGACGGTCCGGGGCCGGGTTCGCGACCGACCGCGATCCACATGAACACGAGCAGCAGTGCGATGACGACGATCGCGATCACCAACGGCACGACTACGCCGCCGCCTCGATCTGCTGCGCGAGCTCGAAGTCGTTCGCGGTGAGGCCGCCGGAGTCGTGCGTAGTCAGGGCGACCCGTACCTTGCGCCACCGGACGTCGAGATCCGGATGGTGGTCGGCGGCCTCGGCGAGGAAGCCGATGCGCACGACGAACGCGATCGCGTCGGGGAACGACGCGCGCTCGAACGTCTTCTCGATCTCGGCGTCCTTCCGGGTCCAGCCCGGGAGCGCGGCGAGCGCGGACCCGACCTCGGCCTCGGAGAGCAGCGGCGTACGGCCCATACCAGTCCCCAATCGACGGGCTCCATTCAACCCCAGGCGCGAGCCTGGGCCACACTCGCGCGGTGTCCTTCGACCTTCCCGACTCCGAAGCCCCGACCGACGTCGAGCTCGACCGCGCCGAGGGTCTGACGCTGCACTGGCCCGACGGCACGGTGTCGCACTTCGGGTTGGAGGAGTTGCGCCGCAACTGCCCGTGCGCCGAATGCCGGGGCCTGCGCGAACAGGGTCAGGTCGTGGGACCGAGGCCCCGATCGCTGTTGAAGTTGACCGCCGTCGACGCCGAGCTGATCGGCGGCTGGGGCATGTCGATCACCTGGAGTGACGGGCACAGCACCGGCATCTTCGCCTGGAGCATTCTCCGGGCCTGGCAGACACCCGAGCCGGACGGCTCCCCGAACGCCGAAAACCGGGTCGTGGACGAATGACGTTCAGGCGCTGATGCGCTCGCTCCACCGGAAACGGTGGTGCACGAGCGCCCGCACGACCTGACCCGGCTGGGGCCGGGCGAAGTAGTAGCCCTGAGCGAGATCGCAACCGAGCGTCCGCAGAGTGTGCAACTGCAGCTCGTCCTCGACTCCTTCGGCCGTCACCGTGAGATCGAGCGCGTGCCCGAGGCCGACGATCGCCGACACGATGGCGAGGTCCTGTCGGTGGCGACCCAAGCCGGCGATGAGCGAACGGTCGATCTTCAACGTGTCGACCGGCAGCACACTCAGGTGTGCCAGCGACGACTGCCCGGTACCGAAGTCGTCGACACCGATGCGCACGCCGCGCGTCGCGAGTTGCCCGAGGACGTCGACGGCGACGTCACGATTCTCGACCAGGACTGTCTCGTTGATCTCGAGGGTGAGCAGCGCCGGATCGAGTCGCGTCGCGGCGAGCACCGAATCGACGATCGAGACCAACTCGGGGTCGTTGAGCTGGCGGGCCGAGAGGTTCACCGCGATCGAGAGCGGTGACTGCTGCGGCAGCTCCGCGCACCAACGCGCCGTTTGCGAGCAGGCCTCGTGCAGCACCCACGCGCCGATCGGAACGATCAGCCCGGTCTCCTCCGCGATCTCGAGGAACGCCGCCGGCTCGAGCAGTCCCAACTCGGGATGCTCCCAGCGCACCAGCGCCTCGATGCCGATCATCTCCGAGCGGCCGAACGCAACGATCGGTTGATAGTGCACGCGGAACTCGCCGCGCACGAGCGCGCGTCGTAGTCCGCTCTCGATCTCCAGCCGGCGGACGGCTCGGGCGCGCATCGCGTCGTCGAACAGCTCGACGCGTCCGCGTCCGAGCTCTTTGGCCGCGAACACCGCGACGTCGCCGTCGCGCAACAAACGCGTCGGCGTCTCGTTCGGCCCGTCCGAGACGATGACGCCGACGCTCGCGCCGAGGCAGACCTCGTCGTCGCCCAGGGAGAAGGGTTGGTCGAAGACCGCGCGCAGCCGGCGCGCCAAGGTCAGAACGTCGTCGACGCTCGACACGTTGTGGCACACGACGGCGAGCTCGTCGCCACCGAGGCGAGCCAGTTGATCACCGGCGCGCAACACACGGCCGAGCCTGCTCGCCGCGGTGAGGAGCAGCTCGTCACCGGCTTCGTGCCCGAGGCTGTCGTTGACCACCTTGAAGTGGTCGATGTCGAGAATCACGAGACCGACGCGGGCTTCGTCGCCGGCCTTCGCGAGCGCGGCGTGCAACCACTCGACCAGCATCACGCGGTTCGGCAGCTCGGTGAGCGGGTCGTGACGGGTGCGGTGCGCGAGCTCCGCTTCGATCCGGCGGTGCTCACTGACGTCGTACGCGGCGCCGACGAGCTGTTCGCAAACTCCGTCGGTGCCGACGATCGGGGTCACGTCGACCGCGACGCGGCGCGGCGGCGTCGATCCCCATTCGGCTTCGAACGAAACGGTGCGAAGCTCCCGCGCCGCGGCTGCGAAGGCGCGCACGTGAGCGACAAGGGCGTTGGCCGGAACCACGTGGCGGAGGTCACCGGTGGACGAGTCGCTCGCAAGCAGGGCGCGATACGAGTCGTTCGTGTAGATGAACCGGAAGACGTCGTCGCCATCGACCGCGACCGCGAACACCGGATGCGGGAGGAGGTCGAGCAGCATCGTGTCGACGACTACCTCGGCCGGGCCGTCGGCCGGGGCCGGGAACGGCACCTCCAGGACGCCCGTGATCGGCGTCGGACCCACCGGGATCCGCGCTTCAAAGCTGTCGGAATTGCTCGGGTGCCACCCTGTCATGTCTCCGCTCCCCAACTCTCTCCTCGATTGTCGGCATCGCAGGGCGCGACCTGAACGCGAACTGCCGATTCAGGTCATCTGTCACTCGGACCCGACCGGTATCGTGAGCGGATGACCTGCCCGGCGTGCGGCGCGCCCGTAGCCGAAGGCGCACGCTTCTGCTCCGAGTGCGGGCAGCGCCTGATCGCCGCCGCCGACGAGCGCCGGCTCGTGACCGTGCTGATGGCCGATCTCGTCGGCTTCACGGCCCTTTCGGCGGCGAACGACCCGGAGCACGTGAAGCGACTCGTCGACGCCTGCTTCGATGCGCTCGTCGTCGACATCGTCGACTTCGGCGGCCACCTCGACAAGATCGTCGGCGACGAGATCGTCGCGCTGTTCGGAGCTCCTATCGCCCACGAGGACGACGCCGAGCGCGCCGTGCGGGCGGCCCTGCGGATGCACGCGACGCTCGCCGCACTCGCCCCCGACCTCGGTATCCGCGTACAGATGCGCGTCGGGGTAAACACCGGCGAGGTGCTGGTCGGAGCGATGCGAGCCGGCGGCCTCCCCACCGTCATGGGCGACGTCGTCAACACCGCGCAGCGACTGCAGAAGCTGGCCGGACCCGGCGAGGTCGTCGTCGGCCCCGCAACCCACGCCGCCACCCGGGCCTCCATTCGCTACGAGGCGTTGGGCCCGCAGGGTCTGCGCGGCCGTGAAGAACCCGTCGAGTCGTTCCGTGCGCTCGAGGCGCCCGAACCGCCCGGCCGGCGACGCGTGCGCGAGCAGGCGCCGCTGCTGGGGCGCGATGCCGAGATCGCGACGCTCGAGCAGGTCGTGGCGATGGCGGCGCGACGCCAGCGCGCGCAGCTCGTCCTGCTCTCGGGTGAGGCCGGTGTCGGCAAGAGCCGGCTCGCCAGCGAGCTCGGGCTCCGGGCGGCCCGTGATTCGGGGGCCGTGGTCCTCACGGGCCAGTGCGTCCCTTACGGCGATGCCAACGTCTTCGTCGCAGTCGCAGAGGCGGTGCGGCGCGCGTGCGTCGCCGCCGACGGGCCGGTCGCCGAGGACGGGGGCGCCGAGGACGCAGTCGTCGCGGAAGGCGATCTCCGGGCACGCGTCGTCGAGCGCGTGACGAAGGCGACGGGCCTGCCCTCCGACGAGCCCGAGAACGAGCGCATGGTCGAAGGCCTCATGCACCTGATGGACGGCGTGACCCGTCCGGGGGTCGATCCGACCCGGGCGCGCGACGACGCGCTGCGTTCCACGATCGCGTTCTTCGAGGCCCTGACCGCCAACGGCCCACTCATACTGACGCTCTCCGATCTCCACTGGGCGAGCGACGAGGCGCTCGAGCGGTGCAACCGCATGCTCGCCCGGCTGCACAACCAGCCGTTCGTCCTCGTCGCCACGACCCGACCGGGTCTCGACGATCGGTGGACGCCCGCGCCGGGCAAGCACAACGAGCTCGCCCTCCACCTCGATCCGCTCGACCGCGAGTCGACCGCCGAGCTCGTGCGCGCGCTGTTCTGCGGCGGCGCCGACGACGAGACCGTCGAGTTCCTCCTGGAGCGCAGCGGTGGGAACCCGTTCTTCGTCGAGGAGCTGGTCGCCTTTGTGCAGGAGACGCGCGACGGCAACCGTCTCCACGAACTACCGGCGACACTGCATGGTCTCGTGGCAGCCCGCCTCGACGCGCTGGGTACCGCGGAACGTTCACTGCTCGAAGACTGCGCGATCGTCGGTGCCAGCGGCCCGATCGCAGCCGTGCTCGCACTCGCCGGCCGGCCCGACGCGCGCCGCCTCCTCGACGGCCTCGCGGAACGCGACTTCCTCGCGATCGAGCACGACGAGTTCCGTTTCAAGTCGGAGTTGATCCGCGAGATCGCGTACGGCACGCTCACCAAGGCCGAACGCGCCCGCCGCCATGCGCAGGTCGCACCGGTGCTCGCGGCGCGCGGCGAGCAGGCCGTCGACCAGGCCGCGCATCATCTCGCCACCGCGGCGGAGCTCGTCGATGAGCTGGGCGCCGTCGACGGCGTTCCCCGCGACGTGCGCGAACAGGCCATCGCCACCTTGATGCGCGCCGCCGACCGTGACGAATCGGTCGAGTCGTGGCTCCTGGCCGAACGGCATCACGACCGCGCCCTCGCGCTGCTCGGCCCCGATAACACCGAGGCGCGGCGGACCGCGCTCCTCGGTCGGGCCCGGGCTCGGGTGCACCGGCGCGTGCTCGACGACGCGCGCGACGACGCGCTCACCGCGCTCGCGGAATGTCAGGAAGCCGGCGACCGATACCGCGAAGCCATCGCGTTGACGTTGCTCGGTGAGGGTGAAGCTGCGACGGGCGCCTACGACGTGGCGGAAGAGACGTTCGGTGAAGCCCTGAAGCTCTGGCGCGAGCTCGACGACGAGTCGGGGGCGGCCAACGTGCTGCGCGGACTCGGCATGACCCACCTGTTCCGCGGCGACCTCGCCCAGGCGGAGCGGTTCGTCTCGGAGGCGCTCGGCTCGTTCCGTTCGTCGGGCAATCAGCGCGGCGCGGCGTGGGCGCTGCAGAACCTGGCGTGGATCTCGTTCTCGCACGGCAACATCCCCCGCGCCGAGAACCGGCTCGAGGAGTCGGCCGACCTCTTCGGCGAGCTGGGCGACTGGGGCGGACTCAGTTGGGCGTACGGGCTGCTCGCGTTCGTCCGGTACAACCAGGGCCGACTCGACGAGGCCGCGGCGATCGCCGAGCACATCTCGATCGAGGGCCGGGAGACCGGCAACCGCTGGGCCGTCGGGATGATGGACGTGCTCCTCGCCAACGTCGCGTTGTGGAGCGGCCGTACGCGTGAGTGCTGCGAGCGCGGGAACGAAGCGATCGAGCTCTTCCGAGAGATCGGCGACCGATGGGGCGAGGTGATGTCGACCGCGTCCGTCGTCCGCGCCTACGCCGAGCTCGGCAACGACGAGGAGTACGAGTCGACGCTCGCGCGCTACCGCGAAGTCGCGCGCACGATGCCCGACGAAGGCATGCGCGTCTTCCCCGTGCTGGTGGAAGCCTCGGTGCAACTGCAGCGCGGACACGCGGCCGAGGCCGAGCAAGCACTCGCCTCGATCGAACCCGGCGACGAGAACGATCTCGGTGCCGCCGACACGCACGCCGCGCTCGGGCTCGCGCGCCTGCAGCTCGGCGACCCGGACGGCGCGATCTCCCATCTCGAAGGCGCGTACGAGATCGCGACCGACGACGGTCCCCGGCTCGGGGTCGGCTGCCGCCTCGCCCTCGCCTACGCGGTCGCGCACCGCTGCGACGACGCCCGCCGCGTCCTGGAGGAGATGAGCGAACGCAGCGGCGGTACCTACTCCGACCGGATGATGGCGCTGTGGGCCGAGAGCCTCGTGCACGTACAGACCGGGAGCGGCGACGGCCGCGGCAGCGTCGACGCCGCCCACGCGATCGCGACCGCCACCGACGCGCGCCTGGAGCATGCGATCGCGGCCCTGGCCCGCGCGCACGTCCTCGAGGCGCTCGGTGCCGACGACGCGGCCGCGGCGCACGACGACGCCGCGCGCCAGCTCGCGTCCCTCGGCGTCACCGGGGCTGGTTGGCACCGCATATTCGACGTCGCGCTGGAGGGTGAGCGCACGGGAAAGGCGACCAGATGACCGAGATCTCCGAGCGCTACGCCCGGCTGGCGGATGCGTTCGCCGACAAGATCGCGGCCGTTCCATCCGATCGGTGGTCGGCGCCGACGCCGTGCGAGAACTGGACCGTGCGCGGGTTGGTCGAGCACGTCGTCTCGTCCCAGGGCATCTTTCTCGGATTCGTCGGCGAGTCGGTCGGCGACGCGCCGTCGGTCGACGACGACCCTCGGGGCGCGTGGACCGCGGCGCGCACGGTCGTGCAACGCGGCCTCGACGACCCGGAGCGCGCCGCCTCGGAGTTCGAGGGCATGATGGGAAGGATGACGTTCGAGGGCGCCGTCGACCGGTTCCTGTCGGTCGACCTCGTCGTCCACGGTTGGGACCTCTCCCGGGCCGCCGGACTCGACGATCGCATCGACCCGCGCGACATTGCACACGTGCGCGCCGCGGCGGAGTCCTTCGGCGACGCAATGCGCAACCCGCGGGCGTTCGGTCCCGAGGTGCAAGCGCCGCCCGGCGCCGACGAGCAGGCCAAGCTGATGGCCTTCCTCGGGCGCACGCCCTGACTCCGGCCGGACTCCGCCCTTGACGCCCGCTCAGCTCACGGGTTCGAGCAGGACGAGGGGGATCTCGCGCGTCGTCTTGGTCTGGTAGTCCGCGTAGTTCTTGTGGCCCGCGGTCACCAGCGGCCACATGCGCGCCCGTTCCTCGGCGTTCGCGACGCGCGCGTGCATCGGCTTCTTCGGCGCACCCTTGTACGCCACCTCGACCGCAGGGTTGTCGCGCAGGTTGAGGAACCACGCGGGATGTGTGTCGTCGCCGCCGCGCGACGCGACCACCACGACGGTGTCGCCCTCCTGCAGGGGCGACGTGAGCATCACCGAACGCGGTTGACCGCTCTTGCGGCCCGTCGTCGTGAGCTCGAGAACGGGCATCTTCGCCGCCTCCCAACCGAACTTCCCGCCGGTGACCTTGAGTAGCGCCCGGTGGATCCCGTTCATGGCCTTCAGCGTCAGATCACTCGGCATGGGGCGAACCTAGACCACCGGCCCCGCTTCCGGTCCGGCGTCGGGGTCCGGGTCGTCCGGGTCCGGGGTCGCGTCCGTGACGAACGGCGCCGCCCGGAGTTGGTCGAGGACGACATCGCAGGCGTGACCGTCGGCGAACGTCGGCGTCGACGCAGTCACCTCGCCGGTCGTGACCGCATCGCGCACGACCTCCGCGAAACGGCGCATGGGCGCGAGGTGACCGTCGCCGTCGTCGTCCCCCGAGAGATCGATCGAATCTCGGGTGCCGTCCGCCCGGCGGACCGAGATGCGGTCCTCCCCGACGAGCTCGGCGACCGCCTCCGAGCCGAACACGATGAACCGGGGTGTCATGTTCGACACCGCGGCGAACCCGCTGTCGATCGCAACCGAGACGCCGTTGGTCAACGTCAGCGACGCGCTGAAGCCGTCCTCGGCGGTACACGCGTGCAGCACTCCGTCGGCGTCGGGACGTTCCTGCACATCGACGCGGAGCAACGCCTGCACATCGGCGACCTCCGTTCGGAACATCCAACGCAAGGCGTCGATCGCGTGCGAACCCCAGGCTCCGACCCAACCTCCGCCGAGGGTGCGATCGAAGAGCCAACCCCACTGCCGTAGGGGCACGCGGGAGCCGGCCGAGAGGCGCGACATCTGTACGTGCTCGATGCGTCCGAGCTCGCCGTCACGAATCATGTCTCGCAGCACGCCCCGCGCGGGCGCGAAGCGGAACTCGAAGTTGCACAGCGCGACGACTCCCCCATCGTCGGCTTCGGCTTCGAGCTCGGCGGCCTCGTCGGCATCGAGCGCGAACGGCTTGTCGCAGAGGACTGCTTTTCCCGCGGCGAGGGCGCGGCGGACGTGCGGCGCGTGCAGGAACGGCGGAGAGTGCACGCTGACGAGGTCGACATCGTCCCGCGCGATCGCAGCCCGCACCGCCCGGTCGTCGCGCGCCGACACGACGTCGACCACCTCGCATCCGTCGGTTTCGGCGAACACGCGTGCCACCACTCGTTCACCGAAGCCACGACCGATCACCGCGACCTTCATGCGGCTGCGATCGCGGTCATGAGACCGTCGCGCGGACCCGGACCGAGACCCGAGCCGATGTACAGGCCTCCGCCGATTCCGAACATCACGATCGAAGCGAGGAGCATCGTGATGCGCACGGCCAGGCCCTGCTGCGCGGGAATCAGGAACAGCCCGGCGTTGGCGATGAACCCCACCGACAACGTGTTGAGGACGGTCCCCGGGCCGAGTCGCCGGCGCAACGGAATCCAGGTGAGCAGTACGACCAGACCGACCAGCACCACGACGACCCCGAACGACACGCCGGTCGTGTGCGCGATTCCCTGGTGCAGCACGTCCCAGGGCGACACTCCGAGCCGGGCCCGCACCGACACCGCGATGGCGAAGCCGAGCACGAACAGCCCGAGCACCAACGGCGGGAGGCGGCGGCGCAGCTCGGCCGCACTCGGGAACGAGAGGACCCGCGCGTAGCGCGCGTCCTCCGGCGTGGTCGCGGTCACGAGTCGAGGAGCGTCGACGACTCCAGGTCGAGAAACAGGGTCGCGTTCTCCTGCCGGCGGAGGATCGATGCCGGACAGGACGTGGAGATCGGTCCGTACAACGCCTCGCGCACCGCCCGCGCCTTGCGGAGCTCGGGCACGATCACGAGCACGCGCTCGGCCAGGAGCAGTGCCGGAATGGTGACGGTGATGGCGTGGGTCGGCACCTCGTCGAGCGACGCAAAGTGTCCCTCGCCCACCTGCTGACGGCGCGACGCTTCGTCGAGCGCGACGACCTTGACGTCGAGCGGGTCGTCGAAGTCGGCGACGGGTGGATCGTTGAACGCGAGGTGGCCGTTCTCGCCGATCCCCGCGCACGTCAGGTCGAGCGGGTTCTCGCGGAGCAGCGCCGCGTAGCGCGCGGCTTCCGCCTCGGGATCGGGCGCGTCGCCCTCGATGTAGTGGAACTCCATCACCGGGAGGTGGGCTGCGACCCGCTCGCGCATGTACCGCCGGAAGCTCGCCGAATGCGACGCCGCCAAGCCCACGTACTCGTCCATGTGGAACGCGCGCACCCGTTGCCAATCGACGTCGGGTATCTGGATGAGCTCCAGCAGGAAGGCCAACTGCGAGTTGCCGGTGGCGAGCATGACGTTGGCCTCGCCCCGATCCGCGATCGCGGCGCGGATCGCGTCAGCGGCCTCGATGGCCGCATCGCGCGCAATCTCGTCGACATCGTCGACGTGCACAGTCAACGCCTCGAACTCGAAAAGAGTACTCATGCGGCTTCAGTCTCCCGTTTTTCCTGCCAACAGTGGGCAGGGAAACGTGCGGGAGGCGCCAGTTTTCCTGCCAACAGTGGGCAGGGGAACGTGCGCGCCTCCGACTTGCGCCTGGCTGGTGCTCATGCGAACTGCGGCAGCCACTGCGCGGTGGCGGCGAGCATCTCGTCGGTCATCTGTTCGACGTGGTCGAAGTCGATCCGCCCGGCGAGCGGATCGAGCAGCATCGCCTCGACGACCTTTTCTCGATCCCCGGAGAGCGCGGCCGTCACCGTGGCCTCTTGCGCGGCGGATATCCGGCGCAGCCATTCGGCGAGGACGGGCGGCAGCCGGGCGTGGTCACGCGGGTGCAGACCGTCCGCGTCGGCGACGCACATGGCCTCGACCACGACGTCGGCCGGAAGGTCGGGCGCCTGGCCGGCATTCGGGAGGTTCAACGGGAACGTGTGGGGCCGGTTGCGGAGGAACGCGTCGATCATCGGGGCGACCATCTCGCCCGACGGCATCGTCGAGATCTCTTCGGAGGCGCGCATCTTGGCGAGCTCCTCCTGGTAGCGACCGGCGTCACCCTCGCGGTCGGCGATCGTCGTGAGCGCCACGCCCCAGCGCGTGCCCCAGCCCGACTCCTCGGTGAGAAAGCCCGGGAAGAACTCCACGAGATGCCGATCGCCGGCGCCGGGCAGCACACCGAAGCGTTCGAACAACGCGAGCTTCACCTTGTGGTGCTCGAGAAGATCACGTTTGCGGAAGCCACTTGCGGCCTTCGCCGCCTCCTCGCCGAAATGCGCCGGCAGCTTGACCGGCTCGGCGCCGAGGCCGTCGGGATCGGCCATCAGCTCCCGCAGCTGCTCGAAACCGTCGGCGCCGTTGACGCGCAACGACGTGAAGATCGGCAGGTGATTGACACCCACGAGCTCGAAGTCGAGGTCGAGGAAGCCCACGTCCAGAAGCAGCGACAGCGCGAACTGCGCGCCGGCGATCTCGTGGCAGAGCCCGACCGTCTTGATGCTCGTCTCGTGCGTGACCGACCGGCAGAGCGTGGTCATCGGGTTCGTGATGTTCAGCATCCACGCGTCGGGACACAGCTCTTCCATGTCGCGAGCGATACGCACCAACACCGGAATGTTGCGCAGGGCGCGCATGATTCCGCCCGGCCCGACCGAGTCGCCCACCGATTGCTTGATGCCGTGCCGCTCGGGGACCTCGAGGTCGTGGCGCATGCTCGCGAAGCCACCGGTGGAGATCGTGACGACGACGTAGTCGGCGCCGGGAAGCGCGGCGCGTTGATCGGTGGTGGTCGACACGGTCATGCCGACTCCCTTGAGTCCCACAACGTGGCGAACGAAGTCGGCCATCGGTTCCAGGGGCGCGGGGTCGATGTCGCACAGGACGATCTCGGCCGCCGCGAGCGACGGCGTGTTGACGAGATCGATGAGCAGCTTCGGTACCCATTGGTAGCTGCCGCCCCCGACGATGACGATCCTCGGTGCCATGGAGCGATCCTAGGCGTGCATCTAGGCGTCGAACCGAGGGAGCCAGCGAGCCGTCGCCGCGAGCATCTCGTCGGTCATCTCGATGACTTTCTCGTAGGGAAGTTGCGCGGCGATGGGGTCGGCGAGCATCGCCTCCAGGACGAGCTCGCGGTCGCCGGCGATCGCGGCCTCGACCGTCCACTCCTGCACGACGTTGATGCGCCGGAGGAACTCACCCATGATCCCCGGCACCGTGGTCTTGTCGCGGCCGCGAACTCCGGTGTCGTCGGCGACGCCCATGATCTCGACGACAGCACCCGTGTCGAGGTTCGTGACGTTGCCTTCGTTCGGAAGGTTCACCGGGAGCTGTTGGGCCCGGCCCGTCACCATGCCGTCGAGCAACTGGGCGACGAGCTCGCCGGAAGGCATGCGCGTCACGTCGGGCGCGTCGCGCATCTCCTCGTAGAAGGCGACGTCGTCGTCGGCGTCGCGCCGGTGGCCGGGCATGCCGTAGTGATGCACGCGCCACTCGGAGCCATGGTCGTTGGCGGGTTGCACGAAGCCCGGCATGAACTCGACGGAGTGGTGATCGCCCGAGCCGACGAGCACGCCGAACCGGCGGAAGAGCTCGAACCGCACGCGGTTGTTCTCGATGACGTCGAGCTTCGTCCAATACTCGGCCGGCGAGACCTTGACCCAACCCGCGCGCTCCGGCGGATCCATCCAGATCGGCTCGGTCGCGGCGCGCTCCGGATCGTTGAGCAGCGAGTGCAGACGGACGAAGCCGTCGTCCTCGCCCGCGACGCGCAACGACGTGGCGAGCGGGTAGTGATTGACGCCCCCGAGGATGGGATCCACGTCGGCCATGCCACTGTCGAAGAGGAGGCTGAGGATCCACGAGCACCCGACCCATTCGTTGCAGAGTCCGACCGTCTTCACGTTCGTCTCGCGTGTCACCGACCGGCACAGCGCGGTGAGGGGGTTCGTGACGTTGACCAGCCACGCATCGGGCGCGACCGCTTCCACGTCGCGAGCGATGTCGAGCAATACGGGCACGCTGCGCAAGGCGCGCAGAAGTCCGCCCGGACCGACGCTGTCCCCGATGGGCTGACGGATCCCGTACTTCTGTGGGATCTCGATGTCGTGTTGCATCGAATCGAACCCGCCGACGGAGAACGCGGTGATGACAAAATCGGCACCGTCGACGGCCCGACGACGATCGCCTTCCGACTCAACAGTCATCGAGATACCGCGCCAGCGTGCGATCTCACCACCCAGGTCCTGCATGAGCATCATGCGCTCGGCGTCGAGATCGTGGAGCACCACGTGCGCGTCGCTCAGCGACGGCGTGTTCGCGAAATCGGCCAGCAGGCGCGGCGCCCAGTGATAGCTACCACCGCCGACGACTGTGATGTTCGCGCCCATGCGCGGAGCCTACGAGCCCTGCGCCCGGGCAAGCGAGACGCGATCCGGACCGGTGCACCGGGGAGAGCACGTCAGCTCGTGAGCGCGACCTCGACCTCGATCTCGACCGCGCCACCCCGGGGCAGCGCGGCGACCCCGATCGCCGAACGACTGTGCCGTCCGAGATCTCCGAACACGTCGGCGAGCAGCCGGCTCGCGCCGTCGATGACGGCCGGTTGCTGGACGAAGCCGGGCGCCGACGCGACGAAGCCGAGCACGGTGAGCACGCGGGCGACACGCTCGAGCGAACCGAGATCGGCGCGCAGCACCGAAAGCGCGTTCAACGCGCACCAGCGCGCAGCCTCCGCACCCTCTTCGACGGAGACGCCCGCGCCGAGCACCCCCGGATGTACGAGGTTGCCGTCGTGATCGCGGGGCAGCTGCCCTGAAGTCCGCGCCCGGTCGCCGTGGACGACGATCGCGTCGAGCGGGTCGTGCGGCGGGTAGGGCCCCGGCAGCACGAGACCCAGAGCCTCGAGCCGATCGTCGATCGTCGTCACAGCCACCTCTCCAGGAATGCCGGTACGTCGGTGCCGTACCAGCGGTGATCACCTTCGAACACGCCGTGGACGAGAGAACCGTTGGGCGCTCCCAGGCGCGCGTACACGTCGCCGAGTCGCACGACCGTCGTGCGCGCGACATCGGCCGGGAAGATGAGGTCGTCGGTTCCCGACTCGACGAGGAGCGGGCGCGGGGCGATGAGCGCCGCGATGTCGAGGTGTTCGATCGTGCCGAGTTGGCCCGGCATCACCTGCGAGCCGCACATGTTGAACGGAACGGTGTGCGCGGCGCCCCACGACGACAGATATCCGGACACCACCGCGGCGCGGACGCGCTCGTCGAGCGCGGCCAAGAACAGTGTGCACGTGCCGCCGAACGACAGTCCCGCGGCCGCGATCCGGGTCCGGTCGACCAGTGGGTGCGCGCTCAGCACGTCGAGCGCGCACCGCAGGTCCCAGAGATTGCGTTCCAGGGGAACGATGCCGGCCATCGTGGCGCACACGAGATCCCAGTCGCAGTGATAGATGTCGTCAGGCGTCCAGTCGGCGCGTTCTCCGAAGCCGCGCATGTCGGGCGCGAGCACCACGTAGCCGAGGGACGCGAGTTGGTGCGCGTAGTCGTCGCCGGGACCGCCGGGCGCGGTCCCGCATACCACCGACTTACCCGGCCCGTGCCCGTGCACCGCGAGCACCGCCGGTCCGGGTGGCGCATCGCGGCGCGCGTGCGGAATCAGGAGAAGCGCCGGGACCGACATGGTGGCCTCGACGTCGAACACGAGCCGCGCCCGCGAGTAGTCGCCGCAGTCGACCTCCTCCGTCGTCTCGAGGTCGAGCGGGACCGGCAACGGATGCGCGCCGAGCAGGTCATCGAGGCGCGCGCGCGTGCGCGCCCGCCACGTGTCGAAGTCGGCCGGCGGCGACGGCTGTGGCGTCGCGGCACCGACCTGCTCGAGCTGGAGTCGCCAGTACGCCCAGTTCGAGAAGTTGCGAGTCCGGCTCACGCCTGCTCGCCGAGCGCCCAGCCGAGGCCGCCCGCGAGGTGACCGAGATACGCGGGCGACTCCCACGCCGACGGGAAGTGACCGAGGCTGGAGGAGAACACCCGGCCGGCGCCCTCCGCGAAGCACCACGAGAGCGGGTAGCCGAAGGAAGGCGGGCGCGCGCCGGCCGCCGAGAGATCGAGCTCCCCGTCGCGCACCCGCAGCAGCACCTGTGCGTCGGGCCGGAGGTCGCGGAACTGGTACACCTCGTCGTGCCAGCGCCAGTCGGCACCGAGGTGCGCGCACGCGGGATGGGCCGGATCGAGCACATCGGCGACGAACGTCTGCGTCCAGGGATGGCCGTCGAACCGTGCGCCGACGATCTCGCCGTACTCCTCCCAGCCGTAGCACGCGTCGGTGGCGGAGTGAATCGCGCAGACGGCGAGGCGACCCGCCCGCACCTGCTCGACGATTGCCTTCTGTTGCTCCGCGCTCCACGGCGTCTCGCCGATCGTGAAGAGCGCGAGCGCACGGGCGGCGCTGATTGCGTCGACCGAAACGTCACGCACATCGTCGACGCGCTGCGCGCGCAGTCCGTGCATCTCCGCGATCTGCTTCACGCCGACCGCCGCCTGATCGAGCACGCCGTGAACACCCGCGGGCCCGTCGCGGTAGGGCGCGACCTGGGTCACGAACAGCAGCGATTCAGCCATGACGCGGCAACGTAGCCGCAGTAGCGTCAACTCGCATGCCTCGCATGCAGATCGGATTCATCGGCCTCGGCGCGATGGGTTTGCCCATGGTGCGCCACCTGCTCGGCGCGGGCCACGACGTCACGGTCGCGTCACGCAGCCGGCCGCCGATCGACGCCGCGATCGCGGCGGGGGCGCGCGACGGAGCCGATCCACGAACCGTCGTCGACGCGAGTGACATCACTCTCTTGTGCGTCCCCGACTCCCCGGACGTGGTCGAAGTGATCGATGCCGCGCTCCCCGCCCTCGGCGCCGGGAAGATCGTCGTCGACGCCTCGACGATCGACCCGGAGGTCGAGCGCGCCCAACACGAACGGGTCTCGGCGACCGGAGCGTCGTATCTGGACGCGCCGCTGTCGGGCGGTTCGATCGGCGCCGAGCGCGGCACGCTCACGGTGATGGTCGGAGGCGACGCGGCGGTGCTCGACACCGCGCGACCCGCCATCGAGCCGTTCGCGCAGCTCATCGTGCACGCCGGCGGCCCGGGTTTCGGGCAGATCGTGAAGCTGTGCAACCAGCTCGTCTACGCGGCGCAGATGCTCGCGGTGTCGGAGGCGTGCGCGCTGGCGGTCAAGGAAGGCGTCGACCTGAACGTCGTGCACGAAGTGATGACGCATGCGACCGGCGACTGCAACGCGATCCGCACACGCATCCCGTTCGAAGGCGCCCGGCCCGACACCCCGGCGTCGAACGGTTGGAAGCCGGGCTTCATGACTGCACTCATGGCGAAGGACGTCGACCTCGTGTTGCGCGAGTCCGCGCGCGTCGGCATCACGGCGTCGAGTGCCGACCTCGTACGCCCGGTCCTCGCCGCCGCTGTCGATGCCGGCTACGGACGCGAGGACTTCTCCGCCCTGGGCAAGATCGTCCGCGCCCGATCCCACCTCCCCTGACCCCCGTTCCACCAAAATGTGGGAGCTCTCAGAGTTCAGGGGCGGGGGTGAGGGGGGCGAGTCCGAGGTGGAGCTCGGACTCGGCGAAGGCGAAGCCGGCTACCGCTATGGGGGCGATCGGCGAGCCGGTGGGCGTCCGGGCCGCGTCGAGGTCGAGGCGGACGTGCCCGCCCGACCGACCGGGACCGAACGACAGCTTCGCGTCGGTCGGTTCGTCGCCGTCCGCGCGGCGGAAGCCGTCGGCCTCGCGGACGAGCGGGATTGTCGTCGTCTCGTCGAACCGCGCCGCTACCGGCATCCCCGCGTTCCCCCATCGCACGCGCGTCCCGGCCGCGACGACCGCGCGCTCGAGTGCCGCGCTCGGGACGTCGGCGACTCCCTCGACCACCGCGTGGTGCAAGAGCATCAGACCCAACTCGGGAAGCGCGGCCTCGACGTAACCGAGCCCGGCCCCGAAACGCGGGTTGCATTCGGTCGCGACCCAGCCGTCGGCTCCCGCGATGCCGTCGAGCGTGAACGCGCCGCGGTATCCGACCGTCGCACGGAGGTGCTCGCCCACCCGCGCCGCCGCACTTCGCATCGTCTCCACGACATCGGCGGGCGGGTCGAAGAACGTCGCGCAGCCGCAGAACTGCAGGCGCGGTGACTCGGCCGACCGCAACGTGACGAGCTCGACCGGACGGAACACGGCGACACCGTCGTCGACCGCGAACCCGTGGATGCTGCACGGTACACCGTCGACGAACGTCGCGACGCGCACCCGATCACACCGCGCGTGCAGGAACTCCAAGGCGGCCTGCCGATCGTTGTCGTCGACGACCCAGCGGACACACTCGCCCGCTCCGTTGAATCCTTCGCGTGCGTCGCCCGCCCACACGGTGCCCGCACCCCGGTCGAGCGCGTCCGCGGCATCCGCGATCGACTGCGCGTCGGCGGGAACGACTTGCGAACGCGGGCGCGGAATACCGATCGCGTCGAACCACCCGTCGGCGATCGTCTTGTCCTCGATCGCGACCCACTCCGAACGGCGCGCTCCGAACAAGGGGCGGTCGCCGAACGAGCGCACATCGAGGAACGGGGGCGCGATCACGATCGCGTCGCGCCGCGGATCGAAGCGCTCGACCGCGGCGAGCACCTGGGCCGAGGGTTGCACGAGCTCGCGCTCGTCGCTCCGGAAGCTCGCGACGAGATCGTCGGTCGCCGGCACGTTGCGGACGACGACCTCGACGTCGTGGCCCTCGGGGATGAGACCCGTACCGGCACCGCTCGCGATTACGAGGAACCGCGTAGCGCCGAGGCGACGTAGGTGCTCTACAGGTTTCACCGCAGCCACTGCCATGCCACCCGCGACGATCACGGACCGTCCGCCGAAGACGGAGCGCAGTTGGGCCCGCAC
The DNA here is from genome assembly GCA_025463875.1 of Actinomycetes bacterium. Taxonomy (GTDB): domain Bacteria; phylum Actinomycetota; class Acidimicrobiia; order IMCC26256; family PALSA-610; genus PALSA-610. Next base: position 17,731 of record JAODBI010000263.1, read on the forward strand.
CCGGTCGTGCAATACATCCATCCCGCCAGGGTACGAAGCTCACCGCCGAGCGCTCGGGGAGTTTCTCCCGGCCGCGTCATCCGTCGACGCGCCGCGCTCCGTAGTACGGGCGTTCGCAGACCACTGAGCCCGAAGGATCCCTATGACTGTCGACGAGCGCGCCTTCGGTGCGCTGATCCAGAAATCGAACGACCTGCACAGTGACGCGATGCAAACGACTCGCACCGCGCTGGCGGAACTGGTCGAGACGAGTCGGGAGACGACCACTCCCGAGCCGGACTCGGAAGCCGGCACCGAGCGACGCGCGCTCCTTGCCCGTGGCATCGGCGGCGGCCAGGCCCTGGCGGCGGCCGGAGTCGGGGGCGCATTGCTCGCCTTGATGGCGCGCCCCGCGTTCGCCGACCAGAGCGCCGACGTCCAGATGTTGCAAACCGCAACGTCGATCGAGATTCTCGCGGTCGCGACGTACGACGCCGCGTTGCATCTCCCGTTCGCCGGATCGCTCCCCAAGGTCGTGCAAACGTTCGCGACGACCACCAAACAGCAGCACACCGATCACCAGGCGGCGTTCGCGGCGGCCACGACCGCGCTCGGCGGTAAGGCGCAAACGGCGCCCGATCCCGTGCTCCTCGACGTCGTGAACAAGGCGAAGCCGAAGCTCACCGGACCGATCCCGCTCGTCGAGCTCGCGATCACGCTCGAGATGGGCGCGGCCGAGACGTACGTCGCGTTCGTGACGACGATGTCCGACAAGAACGCGCGCAACACCACCGCCAGCATCATGGGTGTCGAAGCGCAGCACGCCGCCGTGCTCAACGCGGTGAAGGCGCTCGTCGCCGCCGGTCATCCGGAGCTCATCGCGCTGCCGCCGGCTCTCGACAAGTTGCCCGCGGCCGCCGGCAGTGTCGGATTCCCCGACGCCTTCTATCCCTACGACATGGCCCGCCCGGCCGCTGAAGGAGCCGTCAAGTGAGCGCCGACCAGCACGAGCCGATGCAGATCAGCGAGCGCGAGCTGCGCGCGATGACCGCCGACGTCGACGACATGCACAATGCGACGCTGCCGATCATGAAGGAAGCGCTCGCGGAATGGTCGGAGCTGCACCAGCAGCTTCGGTCCGGGGTTGCGAAGGTCGCACCCAGCCGTCGTGGCTTCCTGATGGGTGCCGGTGTCGCGCTCGGCGGCCTCGCACTCGCGGCGTGCGGGAGCAGCAGCAAGGCGTCGACTCCCGCCGCCGGCACCACCACGCCCACGACCGCAGCGCCCACGACGGGCGGCGGCAAGCTGACCGGAGACCTCGCAGTGGTCGCGCTCGCCGCGTCGCTCGAGAATCTGGCGGCACAGACCTACGGCGCCGGCATCAGCGCCGCAACCGCCGGCAAGCTCGGCACGGTCCCGCCTGCGGTCGTCACGTTCGCGCAGACGGTCATGAAGCAGCACATGGATCACGCGGCCGCCTGGAACGCAGTGTTGGCGGGTGCCGGCAAGAGCCCGGTCACCGGTATCGACAAGACGGTGCAGGACGCGGTCGTCGCGCCGACGTTCGCCAAGGTGAAAGACGCCGGCGGCCTCGCGAAGCTGGCCCTGACCCTCGAGAACGCGGCCGCGGCCACGTACCTCGAGGCGATCAGCGTCGTGCAAGCCCCGGCCGGCATCAAGACCGCGGCGACGATCGAGCCGGTGGAGCTGCAGCATGCGGCCATCTTGAACTTCGTGCTCGGGAACTACCCCGTGCCGGACACGTTCACGAAGATGGATGGCGCTCGGCCACTCAGCGACGTCATCGCCTGACGGCGCGCGCGCCCGGGCCGGACCCCTGTACTCCGGCTCGGGCAACTCCGCCCCAGGTCGGAGCGTCCAGCCCGGTCCGGGCGGGCTCGTTGCACCATAATGAGGCCTGGTGGCGGACAGTGACGACCCTCGGATCGCGCTCGCACCCGGAAGCAACCGATGGCCGGAAGGCACAACGGTCGCGCTCGGGACGATCGGCGCGCTCGGAATGGTGCTCATCACGCTGTCCGGGATCGTGGTCGGCCCCACGGGTCCGACCGGCTCGTCCGTAGAGCGCGGGTTCCTCGCGCTCGTCCCGAAGGGCACCGCGCGAACCGTGGTCGGCGCGTCGACGATGACGCTCGGGCTCGTCCTCGTCCTCGGCGCGTGGCTCGTGCTCGGGTTGTTGTTGCGCCGCGGCGCGTCACTCCGCCCGCTCAACCGCATCGCGTGCATCTGGGCGGTCCCGCTCATCATCGGCCCTCCCACGTTCAGCCGCGACCTCTACAGCTATGCGGCCGACGGGATGATGGTGCACCAGCACGTCAATCCATATGCGCACGGACCGATCGCGCTGGGAGCATCGAACTTTCTTGCGCCGGTGAGTCACGCGTGGCTCACGACTCCCTCGCCGTACGGGCCGCTCTTCTTACGCATCGCGCACGCGGCGGTGCGCTTGTCGGGTGGAAGCGTCATCAACGCGATCATGCTCCTGCGCCTGTTCGAGGTCGCGGGCATCGTGTTGATCGCGGTCTCGCTTCCCGCGCTGGCCAGGTCGGTCGGCAAGGATCCGGCGCGCGCCGTTTGGCTCGGCGTCTGCAATCCGCTCGTCCTGTTCCACTTCGTCGCCGGTGGCCACAACGACGCCCTCATGATCGGCCTGATCGTCGCCGGCCTCGCGGTCGCCACGACGGGCGCTCGGCGGCCGTTGCTGGGCGTCTTGTTGTGCATGGTCGCGGCCACCATCAAAGCGCCCGCCGTCATACCCGCCGCGTTCATCATCGTCGACGCGGTGCGACACGCCCCCGCGGAACGACGCCTCTCCTTGTTCGCCCGCCTGTCCGGTATCGGCGGCGTCGCGTTCCTGGTGGTGGCCTGGGCCTGCAACCTCGGCTGGGGCTGGATCGGTGCCCTCGGCATTCCAGGCACCAACCGGAGCCTGCTCACGCCGACCACCTTCGTCGCGCACTGGATGGCCAACGTCGTCGGCCACGACACCGAGGTACTCAGTCTCGTGCGTACGGCCGCAGCGATCACCACTGTGGTCGGCGTCGCGTATCTGTTGTGGCGCGCGCCGAAGATCGGCACCGCCCGCGCGTGTGGTTTCGCCCTCGCGCTCGTCGTCGCGCTCGGCCCGATCGTGTTGCCTTGGTATGCGCTGTGGGGTCTCGTGATCTTGGCCGCCGTCGGCCGGCGCATCGAGCGCGGCTTCGCGATCTTCGCGTCGGTCGTGCTGTCGATCGTCGTGCAACCCTCGGGTTCTTCTATGCCCGACGTCGTACTCATGGCTGCGGTGGTCGTGTTGTCGATGCTTGCGATCGCGATCGCGTGGCGCCCGGTACGGTCCTGGATCCGGACCGACCTCGCGATGGCGATCGAGGAATACCGACGGCGCGGCCGCATCACGCAGAGCGCCGACATCTTGCGCCTGGCGGTCCCCGAAGCGTGGACGGCGCGCGCACGCGCCTCCGAGCATCCCGCGGCCTGAGCACGCCGACGTCGCGCGCGCCTGTTCTTTGCGCAAGCGGGACTAGCTTCGATCGATGGCCGTCTCCACCGCGGTGCGACGGATCGGCGCCGGACTCGTCGCCGTTGCGGTGCTCGTCGCCGCGGCGGTCGTGGGCGTACACGTCTTCCGCCATCACAACTCACCCCCGCCTTCGTGCGTCGTGAGCCGGACCACCACCGGCAGCGCTGGTCCCCAGACCGTCTCGTACACACTCGACATCGACCAGGCCGTCAACTCGACGACGATCGCGGTCGTCGGCAAGCGACTCGGCTTGCCGGACCATGCCGTGACGGTCGCGCTCGCGGCCGCGCTGCAAGAGTCGAAGCTGCACAACCTCCCGTACGGCGACCGCGACTCACTCGGCTTGTTTCAGCAACGCCCGTCGCAAGGGTGGGGCACCACGAGCGAGATCCTGACGCCGAGCTACGCGGCGGCCGCGTTCTACCGCGAGCTGAAGAAGGTCGACGGCTGGGAGACGATCCCCGTCACCGACGCCGCCCAAAAGGTGCAGCGCAGTGGCGCACCGACCGCGTATATGCAGTGGGAATTGGAAGCGCGCACGATCGCCACCGCGCTGACGGGAGAGACCGCGGCCGGGCTGAGCTGTCGCTTCGCGCTCTCGCCCTCGCCGGAACCCCCGCCCTCTCCGGTGCCGAGTCTGAACACCGAGCTCGGCGTCTCCACGCTCGACCGCACGTTCGTCACACCGCAAGGCTGGATGATCGCGAGTTGGCTCGTCGCCCACGCACAACAGTTCCGGGTCGTCACGGTCTCGTACGGCGGTCGCGAATGGCGGTCGTCGACGGGGCGCTGGAAGGGCAAGGTGCCGAACGAATCCCGCGTCCGGTACAGCCAGCAACCGGTGTCGACGTAGTCGCGGTCGTCAGCCGCGGGCGTGCTCGTGCGCGCCGAGGAACGCCGCTTGACCGACCGGCGGATGCTCCTCGTCGAGCCAGCGCTTCGACGCCTCGTAGCCGCGGTCGATCAGCTCTTCGGAATGCGTGAAGTCGACGGGGTTCACGGTCAACGGGCACAGCGGCGGAAGAACGCGGAGCTCGACGAGGGGCTCGTAGCGCATCACGTCGACCGCGAGTTGCTTGTGCAACAACAGGGTGAGGGCGTGGAGTGCCATCGCCAGTGCGCTCGGCGGGGGTTCGGTCAGCGCGCACGCGTGACCCGCGCACAGCACCCAAACCAGGTCGACGCCCAGACCGACAGCGTGCGAGATCGGCGTGTTATTGCCGACACCGCCGTCCATGTAGGGAACGCCGTCGATCTCGATCGGGTCGAAGACAGCCGGCAGCGCGGCGCTCGCGAGGACGGAATCGACAGCCGGTCCCTTCGACAACAGCACGTCTCGACCGGTGAGCACTTCCACCGCGACGACATGGAGCGGAACGGGCGCGTCCTCGAGCCGATCGAAGGTGACGTGCCGGTCGATGAGGTCGCGCAGCGGCCCTTCGTCGATCAAGCTCTGGCGCCGGCCCGCGAGCGCGAGCAGTCCGCGCCGTACGTCGGCCGGGAAGACGTCGTCGCGGTCGATACCCTTCCACAGGTCGGCGAGATCCTCGATGGGGGCGTCGGGATGACCGGCCAACCAGGCGCCGTTGAGGGCGCCGACCGAGGTTCCGACGATCACGTCCGGGCGGATGTCGCGCTCCCGCAGGGCCCGGAGCATCCCGACTTCGACCGCGCCGAGACTCGCACCGCCCGAGAGTACGAAGGCCACCGTCACCGGCGAGACGCTAGTGGCCGCACCAACCCGGATCAGACGCCGGGAAACATGCGCCGCAACTCGTCGAGATCGGCGGATCCGCGCACGGATGGCGTGTGATCGGGATCGAGCCGCCCGTAGACGAGCCGGATGAACGCTTCGGCCGGGAGCTCCAGGTCGGGCGCGCGGTCGCCGGTGTCCGGCTCGAGCGACATCCGCTCTTTGCCGACCGCGAGCGCGAAGTCGCGCGCGGGCTCGGTCGTGCGCACGTGCAGCACGCGTTCGGCGCCCGTGGGCTTGCCGGTGAAACCGACGATCATCGCGATGTTGTCGATGATCAACGCCGTCGCGTCCGGGGCGACCGGAGCCGAGGGGTCGAACATCACCTCGATGTCCCAGGTGTGGAGCGCGTGCTCGTTGAGACGCGTACCCACGAGCCCGTCGAAGTCGAGCTGCATCGGCCCGAGCGTGACGTGGAACGCGGCGCGCTCGGCGGCTGTAACCGCGTCGAGTCGCTCGAGGTACGCGCGGTCGGCCGCGAGTCCGTCGGCAACCTTGGCGGCGGGCGACTTCGCGTTCCACTGGTCCCACACGGGCGCCGCGAAGTCGTCCGCCGGCTGCGTTCCCGCCAGCCCGGCGTCGAGCCGCGCGCCCATGATGACGGCACTGGAGCCGAGGTGAGAGAGCACGTCGGCAATTGTCCACTCGGACGCGTACGAAGGCGCGACGATCTGCTCATCGCGGAGAGGCTCGACGATGCTGCGCAAGTGCGCAGAGGACGACTTCAGTGCCTGGAGGCGATCCGGCATCGGCACAAGGTACCGGCGCGGATCGCGGCCTCGGTCCCCGCGCGATCAGGTCAGGCCCCGACGCAGTGGTCGTTGAGTGGACGTTGCGTTCGTGCCAGGATCCGCCCATGACCCACTTCAAGGTTGGCGACAAAGTGATCATCACCGAGGGCGATTTCAAGGGTGAGCGCGGGGCGATCATCGACAAGCATCTCATCGGCGACGGTCTGACAGTTGCACTGGAGAAGCACGGCAAGGAGATCAAGACGCACGAGGCGCACGTCAACAAGGTCGACGCCGACTGAGTCGTCGGTGGCACTTCGGCTCCGGCCGGGACCATCACTCGGTACCGAGCAGCGCCACGACAACGAGCAACACCAGGCCCATCACGATGGTGGCGGCTCCACAGAACAAGATGTAGTTGCGCCGCGCGGCCTTGGCGCGCGCCGACGTCGGTTCGCGTTCGTTCATTTCGATTCTCCTGAGTTGCGTTCGGCCGCGGAATCACTCCGCGGTCACACGAGTGGTGCTACGAACGCACGAACGGAGGAGAGCGACCGCGGCGCCCCAACCCGGCGCGGGCGAGCAGCGCACGAGACGAAAGGCCGTGGTGGGTCTGTGGCGTCCGCACCAGGGCAACGGTCAGTGCGGCAACGATGTAGGCAAGGAGCGCGCCGGAGAGGGCGCGGTGCGCCGGAGCGGATGTCGTCAGCGTCGAGGGTGAGACACCCGAAGCAATCGAAGCGACCGCATTCGCGGAGTGGGCCGGTGCCTCCCGAGCCCGGAATGAGTCGCCGGCCCGTGACCCCGACGCGACCGATACCAGGAAGAACGCGAAGAGCAATAGCCCCGCGCATCTCCCGACATTGCGCCGAACCCGCATCGCGAGACGATAGCGGCCAACGCCCGCGCGTACGCGGGATCGCAAGGGCAGGCGCTTTGGGTCGCGCAGGCCGAAAGAGGACGACCGACGCCGGGTGCTAGCGGCTGACGCCTCGGATCGTCCGCGCGAGCACGAGAGGTGCCGGCCACCCGAAGTACGGGGCGTCGCCGAAGCTGAAGATGCCGCCGTCTCCGGCCACGAGCCAGTAGCCCCTCCCGCTCAGTGTGCTCGCGATGCCGCGCACTTCGAGGCGGAGTCTCGAAGCCGGAGCGCCACCGAGGTGGGGCGCGTCACCGAACGGGTATACCGAGCCGTCCGCCGCGGCGACCCAGTAGCCACCACCTCCGGCGGTTGTGGCCATGCCGGCGATACGCGACCGCGCGACGTTCGCCGCGGAACCGTGGAAGCGCGCGTCACCGAAACTGAAGATGCCGCCGTCGGAGGCAACGAGCCAATAGCCCCTCCCGGTCGGGGTCGTGGACATCCCGACGATCGGTTGGTTCAACCGGATCGCGCCCGTCGAACCGAAGAAGCGCGCGTCACCGAAGCTGAAGATGCCGCCGTCGGAAGCGACGAGCCAATAGCCCCTCCCGGTCGGCGTCGCGGCCATCCCGACCACCGGCTGGTTCAACCGCATCGCGCCCGTCGAACCGTAGAAACGCGCGTTCCCGAAGCTGAAGATGCCGCCGTCCGTCGCGACGAGCCAGTAGCCGGCGTCGTCACGAGTAGCTGTCATGCCGACGACGAGGTTCGTCGCGATTCCCGCCGCGCTGCCGTAGTTGGCGACATTGCCGAACGCGAAGACGCCGCCGTCACCGGCGACCATTCGGAAACCGTGCGCGGCTCGAGCGCGTACCGACACCGGATCGACGGGAACCACGCGCGCCGATGGTGCCGAGCGACCACCCGCTCCGTTCGCATTCCGCGCGAACACATCGCACGTATAGGCCCGATCGTTCGTCAGGCCGGTCACGGTCAACGGTGACCGGGATCCACTTGCGCTTCCCGAACCTCCTCCGTCGCTCGACCCGCAGGCAGCGGTGTAGCCGGTGATCGCGCGGCCGCCGTTGAACGGCGCGCCGAACGACACCTGCACCTGCCCGTTTCCCGCAACCACGCCGGGCCTCGCCGGGGCGGAAGGTACGGCGTTGGGCACCACCGCGGGCGATGCCGGCGACGCCGGGCCGGGCCCGTTTGCATTCCGCGCCAAAACCTGGCACGTGTACGACTTCCCGTTCGAGAGACCCACGACGTCGACCGGTGAAGCCACGCCCGCGGCCAACCCGGGCACACCACCGTCCGAAGAGACACACGACACACCGAATCCCGTGATCGCGCTGCCCCCGTCGAATGGTGCGAGGAACGACACCGTGACGCGCCCGTTGCCGGCCGCCACCGCCGGCTGGGCCGGCGCGTCCGGCGCGCCGCTCGGGGTCACCGCCGCTGACGCGGCCGACGGGAGGCTCGGCCCGTCGACGTTGTTCGCCGTCACCGTGCACGTGTACGACTTCCCATTCGACACCGAGCCCACTACGAGCGGCGAGCTCGGGCCCGAAGCCAGCCCCGCGACACCGCCGTCCGACGAGCCGCACGACGCCCCGTAGGAAGTGATCGGACTCCCGCCGTCGAACGGCGGGACGAACGACACCGTCAGCGTCGCATTCCCCGCGAGAACCGAGGGTGGCGCCGGTACGGCCGGGGGGAGAGCCCAGGCCGCGGGCGCCGCGATGACGCCGACGAGCAGTGCCGCGACGCACACCGCGCCGCTGCGTGCGACGCGGGCAGGAGTACGACGCGAGCGTGCGCCGGGGCTGAACGAAGACAGATTCATGCGGCTACCCGATCGGGAGAGTCGTCGGAACCAGTGGGATGGTCGTCGGAACGCTGGGGACGGTCGATGGGCCGACCGGGACGCCGATGGTGTCGGGCGGCTTCGAGGTCGGCGGAGGCGACGTCGGTGTCGGCGGCGTCGTCGGCGGTGGTGGCGGCGGCGTGATCACGCGCGCCGGGGTCGCGTTCCGCGATGCGACCGGGATGCGGACGACGGGCGGCCGAATTGGCACGGTTACCACTTGCGTTGTCGGCGCGGTCGTGGGCGCGACCGTCGAGCGCGGCGCACCCTTCTTGACGGCAGTCGCAACGCGCCCCTGCGTGCGCGGAGTTACGGCCTGCGCGTTGAACGTCGGGCTGACATCGGTGGCGTGGTAGCTCGGAGGGCTCTGCGACGCGTGGGCGAGGATCGTCCCGATGATCCCGAGCGCTACGGCGCACATCAGTGCGCCCAGTATTGCCTGGCGCGTCTGGCCCGCGCTACGACGAGGCCTGTCGTCGGCGTCGGCCGCGTCGTTCACGTTGCCGTCGCCGTCGCCGGTCATCGTGTCGCGCGCCACGATGCGGCCGGCGAAGCCAGCGAGGTCGAAGGCAGCGATCCCGCAGGGGGTGCCGACCGACTCGAACCAATCATCATCGCTACCGCCCTGTTCCCCTTCGTCCGCCGACCCAGGGTCCCCCAAAACGTTGCGCCATGGCTAGTGCCCCGGATCGCAACGATCAAGCCCATCGGCGGTCGCCAACCGCAATCCCGGCCGCACCATATGCGCGCCCCGCGGCCGGAAGTCCCGCCGTCAGACGACCGCGCCGATTGCGGAGCATCAGCCGGAACCGACGTCCTGATTCGCGCCGCTCAGCGTCGCACTCTCGCCACGTCCCGCGCCCAACTCGGCTCGGCGCGTCTGCGTGAACTCCTTGACCCGAAGCAGTGCCGCCCTTCGCGCAATGGCCCAACGAGCCACAGAGGGTTGGCTGCGAACGCCCGCGATCTCCGCGACCGCGCACGCGCTTTCGTCGCGTTGCGTGATCCTTTCGGCACTCTCCATGACACGCGGAAACGCCATGAAGTGGGTGCCACCGAGCCCACCAATACTTCGCTGACGATGCCGCTCGACCGCATCGTCCGAGAAGTCCTCAGCTCGCGTGAACTAGATCGCAACGGTGTGGCGGCATCGCCGACCGGACCTCGTTATCGCGGAAGTATTCGTCACCTCCCGTTTGGCAGCTCTGGCTCCGGGGCTCGCAACCAGTCGCAGGTGCACGGCTCCTGTCGGTTCAGTCACCGCAGCCGGCGAGCCATTGACTCCCCGAGGGAGGATCACGATGGATCAGTGCACGGACATTGGCGTCGCTCGCCTTGGCGATGTCAGCAGCCCTGGATACCGCGTTGAGGAACGTATTGATCTCTTCGGTGCACGTGTGAAACTCCAGCTGAGTGGCCTTGCCGCATGGAGCACCGAATGCACTACCGCAACGCATCGTCGCCTCCCCCAGCCGCGTACGAATTGCTCCGTAGTCGTGGGGTGGCGTCGCCGGTGGGGTCGACGCTTTCGAGCCACATGCCGTCATCGTCGCGACGACCGCGACGAGCGCAAGGAGCCGACGAACTGCGCCCGCCCGCGCCGCCCAGAGGCCCTCCTGTTGTAGAGGTGAACGCATGACCCATACTGTCCGGTCTTGCGCGAGCGCGGCGAGCCCCAGCCGGCGGTTACGGACTCCCGATCGCGCCGGGAGCATTCCCGCGCGCGGCCGCTTGGACCAGCGCCGAAGCGATGCTGCGACTCATGTGCGATCGCCGGACGGCAACGCGCCAAAGGAGATCGACGGCGCACCCGACAACCACTATGAACAGGCCGACGATCGGTGTCACGAAGACGCCGACGGCCGCGGTCGAGTGCGTGTCACGCATCGTGTTCCAGCTCGGCACTCACCAAGTCGTCTCGCCGCCTACTTGTTTGGTCGCAGCGTTGAGACGGTTCCAGACATTGATGTTCGCGATGGCCAAGATCAGGGTCGCGAGCGCCGCTTCGTCGAAGTGCGAAGCGGCTTCGTCGTAGATCTCATCCGGCACCGGGTCTGCCCGGTCGCTCAGCCGCGTGACCGCCTCGGTCAGGGCAAGCGCGGCACGTTCGCTGTCCGTGAAATACGGCGCTTCCCGCCATGCGGCCAGGGTGAAGAGACGTTCGTCGGTTTCGCCGGCTTTCTTGGCGGCACGAGAGTGGCCATCGAGGCAGACGCTGCAACCGTTGATCTGGCTCGCCCGGAGGTGCACCAGTTCCAGCGTCCGCTCGGGAACGCAACCATTGCCCACGGCCTTCCCGAGCGCCTGAAGCGCGTCCATGGCGTTGGGAACGACGAATGCCGGATGGTTCATTCGGGCTTGCATCATGTCTCCTCGTCACATCACACGGGTTTCGATGGTCGGTGCCATGACGACGAACGAGGAGCGCCGAGATCGACACCGCTCATCCGATACGCCCGGGACCGACCCAGTCCCCGCGTGAGGGCGGAGTACGGCATCGTGCCTTCTGGAACCGGTCGGTCGGGCAGAGTGGGGGGTCGTGGATCGACTGTCGAGTGAGCAGCTGGGTTTCGCGCCCGACGCGCGCGTGCTGATCGTCAACTGCGACGACTTCGGCATGCACGACGCGGTCAACACTGCTGTGGTGGAGTCGATCGAGAACGGCATTGCGAGCTCCTGCAGCCTGATGGTCCCGTGCCCCGCGGCGGCGGACGCAATGCGGCTGCTCCGCGCACGCCCGCACATCCCGTTCGGCATCCACCTCGCGCTCATCCGCGATTCGCCCGCGTACCGCTGGGGCCCGGCCGCCGCCAAAGCCGACGTGCCCTCGTTGCTCGACCCCTACACCGACGAGCTCTAGGCCAACACGCCGGTCCAGCGCACCGCGCTCCTCGCAGCGGCCAAGTTGATCGACGTCGAACGCGAGCTGCAAGGCTCGCGAGCACGGAAACCCGGTTGTCGACAACGCCTTCCTCGACAGCTACTCCATCAGCCTCCACGACAAGGCGTCGACCTGCGCGCGAATGCTCCGCGACCTACCGCCGGGCCTCAACGAATGGGCCGGGCGGCGCGAGATCGTGCATGTGGGCAGTATGGAGTGCGCAGTCCTGACCGGTAGCGGACTTGTCCTTCGCCGCCCTGACCGATGCCGAAGCGTGGCTCGCTGGGGAGGACGACGAGCAGCGGCGCGGGTTCGGCTTCTCGCACGCATCGACGCTCGCGGATGCGACCGAGGTCTCGGTGTCGCGGATCGCGCGATGATTCGTCCCGTGAGTAATGAGGTGGGGAGGGAGCCACAGTACGAATCGTTCGCAGACGCCTTCCTCGATCACGCAATCGACGGCTTCTACAACGCGCACTACGACCGCCCAGCGTGTCTCGGCTTGCTGGGGCACCTCCGAGGCAAACGAGTCCTCGATGCCGCGTGCGGTCCCGGCCTTTACGCTGCCGACCTGGTCGGTCGAGGTGCGACCATCGTCGGATTCGATCAGAGCCAACGGATGGTCGGTCTGGCTCGTAGCCGAGTTGCGGGTGGAGACTTCCGGGTCCATGACCTTGGCGATCCGCTCGACTGGATCGCGGACGCAACGTTTGACCTCGCGTTGTGCGCGCTCGCCCTCGAGTATGTAGACGACCGTGTCAGTGCGTTGCGGGAACTTCGCCGTGTCATCAAACCAGATGGCGCGCTGGTGATCTCCCGACAGCACCCAACGGCTGACTGGCTGCACCACGGCGGCAGCTACTTCGAGAACCGGGTGATCGAAGAAACGTGGTCTACGGGGTGGCATCTCCGCTATTGGCTGAATCCGCTTCAACAGACAACCGATGAGATTTTTCGTGCAGGTTTCGTGATCGAGCGCCTGATCGAACCGCGGCCGACAGCCGAGGCGCAGAACAGAAACCCGAACGACTACGAAATGCTGCGAACCGCGCCCGGCTTCATCGCCATGCGCCTGATCCCGCATCCCTGACGGCCAACCTCGATCCGGTCGTACATACTGCCGATCGGTAGTCGACTGGAGTGCTCCCGAGTGGGCATTGTGCGCTGACCCGACCGCGCTCATCGACGCGGCCGTCGATCGTTACGGGGCGGTCGACATCGTCATCGCCGTGCACGCGCGAAGCTCCCACGAGACACTCGCCGGGTTGACAGCCTGCGAACTCGATCGGTGCTGGGCGGCGAACGTCCGCAGCATCTTGTTGCTGGCACAGCGATTCGCGCAGCGCCATGACACCGACCGGCGTGGCGGTCGCATGCTCTGGTTCACGAGCGGCCAACACATCGGACCCATGGCCGACGAACTGCCGTACGCGGTCACGAAGGGAGCACTCCACCAAATGACGGCCTCCGTCGCGGACGCGCTCATCGACATGGGGATTGTGGCGAACTGCATCAATCCTGGACCGGTAGACACCGGCTACGCCAGCGGTACAGCACATGCCGACATCGCCGAGA
>JAODBI010000293.1 GCA_025463875.1 Actinomycetes bacterium
GCCCCGCCGGACGATCTCGTGATCGTCGAGCAAGAACACCCGAATACTCATGCGTTCTCCCGTCGGCCGTCCAAGGGTACCGAGCGTTCCGGCTCTCGATTGCAGTGTGCCTACCGCGGCGACGCGGGCGAGGCGGGCGACCCGGTTGTGAGCAGCGTGAGCTCGTCGACGATTTCGTCGGCCCAGCCGCGGATCTGCTCCGCGTCCCGCCAGTCACCTGAGAGCTCCTTCGCCATCGCGCTCGCGGGAAAGCCCTTGGCGTCGGCCGGAAGCCGGCCGCCGAATGTCGCGTGGCCCCGGGAGCCGACACGGTCCATGAGCGAGCGAACTTGACCGACCGGCGGAATGTTGTGCTCCGCCGCGCTCGGGTCGAGTGGCCCGCTACTGAAGAACCACACGGGGATCGCCTGCAGTGCCTCGACGTTGCGGCGCACGAAGCGCCGAGCCGACCGCCGCCAGTGCGTCGCGTAGAGGCCACTGCCGATTACAACCGCGTCGTACCCGTCGAGGGATCGGGCGTCCTCGACCGCGGCGATGTCGGCCGTCAGTCCCCGGTCGACGAACGCATCGCGCACCTGCAGCGCGATGCCTTCGGTTCCGCCCATCTTCGATGCATACACGACCAGGACATGCATGTCCCACCTCTTTCACGGAGTCGTTCGGAAGATGTCGCACAACCATGCGCCCGGCGGCCGCCACTCACCAGGGCACAAGGTCACCCGTCGGCGGGAATCCGAAACAGTGGGACCAAGGTCCCGAATCGCCCGCCGAATGGTCCCGACCATCGCGGCGCATCGACTCTGCCGGTCACAGCCGCAAGAGCAGACGATGTCGAGAGATCCCGGCATCGCGCCGGAACGATGCGAGGAGAACGAAGTGCGTGTAAAGAACTGGATCACCACGGTGCCCACACTTGCGATCATCGGGAGCGTCCTGTTCCTGGTGCTGTCGGTCGGCAGTGGCCTCCTGTTGTGGGGCTCCGGCTTCGCCCACCACATGGTGCACACCCAGCTGTCGGAACAACAGATCAAGTTCCCGCCGAAAGGCAGCCCCGGACTCGACCCGACGGAGTTCCCCGGTCTCCAGCGCTACGCCGGCCAGGCGGTCGACAACGGACCGAAGGCGAAGGCGTACGCGGACCAGTTCATCAAGGTGCACCTGAAGGGCATTGCCGGTGGACAGACGTACTCGCAGGTGAGCGCCGCTTCACTCAAGAACCCGAACGACGCGAAGCTCTCCGGAGAAGTGCAGACGCTCTTCCGCGGTGAGACGTTGCGCGGCCTGCTGTTGTACGCATGGGGTTGGTCGGTCGTCGGCCTGATCGCGTACTGGTCGGGGATTGCCGCGCTGCTCGGTGCGATCGCAGTGCTGTTCGGGCTCGTGCTCGGCTTCGTCACCCACGAGCGTCAGAGCAAGCGTTCGACACACACCGGCACGACGCCGGAGGCAACGAGGATGAACGTCGCCGAACCCGTCGGCGCCGGCGTCTGACGGCCCGTTGACAGTTGTTTCCCAGCCTGTTCTTACTTTCTTTTGTCGCGGTTCTTACCTTCTTATGTGAGCGGACGCGCGCTGCTCTCAGACGGTGAACCGACACTAGGACGATGAACGAGCCAGGTGAACCGTTTCCCCACTGGGACAAGCCGCAGCCCGATCCCAGCCCGAGCGCCGAACTTCCCAGCGCGGAACCTCCGCAACCCAATGCGAAGCGTCCGCGCTGGGTTGCAGCGGCCAGCACCGCCGCCGCGATAGTGCTCGTCGTCGGCGGGTTCTTCGGTGCCAAGGCGTTGTCGCACAAGTCCGGCACGCCGGTGGCGACGGCCGGGGCCGCGACGGCGGGCGGGTACGGCGGCCGTAACGGACGGGCCGGCCGGCCCGGAACCTCGGGCACCATCGCCTCGATCAGCGGTGACACGCTGACGGTCAGGAACACGTCGACGAACTCGACCGTGAAGGTCACCACGACGAGCACGACGCGCGTGACGACCACGAAGACCGTCTCGGTCGCGTCCATCGCAACGGGCGACCGGATCTTCGTGACCGGGACGAAATCGGGAACCGTCGTCACGGCGACGCGCATCACCGACATGGGCGCCTCGGCCGGCCAGGGGCCGGGCGGGTTCGGCGGCGGGAATCCGCCCGCGAACGGCGGTCAGGGTGGGGGCGGCAACGGGGCGCCCGGGGGCGCGCCGGGCGGTAACGGTCAGGCCCGACCGAACGGCGGAGGCTTCACCGGCGGAACCGTGTCGAGCGTGAACGGAGACACGATCGTCATCGCGATCGCGGACGGGTCGACGACAACCGTGAAGACTTCGGCCTCGACGGTCACGACGAAGAGTGTCGACAGCTCCTTGAGCGCGCTGACGGTCGGCCAATCGGTCCGGGTCGTCGGCACTACTGCTGCCGACGGATCCGTCACGGCGACGTCGGTCAACGAAGGCACCACGGGTGGATTCGGAGGCTTCGGTCCGCGTGCGAACGGCGCACCCGGTGCGGCGGGCGCGGGCGCGTGACGTGACGCGCACCAAGTTCCTCCGACCGATGGTGATCGTCCCGCTCGTCGTTGTCGTCGCGGGTGCCGCGGTCTGGCTCGGCTTCCGATCCGGCAGCAGTAGCGCATCGAACGCGACGGCGCCCACGGAGCAGCTCTTCAGCGTCGCGCCCACGGCCTTGAGCGAGACGGTGTCGGCCTCGGGAAGCATCGCGCCGGCCGATACCGAAGACCTGAGCTTCGCAGTCGGCGGCACTGTTTCCTCGGTTGCGGTGAAGGCCGGACAGACGGTCAAGCAAGGACAGGTGCTCGCGACCGTTGATTCCGTCGCCCTGCTGAGCGCGGTCGCGCAGGCGCAGTCGACACTCGACGCGGCGCTAGCGACCCTGTCCGGTGACGAGAGCACCAGTGCGTCCTCGGCGCAGATCGCCAATGATCAGGCGCAGCTCGCCACCGCGTACGCGGCGCTCGTATCGGCGAACAGTGATCTCGGTGGTGCGACGTTGACGTCGCCGATCGGGGGAACCGTCGCGACGGTGAACCTCACCGCGGGCGAGGTGCTGAGCTCGTCCGGCGCGACGGGCACGAATCTGACCGGCACCGGTACGGGATCCGGGCGTTCCACCCCGGCGAGCTCCTCGAGCTCCTCGAGCAGCTCGGCCGCATCCTCCGCATCGGCCGCGAGCGCGAACAACGCCCCGGCGAGCTCTTCGACGGGCGCGCAGATCGAGGTGATCAGTTCGGCGTTCGTCGTGAACCTGAGCGTCGACACGACCACGGTCGGCAACCTGAAAGTCGGTCAATCGGCGACCGTGACACCGACGACCAGCTCGAGCACGTCGACAAATTCAGGTGCCGGTGGCTTCCGAGGCTTTGGTGGAGGCGGCTTCGGCGGCGGAGGCCCGCAATCGAGCGCGAACGGAGGCGGGTCCGGCGCGGGCTCGTCGACTGCAGCTCCGACCGCAACCGCGGCTTCGGCGACGGGCACGGTGACTTCGGTCGGAACGATCGCATCGTCGAGCTCGGGCGTCGCGACCTTCCCCGTCGTCGTCGCGGTGAACGGAACGCCTTCCGGCTTTCACGCCGGCGCGAGTGCGTCGACGGTCATCACCTACCGGACCCTCCCCAACGTGCTCGCCGTGCCGACCAACGCGATCACTCGATCGAACGGCGCGTCCTCGGTGACGGTCTCGATGAACGGCGCGAAGACGAGCCGCACCGTCACAACCGGAATCTCCAGCGGCGGGCAGACGCAGATCACGAGCGGTCTCAGCTCGGGCGACCAGGTCGTCGTCGCGGTTCCGACCCGGCGCGCGACCGGAACGAGCACGAACGGCAACGGCGGCTCGTTCCGGAATCTCGGCGGTGGCGGGTCGCCCGGCGGCGCGCCGGCCGGAGCAACGCCGTGAACCAACCGGTGATCGACCTCGTCGACGTCAACAAGGCGTACCGCTCCGGCAGCCTTTCAGTGCAGGCGCTGGACGACGTCAACCTGACGATCGACGAGGGCGAGTTCGTCGCGATCCTCGGTCCGTCGGGGTCGGGAAAGTCGACGTTGATGCACATCATCGGATGTCTCGACGTACCGACGTCGGGCGTCTATCTCCTCGGCGGCGAAGACGTTTCCACGCTCGACGAGGACCGCCTCGCCGAGATCCGCAACCGCCGGATCGGGTTCGTGTTCCAACAGTTCAACCTGCTGGCGTCGCTTTCCGCGTGGCGCAACGTCGAGCTGCCGTTGGCATACTCGGGGCTGCGGCGCCGCGAGCGACGCGAACGGGCGATGGCCGCGCTCGCGCAGGTCGGGCTCGGCGATCGCGTCGATCATCGTCCCGGTGAGCTCTCGGGTGGACAGCAACAACGAGTGGCGATCGCGCGCGCGCTCGTGACCGAACCCGCGCTGATACTCGCCGACGAGCCGACCGGCAACCTCGACTCCGCGTCGACGGCCGAGATCCTCGGTCTCCTCAACGACCTGCACGCGTCGGGTCGCACGATGGTGTTGATCACGCACGAACGCGAGATCGCGGCCGCGGCCCAGCGACGAGTGCGCATCCGCGACGGACGGCTGACGGCCGACATCGATGCGGTCACCCGGTGAACTGGCTCGACACCTTTCGCACCGGGCTCGAAGCGATCCGCCTGCATCGGATGCGTTCGGGCCTCACCGTGCTCGGCATCCTCATAGGGATTGCCGCAGTCATCCTCACGGTCGGGCTGGGTGAGGGCGCGCAATCCGACGTCAGCGCGCAGATCAACTCGCTCGGAAGCAACCTCTTGATCATCTCGCCGGGCAGCTCGACCAGTACCGGCGGCGTCCGGGGCGGATTCGGATCGGCGTCGACGCTCACCACCGCCGACGCCGAGGCGCTCGCCTCGAAGACGGTCGCACCCGACATCGCCGCCGTCGCACCGACGACGTCGACGTCGGCGTCGTTGACGGCATCGTCGACGAACTGGACGACGAGCGTGGTGGGGACGACGGAGTCGTGGCTCGGCGTCCGCGCCCGGACGCTGCAGAGCGGCCGCTTCCTGACCGCGGCCGACGAGACGAACGGTTCGCCGGTCACCGTGTTGGGCTCGACGACCGCGGACCAGCTCTTCGGCGGGACGAGTGCGGTCGGTCAAACGGTGACGGTCAACGGCGTCGAGCTACAGGTAGTCGGCGTGCTCACGTCGACCGGATCGTCCGGAAGCTCCAATGACGACGACGTCGCGATCGTCCCCTTGCGAGTCGCCGCCCAGCGACTCTTCGGTGGCACGACGCGCACCGGCGTGTCGACGATCTACGTGGAGGCGTCGTCGGGATCGACGCTGTCGGCCGCGTACCAGGAAGCACAGTCCGAGTTGCTCGCGATCCACAACATCGCGACGAGCACCAGCGCCGACTTCACGATCACGACGCAGCAGTCGCTGCTCTCCGCCGCGACCTCTGTCGACAAGACGCTCACCGTGCTCCTCGCCGGCATCGCCGGGATCTCACTCCTGGTCGGAGGCATCGGCGTGATGAACATCATGCTCGTGTCTGTCACCGAGCGCGTACGCGAGATCGGTCTGCGCAAAGCGCTCGGCGCGCGCCCGCGCGTCATCCGGCGCCAGTTCCTCGTCGAGGCGTCGGTCCTCGGGCTCGCGGGCGGGGTGCTCGGCGTTCTCGTCGGTCTCGTCGGCGCCATGATCCTTCCGCACTTCGTCTCGTCGAGCGTCACACTCTCCCCCACCGCGTCCGCCGGCGCGATTGTCGTGGCCATCGCGATCGGCGTGGGCTTCGGTGTGTACCCGGCCGCCCGCGCCGCCCGCCTCGCCCCGATCGACGCGCTGAGGACGGAGTGACTGTGGCCTCCGCTTCCCGGCTGCGCCGCATGCGACCCCTGATCGCGCTGGGCACAGTTGTGCTCGTGGCCGGTCTCGGTGTGACGACGGCGGTCGCGCTCGGCTCCTCCAGTGGTCACGCGTACCGAAGCGCGACGGTCTCGCGCGGCACCGTGGCGCAACAGCTGCACGGCACCGGAACGATCCAACCGGTGTCGCAGGCGTCGGTCGCCTTCCCGATCGCCGGCGTCGTCGCGACTGTCGTCGTGACGCCCGGCGCCCAGGTCACGGCCGGACAGACGCTCGCCACGCTCGATGCGACGTCGTTGCGGCAGGACGTGATCACCAAGCAGGCGGCGCTCGCGGCCGCGAACCTCACCTTGTACAAGGCCCTGAACGGGCAATCTTCCAGCCCCAACGGAGGAGGAGCCGGCGGCGCGACCGCCACCGCCAACACGAACGCATCTGCGAGCTCGGCCGCCGCGCCCCGATCCTCCGCCGACACATCCGCCGCGCAACAACAACTCCTCGCCGCACAAAAGAGTGTCGACGCCGCGCTGGCCACCGCGCATGCTTCACTGCAAGCCGCGAGTGAATCGTGCGGGACGTCGACCAACACGCAGCCGCACTCGCCCGGATCGCCCGGCACCTCACCGACGCCGCCTTCGGGGCCGCCCCGTACCACCTCGACGTCATCGGTGCCCGCGTCGACGACGTCGACGACGGCTCCAACTGCATCCAAGCCCCCGACGACCGGCCTCGGAAGCGCGGCGTGCATGACGGCGCAACAGCAACTGGCCGGCGACCAGCAGGCGTCGTCAACGGCGCAGCAGTCGTTGGCGCGCGCCGAACAGACGCTCGAGCGTCTCCTGGCATCGGCCGCGACGAGCTCGTCGTCGAGAACTGCCAACGCGTCTCCGTCCTCGACGTCGACGGCGCCGAGCGCTGCGCAACTCGTCGCCGACCAGTCTGCGGTCGACGCCGCGGCGACCGCGGTGCTCGCGGCTCAGGAGAGCGTTGCGCAGGCGACGATCACCAGCCCGATCGCCGGAACCGTCGCGGCCGTCGGCCTCCAGGTCGGCCACTCCGTCACGGCGTCGTCGACGACCTCGGCCGTCGTGGTGGCCGGTGGTGCCGGGTACGAGATCTCGACAACGGTCAGCGTGAACGACATCGCCAAGCTGAAAGTCGGTGATGCGGCAACGGTCGTTCCCGACGCGACGAGCCAGACTCTGAACGGCAAGGTCGTGTGGATCGGTGCCGCGAACGGCTCCTCGACATCGACGAGCTATCCGGTGGTCATCGGTCTGACCGGATCGCCGTCGGGACTGCGCAACGGCGCGATGGCGTCGACGTCGATTGAACTGGCCCGGTCGCAGACGAGCGCCCTGACCGTGCCGACCTCGGCGGTGCATTCGATCAACGGGTTCCACTTCGTCACCGTCCTTGCGAATGGCAAGACGAGCTCGGTGCGGGTACAGATCGGAGTGGTCGGCGCGCAGACGACGCAGATCACGTCCGGTGTCGATGTCGGTACGGTCGTCGTGCTCGCCGATCTGCACGCCGCGGTGCCGTCGTCGAACACGAACTCGCGCGTCACGGCCAGCCTGACCGGTGGGCTCGGTGGCAACAACCTCTTCGGCGGTGGTACCGGAACCGGCGGTGGTCGCGGCGGCAGCGGCGGTTGAGTACTAGAGGTGTGAGGGACTGATCGGC
The DNA here is from genome assembly GCA_025463875.1 of Actinomycetes bacterium. GTDB lineage: Bacteria > Actinomycetota > Acidimicrobiia > IMCC26256 > PALSA-610 > PALSA-610. The sequence continues at coordinate 7,517 of JAODBI010000293.1, forward strand.
AGATCCATCGTGAATATCGCGCCGCCGTCGGGGGCGTTCGTCGCGGTCACGGTACCGCCGTGGTCGTGGGCGACGCTTTCGACGATCGCGAGACCGAGGCCCGCACCCGCTCCGGCGCGCGCCTTGTCGGCTTGCCAGAATCGGTCGTAGGCGTGAGCGAGGGCGTCGGCGTCGAGACCGGCGCCGTGGTCGCGGACCTCGACGACCGCGTGTCCGTCGACGAGCCGAGTGCTCACGTCGACCCGTGACCCCTCGGGCGTATGTTTCACCGCGTTCGTCGTCAGGTTCGCGATCGCCTGACGCAGCAGGGCCTCGTCTCCGACCAACACGATGGGTTCCGGCGCGTCGAGGACAATGTCGCGGTCGGGCGCGGCCGCGGCGATGTCGCTGCACGCATCGGCGGCCAGAACGGCAAGATCGACCGCTTTCCGTTCGGTCGGGCGTGTCTGATCGAGCCGGGCGAGGAGCAGAAGATCCTCGACCAGTTCTCGCATGCGCGCAGATTCTTGTTCGATGCGCCGCAGGATGGTCGCGAGGTCGATCTGCTGCGGGTCTCCGATGCGGAACAGCTCCGCGAAACCCTGAATCGACGTGAGTGGTGTCCGTAGCTCGTGCGATACGTCGGCGAGGAACTGGCGAAGTCGTTGCTCGGTCGCGTCGCGTGCAGCGAAGGCTTCTTGAATCTCGTCGAGCATGGTGTTGAAGGCGATACCGAGCTGTCCGACTTCGGTCGACGGCGCCGTCGCGCTCACGCGCCGCGTCATGTCTCCGGCGGTGATCGCACCCGCGGTCTCGGCGACCTCTTCGAGAGGCCGTAGTCCGCGCCGCATGATTACCCAGGCGCCCGTGCTCAGCAGGAGGAGCAGAACCGCGCTCCCGCTGATCTCGATGAAGACCAGACGACGCAACGCGGTCGTGACATCGTTCGTGGGTATGGCGACGACCGCGAATTCCCCGGGCCCGGTTGCATCGGGACCGGAGACCGGGGAGACGAAAACCCGCCACGTTCCGGATCCCGTGGCCGACCCGACCGTGAAGAAGCGCGCCGGGGGCGCCGGTGCAACGACAGTCCCGAGCTTCGGCTTCGAGGTCGTACTCGAGAGCTGCGCGGCCACCAGAACCTTGCCCGTGGCATCACGCAGTTCCGAATACGTCGACAGGGGAACGAGCGGCGGGGGCGCGTCGGAGTCGGACCCACGTCCGGTTCCGGCTCTCGTCGTGGGAGTCGTCGAGTTCGAGGACGAGCTGCCGCTCCGGGCCTGTTCCGCGAGCTGACGGGTCGCGAACGGCACCGCGGCGCGGATCTGCTCGTCCAGCCGCTGGTACTGCGAGCGCGCGTACACGGTGTATGTGACCACGCCGAACAGACCGAGGCCCGCGAGCATGAGCGCGAACAACGCGACGACCAGCCGCAGCCGGAGCGTCATAGGCGACGTTCGTCGACGCGAACGGGAATGAGCACCGGTCGATCATGGCCGACGCGTGCTCGATCGAGTGCGACCCCGAGTCGCCGGGAGGTCGCGCGGATCGTAGTGCGAACGCGCCCGATCATCTCCCGAACCCCTCGCCGGCCCGGTCCGCCATAAACGGGAAGGACGATCTCGACGTCGCCCGCACGAATCGGGATCGAAGGTTCGTGAGGCTGCGGCCGGTGCATCAGGGGTGCGCTCATGGTGAGGACTCTGAATCCCGGGACTCAGTCCTTCCTTGATCCAGCCTTGGACAACGCTGGGAATATCAGCGCGGGGTCGAGCGCGCGGCGGGGGACTCAGGAGACGTCATCAGGTCGTGCCGCTCGGCATTCCTCACCCGGATTGCGGTGAGTACCACGATCACGACGACGCCGATCGCCAGCAACGCGCGCAAGAGAAACGTGTGGCGGTCGGTGCCAGCAGTGAGCACATGGATGGTTGCGGTCGCGAACAACGGGAAGCTGAGATAGTGCGTCGCGCGCCACGCGGCCTTCGACAGCTGTCTGCGCAGCAACGACGTGATCTCGACGGCCAACAACGCGTACATGGTCACGATCCCCCACGCGACCGCGCCGGGATGCCACGAACCCGTGAGCGGGACGAACACGTTGGCGAGGGTGATGGTGACAAAGGAATCGAACAAGATCGCGAGGACGTGCACGGCGGTGAAAACGACCGCAAGGCCTCCGAGAAAACGATGGAGATCGAGCAGCCAATTCGGCCGCGGATGCTTCCCGAAGACCTTGGTGCTGAGCGCGAGGCCGACCAAGACGCTCAGCGCCAGCAATACCCAGGCGACGATGCCTCCGGAACGCGCGACATACCACCACAGCTTGTCGCTCACGAATCAACCTCCGGATGTGCGAGCTGGACGCGCTCCGGGATGCCGGCCGGACCGACAAAGCGAGTCATACCGTGGGTCGACAACACGCGGCCGTCGTCGGTCACGGCGAGAGCCTCGGCGCCGGTGCCGCCCACGAGCTCGAACACGCGCGCGGATCCCCGCAAGAGTTCGGCTTTGGCGAGGACTTCGGCCATCCACGCCTCGCCGCCCACGACGGTCACGAGCGAGATGTCACTTTCGGAGGGCTGACCGGTCGAAGGATCGATCAGATGGTGGCGGGCACGACCGTCGACGCGCCACTGCCGACGCAGTGTGGTCGACGTGGCGACCGCGCCCTCGGCGAGAACGACCAGCACGACGGGCTCCGCCACGAGCTGGTGCTCGATCGCGACGCCCCACGCTTCGTCGGCCGGCGGTCGGCCGAGGACGCGGAGATCCCCGCCGAGGTTGATGCAGATTCCGTCGGCGCCCGCCTCGATCGCTTCCGACGCCACGAGATCGGCAGCCAGACCCTTGCCGATCCCACCGGGATCGAAGCCGACACCTTCCGGCAGCCTCACGGTCGTTGCTCCGATCACGATATTGGTCGCGCCCTTCCCGAGCATGCTGGATCCCGGTCGGAGCGTGCCGGAGAGCTCGTCGAAGGAACGGTCGTACCCGGCGCGAATGACATCCCCGAGCACCGTCGGGTCGAAACTGCCGCCGGTGAGGCGCCACGCTTCGACCGCGCGCTCGACCAGCAGCCGCGTCTCCGGCGAGATCGCCACGTCGTCGCCCGGGTGTCGGTTGAGGTGGCTGATCTCGCTCGTCTCGATGAAACGACTCCAGCGTTGCTCGAGCGCTGCGATCCTCGACACCGAGAAGTCGAGAAGTGCGGCGTCATGACCGATCATGATGACGTGTGCGTCACTGCCCATCGCGCGGAACCGCGCCTCGTGTACACCAGCGCTCTCACTGCCGGGAGCCGGATGCATGCGTCTCGTTCTCAGCTTTCCGACTTGAGTCGCAAGGTGTAGCCGACGCCACGCACGGTCTGGATCAGCGGCGGATCATCGACACCGTCGAGCTTCTGGCGCAGATAGCTGACATACGTCTCGAGCACACTCGCGTTGGCGGCAAACGTGTAGTTCCACACGTGCTCGAGGATCTGATCGCGCGTGAGCACCCGGCGTGCATTCGCCAGCAGGTAGTGACACAGCTTGTATTCCGTCGGCGTGAGCTCGATGAGTCGGCCCGCACGCCAGACCTCGCGAGTGTCCTCGTCGAGAACGAGATCTGCGTACGAGAGGCGTCGTTCCCCCGGACCGACTCCGTTGGAGCGGCGCAGCACGGCCTTCACCCGTTCGATGAGCTCCTCGATGCTGAACGGCTTGGTCACGTAGTCGTCGGTTCCGAGCCGCAGACCCTCGACCTTGTCGGGCGTCGAGTCGCGGGCGGTGAGGAAGATGATCGGAACGCGTGTCCCCGCGCCTTCGGTCTGGCGAAGCCGGCGCGCGACCTCGAAACCGTCCAGGTCCGGAAGCATTACATCGAGCACGATGAGGTCGGGGCGTGCACGGTCGACCGCGTCGAGCGCAGCCCGCCCCGACGCGACGCGCTCCGTCTCGAACCCGTTGTAGCCCAGACCCATCGATACGAGCTCAGTGATGTGTTCCTCATCATCGACGATGAGCACGCGCGGCTTCCTTTCCCCTTGAACCACGCATCATGTTCGCGCGGCGCCTTTCGCCCCGGGGCAGACGCGGAACGAGAATCCGAGCAAGTCGGCGCCATCGCCTAGGTGATCCCAAGGCCAGATGGAGGAACCGGCTGCACGATGACCTTCGACGGCCCGTAGAGGACATCCATCGAAGGAGCGACCATGACCGCCCAGCCCCTCCCCCCGGGCCCCGAGACTCCGAAATCCGCACCGCGGCAGAGCGCCGTCGCACATCGCACGCCCGTCCGGCGCCGCCGCCCACATCCCGCGCGGAAGGCCCGCCGAGTCGCGGGCGTATCGAGCGTCGTCGGGATGGTCGCGCTGACCGGCTGCATGGCCGCGGCAACGAGCACGACGAGCTCGACCAGCTCGACCAGCACCAAGGCAACGACCGCTTCGACGGCCGCGTCGACCGCCGCGACCAAATCCAGTGCGACCTCCGCCACGACCGCCACGACGCCGACCACATCCGCGGTGACCACCTCGTCCGGCAGCTGAGCGAGCACACCGCCTCCGACCCGAAGGGAACCTTGCGCCTGTCATCTCCGACGACGCGCCTCGCCGGCCCCGAGCGTGGCGCGTCGTCGCGGCGAACGGACCTACCTTGAGCGCGGATCGGCCGAGTGAACCGAAGGGCACGGGTCATGCAGCGTTCGGTACGCGAGATGCAGCTACGCGGTTCGCGCATCGTCGTGACGGGCGCGGCGGGACGGGTCGGGTTTCCGATCGCGCGCCACCTCGCGACGCCGGAGCTCGCCAACACGGTGTACGGCGTCGCCCGGCTCTCTTCGCCGGGTGACGCGGCTCGGCTGCGCGCCGCGGGCGTCGAACCGGTTCGGCGCGACTTCGGCGACGGCTCCGACTTCCGCGACCTCCCCGACGCCGACTACGTCTTCCATGCGGCGGCAGCCCTCGGACCGGCCGCCGCCGGCGACTGGCGGTACGCGTTCGAGGTCAACGCGCAGGCGGCCGGCCGGCTCGTCGAGCGTTACGCCGCGTGCCGGGGTTTCGTATATTGCTCGACGGGATCCGCGTATCGGTACCAGGGCGCGCGGCCGTTGCGAGAAGACGATCCGCCCGGCACCCACATCGGCAACTACAGCTTCTCCAAGATCGCGGGCGAAGCTGTTGTGACGTTCGCATCCCGGCGCTTCGGTACGCCGGTGACGATCATCCGCATCTTCTCGACGTACGGACCGATGGGCGGTGCGCCGGCCGACCGGCTGGAGCTGATCCTGGAGGGCCGCCCGGTTCCGCTGCATCCCGACACGCCGAATCGTTTCAACCCGATCTACGAGGACGACTACGTCGACCTCGGGGTGCGGGCGCTCCAGGTCGGCGCGTTCCCGCCCGTTGTCGTGAACTGGAGCGGTTCCGAGACCGTCGCCATCGAGGAGTACTGCACGTATCTCGGTGCGCTCGTCGGACGGCCCGTACGCTTCGTCGTCGACCCAGCCGCGTATTGGCCGTTGTGGCCCGACACCACGTTCATGCACGAGATCCTCGGGCGGACACGCGTGCCCTGGCGCGAGGGCTTCCGCCGCATGGTCGCCGCGCGCCATCCGGAACTGGCGCTCACTCCCTCGCCGATTCCGGCGCCGACCGCGGAGTGAAGGCTACGACTTGCCGCCCTGCGGGTCCTGTGGCACCGCGCCGCCGCGCGCCTTGATGTCGGCGTGGCGCTCGCCGAAGTGCCACCGGTGGCCTTCGAGATCAGTCGCTTCGTATCGCCGCTCCCCGTAGAACGCGTCTTCGAGGTCCATCGTGATCTCCGCGCCTTCGGCGACCGCGTGCGCGTAGTGCGCGTCGACATCGCGCACGTACACCATCATCTGCACCGTCGTGTTGCCGAGCCGGCGCGGGCTGTGAATCCGGTGGATCTCGGCGTTGGCGTGCCCGATCATCACGACACCGTCACCGACGCGGAGCCACGCGAGCATCGACTCGTCGGCCTCGGTGCGGGCCTCGCGGATCTCGGCGAGTTGGAACACGCGGACGAGATAGTCGAGCGCGGCGCGCTCGTCTTCGTACGCCAAGCGCGCGTAGACGTCGGGCATCCGCAGCATGGGTGCGGCGCCTTCGCGCGTCGCATCGATCGTCGACATCAGTTTCTCCTTCTCTCGGGCGAAGACCGTGGGTTCGGCCGGATCGTCGGGCTGCACCCGGTCGGGGCGCAGCTCCCGCAAGCGGTCGAAGTCGTCGCTCACTGTTGTCTCCCGATCGACGTCCGGAGTTCGCGCAGACTTTCGCGCGCGCGATTGAGTCGCGATCGAACGGTACCCACCGGGACGTCGAGCGCGGCGGCGATCTCGTCGTAACTGAGCTCCTCCCACACGTAGAGGAGCAACACGTCGCGCTCACCTTCGGGCAGGCGAGCGACCGCTTCGGCCACGTGCGGCCACAGCTCGGCGGCATCGAGCCGCGCGACGACCCGATCAGTCGGGTCGTCGGGTGGTCGCTGCGTCGTGAGGAGACGCGCGGTCGCGGCGATGCGGCGCGCCTCACTGCGCCGGTGGTGCGCGAGCAGGTTCGTCGCGATCCCGTAGAGCCACGGCCTCGCGTTCGGCCGCGCGCGGTCGTAGTGCTCACGCTTCTCGAAGGCGACGCGGAACACATCGCCGAGGAGGAGCTCCGCGTCGTCGACGCCCACGCGCCGGACGAGATACCGGAAGAGGACGGTCGCGTGGCGGTCGAAGAGCCGGCCGAAGACCGCGGGCTCCGCGAGCGACGCCCCGATCACGTCCGCGTCCGACTCCGGAGCCATCACCCAGTGTTTCCCGGTGCGCCGGCCCGGTTCGTGTGGCGCCGCCGCCCAGACCCACCATCCGCAATCCATAGACATCGAATGATTCGATATCTATCATTCAGACCATGGCCTCTCCGGAGCTGGAACCGATCGGACTTCACCTCGCTCGTACCGCCAAGGCCGTCAGTCGCGCCTTCGC
>JAODBI010000297.1 GCA_025463875.1 Actinomycetes bacterium
ATCGGAAGGATCGAACGCACAATCTCCCGGGCTTGTTCGCCCGAGTCGACGACGAAACTCGTGATCCCGTTGCGTTCCAGCGCGGAAGCCACGTCACCGATTTCCTCGTCGGATGCCAATCCTGCGAACTCGGCGACGGCCGCTTCGGTCGGTCCGCCGTTCGCCGCTTCCTTCATCACTCGGCACCCAGTTCTGCAAGGCGGCGGTGTACCAACGCGACTGCCATCGATCCCTCGCCGATCGCGGCAGAACAACGTTTGATCGATCCGCTGCGGACGTCGCCGGCCGCAAAGAATCCCGGTCGGTTCGTCTCGAGCGGCAGTGGTTGACGCGAAAGAGGCCACCTCTCGAGCGCACCGGGCGACGCGGTGACGTCGGCGCCCGTGAGGATGAATCCGGCATCGTCGGTCGCGAGACCAGCCGTCACGAGCCGGCTTGTGCGCGGTACCCCTCCGATGCAGACGAACAGCGACTCCAGCGGCAGGCGCGTGAGTCCGGCGTCGTTGTGCGACGAGATCACGACCGCGCGGAGCCGCGTGTCGGCATCCAGCCCGACCACTTCGGTGCCGGTGCGCACGTCGACGTTGTCGAGCTCGCTCACCTTCGAGACGAGATATTGCGACATCGAGGCACCGAGCGTGGAGCCGCGGACCAGCAGCGTCACCCGTGATGCGTATCGGGAGAAGCGCACCACGGCTTGGCCGGCGGAGTTTCCGCCCCCGACAATGGCGACGCGACACCCGTGACACGAGACTGCTTCGCTCGGTCCCGCGCCGTAGTACACCCCCGCACCGAGAAGCTCGTCGAGCCCGTCGACCTCGAGGCGGCGCCAGTCGACGCCGCTCGCGGCGAGGACGGATCGGGTGCGAACCTCTGTCCCATCCGAGAGCCGAGCCAGATATCCATAGTCTTCGCGCAGAATGTCGACGAGCGGTCGAGCCAAGAGCAGTTCGGCACCGAAGCGACGCGCCTGCGCGGTGGCACGCGTCGCCAACTCGCTCCCGCTGATGCCTTGCGGAAAGCCGAGATAGTTCTCGATCATCGACGTTGTGCCTGCCTGTCCTCCGGGCGCGACCGCTTCGACCGCAACCGTGCGCAGTCCCTCGGAGGCGGCGTACACCGCGGCCGCAAGTCCCGCCGGCCCGGCGCCGACGATCGTGATGTCGTATTCCGACAGGAGCGGCGCGGCCACCATGCCGAGACCGCCCGCGACCTGTTGCACCGTTGCACCTGCGAGCCGGCTCCCATCGGGCAACACACAAATCGGAAGCCGGTCCGGGTCGATATCGTCGCCGTCGAGCAGCTGTCGGACGCGATCCGCGTCGTCGACCTCGACCCAGTCGTAGGGCACACCATTGCGGCTGAGAAAATCGCGAAGTTCGTATCCGAGCGACGACGCGCGGCGACCGACGAGCACGACTTGCGGCGTGACCGGTCGCGCGTCGTAGTCGAACATCGATCCACGGGGCTCGTCACTCATCGTTCACGGTCTCATCTTGTGGTCTGCGGAGGCATCACGCAATTACATCGCGGAGAGCCAGGCGACCGCTTCCCGATCGAGCTGCACCGCTGATGCGGCCAGGTTCTCGCGCAGATGATCGACCGACGAGGCGCCTGGGATCAGCAACACGTTCTGTGCGAGCTCGAGCGCCCATGCGAGCACCAGCTGGGCGGGTGTAACCCCCAATCGCGTCGCTTGCTCGACAACCTCGCGTCGTCGGAGGACGGCGTCGGGGCCCGTCACGCCGAAGCCGAGCGACCCGAATGGCACAAATGCGATCCCCCGTCGCGTGCATTCTTCGAGTACGGGCTGGGATGCGCGGTTCGTGACATGAAAGAGGTTCTGCACGCAGGCGATAGGTGTCGCCTGCAGCGCGTGCAGCAGGTGCGCGCCCGAGATGTTGCTGAGACCGATCGAGTTGATCAAGCCGTCGTCGCGCGCCGAGATCATGGCGCCGAGCTGATCGTCGAACAACGGATCCGGTTCCGCGCTTCGCATCAGCCGCAGGTTGACAACAGGAAGCGCCTCGACCTCGAGCGTTCGGAGGTTTGCTTCGATCGCGCGGCGAAGCTGATGCGGCTCGTCGTCGGCGAGCACCGCGCCGCTCCGATCGCGGCGCGCACCCACCTTGCTCACGAGGATCAGGTCGCGCGGATACGGATGCAAGGCTTCGTGTATGAGGTCGTTGACGACGTCCGGGCCGTAGAACTGCGCGGTGTCGATGTGATTGACCCCGAGCGCGACCGCCTCACGGAGAACCCGGATGGCCTCTCGGCGGTCCCGCGGCGGTCCGAACACGTTCGGGCCGGTGAGTCGCATCGCCCCGAAGCCGACCGGCGATACCGAGTACGGTCCGAGGCTACGTGGCTCGGTGACATGCTCCATCGTGCGCCTACTTCTTCAGCGTTCCGTCGAAGCCGATTGCGACGTGCATCCCGTCGCAGAACGGCTTGTTCTTCGAACCTCCGCAACGGCACAGCGCGATGTAATCGCCGTGCGGAACTTCGCGGCCGACGACGTCAGCGAGACACACCGCACCCGACACCAGGTACGGTCCGTTCTCGCTCGGGGTGATATTGACCCCCTCCATTGCCGTCATGCTCGCGAGCATGCAGCGCGCGCGGCTGCCTCACCCCAGGGAATTTCCCCGGTTCACGCTTCGACGTCGTCTCTGTCGAACGCGCTCGCGAAGAGATAGCTCGTCGCCAGGCTGCGGAAAAGCCGCCACTTCTCGGCAATGGCGAAGACCTCTTGCTCGCTCGTGAGGCGGTCGAGTTGGTACGCGTCGCAATCCGCGCCGGTTCCGTCAGCGGACCTCGAGCGGCGCCGGAGATCCGTCATTCCCAAGGCGCGGGAAGTCGCAGGAGGTCGTGTCCCGCCAGCGGTCCTCCCGCCTGTTGCATGGCGCCGCCGGCAACGAGGTCTCCGATATCGATCGAAAAGAAGCCGGCCGCGTCGAACAGTTCTCCGACCGCGCGCTTTGCTTCGGCGTCATCGCCGGAGAGGAACATGACGCGCCGCCCGCCGGCTTCGCGTGGATCCCCACCCAAGATGTCCGCTACAAGCGCGTTGGCCGCCTTCACGACGCGAGCGCGGAGAACAAGCTGGGCCACGATCTCGCTCGACGTCAGCCCGCCGAGCGGCACGGGCTCGAGGCTGGGAATCAGCACGGCGTTGGTCGCATCGATGACAATCTCGCCCGACCAAGACAGTTCGGCGAGCGCGTAATGGACGCTGGCCCACGGGACCGCGAGCGCCACGATCGAACAGCGTGCGGCGTCGCGAGTCGTGCCGGCCGTGATCCCGGCGCCGAGCGCGTCCACCACCGACGCCAAGGATTCCGGGCCGCGGCTGTTCGCAATGACGACGGGGCGGTCGGCCCGGCGCGCCGTGCGAGCGAGCGCCTGGCCGAGCCTTCCCGCCCCGATGATTCCGATCTGTTCGCCCATCAGGGTTGCACCTCTCTACTTACACTGAGGTCGAGGCGCATCGATTCATGCATCACCGGGTGCACGGGTCGGGTCTCGCTCCAGTCGACGACGAGATCGCGTTCGGCGAAGCACCAGCGACCGTCGATGTTCCCGGCGAGCGCCCTTCGGCGTCGCGACGGACCGCGCAGCGGGCATAGCCGTCGAACAACTCACGAATCGCGACGTGGTCGGCGGCTTCGGACGACGTCAGCTCGGCGTGGTCAGCCATCGCGCAGAGCATGGTCGTCCCGGCTGTCCCGCACCCCAGGGAAACACCCTGGTACGTCGACGTGACTGCGTTCCAAGCGGGCGCGAACGTCGAATCTTTGGCGGCACACCAGGGAATCTCCCTGGGGTCAGCCCGATCCCGCGGTCGGATACTCAACCGCGATCGACTTTTCTCTACAAGGGTTTTAGGCGAGTAACCGGTCACCGACAGGAGCACGATCCTGATGAGCACCGACTCCGCAACCGCAGAGCCCTCGGACCGCACTGACCGCGACGTGGGGCGCGCGGACTGCCCTGTCCTGCCGTGCGTTTCGTACACCGCGATCAACGCCGACCGCCTCGGCCCAGAGGCATTAGCTGGTCCGTCGGACACCGACGTCGGCCAATGGCAGCTCACCGCCGCGCTCGTCGTGATCTCAACCGCGCAACTGATGGTCGTACTGGACGCAACCATCGTCACGGTCGCGTTGCCATCGATCCAGAGCGCCCTGCATTTTTCGACAGCAAACCTCCAATGGATCGTCACTGCGTACACACTCACCTTCGGAGGACTGCTGCTCCTTGGAGGCCGTCTTGGCGACGTGTTCGGTCGACGGCGCATGTTCGTGTTCGGGCTCGTTGTGTTTTCTCTGGCCTCGTTGCTCGGCGGCCTCGCCACGACTTCTGCCTGGTTGATTGCTGCCCGCGCTGTGCAAGGCGTTGGGGGCGCAATCGCAGCGCCGGCGGCGTTGGCGCTTATCGGCGACACCTTCCCGGAGGGTCCGGCCCGAACCCGGGCAACGGGAATCTACGCGGCAATGTCGGGCGCCGGTAGCGCCGTCGGGTTGCTGCTCGGCGGGATCCTGACCGACTTCGCGTCTTGGCGCTGGGTGCTGTTCGTCAACGCTCCCATTGGCGCGCTGGTCGTTGTCGTCGCACCACGGGTCCTCAAGAAGTCAGCGCCGCAAGGCGGAAAGCTCGACATCCCCGGTGCTCTGTTCGCGACCGCCGGCATGACCGCAGTCGTCTACGGACTGGTACGCGCACCCTCGAAGGGCTGGGCAAACCCGATCACGATCACGTCCTTGGCCGGCGGCGCAGTACTGCTCGTCGCGTTCGCGGTGACCGAAGTACGCAGCAACCACCCAATGCTCCCCCCTCGGTTGCTCGCCGACCGCAACCGGACCGCGAGCTACATCGTGATGCTTAGCCTCACCGCGTCGATCTTGGCGGTGTCCTTCTTTCTCACGCTGTTCCTGCAAACGACGTTGGGATACAGCCCGCTCAGAACCGGCCTCGCCTTCCTCCCCTTCAGCGTCGTCATCGCGGCGACATCGCAAGCGGTCGCCAAGCTCCTGACCCGAATCCATCCCCGAGTATTCGTCAGCATCGGGCCGCTTCTCGCGGCGATCGGTCTCCTCTGGCTGTCCCGGCTTCATGCGCAGAGCACGTACGCCGGCGCGGTGCTGGGCCCATTGGTCGTGCTCGCGCTGGGCCTCGGATTCGCCTTCGTCCCGCTCGTCCTCGGCGCGACCTCAGGCGTGCAACCCGCCGACATGGGCGTCGCGTCCGCGGTGCTCAACACCGCCCAACAGGTCGGGGGAACGCTCGGACTGGCCGTCCTTGTCACCGTGGCAACAGCCGCGACCCGCTCCGCGGCCCGGTCCGGACCAGTCGCCTCGACTGTTCACGGATACAGCGTCGCGTTCGTGGTCGCGTCGGGCATAGCTCTCGCGGGATTTCTGGTCGCGCTGGCGGCGATCCGCACCCCGGACCCGATCGCGTCAACCGACAGCGCAGGTCCGCTTTCGTCATAGGTGACGCATGAGCTGCTCACGGATCATGGTGCTCGCCCTTCGGTACCCGCGCTCGCGTGAGTATTGCGACGACGGCCCATCCGACGGTCATGACGAGCCAGAAGCTGACGAGTCGGTAGACGAGGACCGCGGCGAGCGCGGACTGACCTTTGATGCCGAGAGCGACAAGTGAAGCAGACAGGACGGCCTCGACGACGCCGAGACCGCCTGGAGTCAGCCCAAAGCTTGCCGCGGCCATGCCTGCGCCGTAGGCGAGGACCAGTCCTTGCCAGGGCACGTTGACGCCAATGGCCCGGATCGAGAACGCGAGGCAGAGGCAGTCGGCGAGCCAGTTCCACACAGCTAGGACCATGACTTCGGCGTACTGCAGACGGGGTAGGCGCAGGCTGGCGACGCGATCAAGAAACGGGTCGAGCGCGTCGGCGGCTTCGGGGCCCGGCCGGCCAACGAGCTTCCGAGACGCTGCGATGACGTGCGCGACGAGCCAGTTGAGCCGTCGTCGCGCTCCGCTGCTGCGCAATGCGGTGAGCACCGTGACCGTGAGGAGCAACGAGATAGCGGCGCCAACGAGTCCGAGGGTCATCCCGGAGGTGCTGCCCGATGCGAGCGCGCCGCCGGCCAGCACCAACGCGAACGCAAGTGACGAGAATCCGCCGGACATGGCGAGTGCCCATCCGGCGACGGCCGGGTCGACGCCGAGGCGGCTGTAACTGCGGTAGATGAAACCGGTCGCCGTCTCGGGGCCGGCGAGAGGAAGCGAGACGGAAATTGCGTTGCCCGCGTAGGTGATCGCCATCACTGATCCCAGATGCAAGTTGGTCCCGCCGGCACGAATCAGGCGGCGCTGGGTGCGAGCGAACGCCGCCATCGAGGCGGCCTCTGCCGCGACCGCGAGCGGCAACCAAGCCCAGTCGAGATGACCGAGGGTCGTTACGGAGTGAACGAGGCTGGACTGACCGGCGGCGATGAGCGCGCCGACAAGGCCCACGGCCAACGCGACGGTCAATATCTCACGCCACCCGCGTCCTCGCATTCGGTCGTGACGGGACTACGACGGCATGTCCACGAGGCCCGGGTCATCGAGGTCTCGCAGTTGGCGGCGAGACGAGACTCCGAACTTGCCGAAGATGTTGCGGAGGTGCCACTCGACGGTTCTTGGACTGAGAAAGAGCCGCGTGCCGATTTCAGGGTTCGAAAAGCCCAGGCGCACCAGTCGAGTGATCTGCATTTCCTGGGCGGTGAGCGATCCCGCGGCCGGCTCCGCGCGTTTACGAATCTTCTCGCCGGTCGCGAGGAGTTCCCGGCGCGCCCGCTCGGCGAACCCGGTCAAACCCATCGAGGTGAGCATGTCGAATGCGATGCGCAACTGCTCGCGAGCATCTCGCCGGCGGTCTTCGCGGCGTAACCATTCGCCGTAGAGCAGATGGGTGCGAGCCAAATCCACGCGCAGACTCGTCTTGCTCAGTCGCTTGATCGAGTCGCGAAAGCTCGATTCCGCAACGATCCCCGCGCTCGCGAGGCCCTGGACGAGCGCATCCACGCCCAGCGCCCAATCGGTGGGAGTGGCGCGAGCGCGCTCCGACACCCACGCTCCGATCTCCGCGAGCAGGTCTTTCTCGCCGCACCTCGACGCCGCCTCGGCCAGCTCCGGAGCTGCGAGCGATTGGTAGCCGAGCACGTCGCGTTCAAACACTCGGCGGGCGCACTCGAGCGCGCGCGCATGATCACCGAGGCCGTTGTGCAACACCGCGGCCGCGTAGTCGGTGAGCGTGACGATCCGGCCCTGACCCTGCGCGGACGCGTCGCCGGCAATCGTCGCGATCAGCGCGGACGTGCTCGCCTGGTCGCCCCGGAACGCCTCCAGGACCAGGCTCGTGTAGCCGAGGGGCGGAACATCCGTCATAAGTGAAAGCTGCTGATCCTCGTCCACGAGCGCCGCGGCGGCATCGAGCTGCCCTTCCTGCACCAGCCGATTGCCGAGAAAGTTCAACGCGAACTGAAGTTGCACGAGTGCGCCGGCCTCGCGGGCCGCGCGCACTTGACGCTCGGCCATCAACCGTCCGGCGTCATAGTCCCAGATCTCATTGGCGATGATTCCGGCGGCCCGATTTCCTGCCATCCAGAGCACGCGGTCAGCAGCGTCCGCGCCGGCGTCGAGCGTCCGCGCCGACGCCAACGCCCGAGTCAGCATTGGCGCCGCCGCGACGTAGCCGTCGGTGAGCCGAAGTGCGAGGGCGTCGAGAATCAAGTCGACCGTACGAGGCGCCTCTCCTAAGGGTGAAGCATTGCGCGCAGCTTCCGCGGCCGCGGCCATGTTTGCATCGCCGTCGGGTCCGCCCTCCCACATCGCCGCGGCCAGAGCCTCGAGGTACGTGTCGCGAGCGAGCTGCGGATCGAGGGGTTCGAAGCGGGACGCGGCGCTGAGCAGAAGCCGAGCCGCGGCGGCACCGCGCCGCTGGTCGAACGCGATCTGGCCGCGCAGATGCTCGGCGGACGCGTTGCGCAAATCGGATGCCGGCTCCGCCTCCACCGCGGGCAGGAGTCGGAGCGCCGCGTCGAGCGCACCGGCGTCGCGCTTCGCCCGCGCCGCAGCCAGTGTGCGGTCGGCGCGCTGGGCGGCTTGGTTGGTCAGCTGCGCTGACCGCTCGAGGAGCACAGACGCCGCGAGCAGCCCTCCCCGTGACTTCGCCCGCGCCGCCGACTGCTCCAACTCGTCGGCGATCTCGTCGTCTTGCGCGACGGTCGAGTTCGCTCGATGCCAAGCGCGCCGGTCAGGATCGAGGATCGGGTCGATAACCGACGCGAGGGCGGCATGAACATCGAGGCGCTCCCGCGAGGAAGCAACGCGATACGCGGCCGCGCGTACCAACGGGTGGCGGAAGCAGACCTTGGCGCCGAATTCGATCAGTCCGGCGACCTCGGCCGGACTCGCCGCGTCCAGACTGAGCCCGAGCCGCTCGGCGGCGCGCCACAGCAACGTCGGATCCCCCAAGGGTTCGGCGGCCGCCAAGGTGAGCAAGCGCCGAGTGTCCGGTGGCAATGATCGCAATCGCTGCGCGAAGCCGTCTTCGAGATTTCCGGTCAACCTTCGCGGGCCCACCAACCCGACGCCTTCGGCCAGTTCCGCCGTCGTCCAGGCGCGCGGCAACTCGAGCAGCGCCAGCGGATTCCCACCCGCCTCTGCCACAACGCGAGCACGCACCCTGGGGTCGGTCGGGCCCCTGACCACGGAATCGAAGAGAACAGCCGCATCGTCGTCGTCGAGACCCCCGAGCGTGAGCTCGGGCAGACCGGCCCAGTCCCCGGCGTCGGCGGAATCGCGGACTGCTACGACAAACAGGATCGGCTCGGCCAGCAAACGGCGCGCGACGAATGCAATCGTCTGCACTGAAACGCGGTCGAGCCATTGCGCGTCGTCGATGACACACGCCACCGGCCGCTCGTCCGCGAACCCGGCCATGAGTTGCAGCACTGCCAACCCCACGAGGTACCGATCCCGCGGCGGGCCGGCACTCAGACCAAACGCGGCCTCGAGCGCGTCGCGCTGCGGCCCCGGAA
The DNA here is from genome assembly GCA_025463875.1 of Actinomycetes bacterium. GTDB lineage: Bacteria > Actinomycetota > Acidimicrobiia > IMCC26256 > PALSA-610 > PALSA-610. The sequence goes on from JAODBI010000297.1 coordinate 9,054, forward strand.
GATGGGACACACGCTCGCGGAACGGTCGGCACAGCTGCTGCAACGCGGCGTACGCGAGCTCCATCTCCGACTCGACGCCGGCCACGCGCGAAATAACAAATCCCTCCGCTCGCCGCGCGACCTCGTCGAGAAGCACCGACTTGCCAATTCCGGGCTCGCCCCGCACGACCAAGACCCCGCTCCGCCCCGCTCGCGCCTGGTCCACCAACGCCGCAACAGTGTGGAACTCGTGCCCCCGCCCGATCAGCCCAGGTTCGTCGGCAAGGCTCAGCATGGACGCGCGCTCGGTCGCCTCGCGCGAGCGGAACGCACGACGAGCGGACTCATGTAGCTCCCCTTCTCACGCCGGTACGGCCTCACGGTCGTGCCAACGACAAGGACGGATTGGACGCTATTACCCACTCCTTGCGTGGGCAAGCAAGTTACACCTCGAACGAAACGGAACAGACCTGGTTGTCGTCGGCCGTACCAGGCGAATTCCCTGGGGTCAGTCCAGTCCAGCTCCCGGATACTCCACCGGGCATCTTCGTTCATTTCGACATACGCCACCGTTCCGATGCGCCTCTTTGGTTGAACCGGCGGCAAGCCGCCTGGCCACTCGATCTTGGATGCGATCGGCACTCAATCGAATCCCGGAGCCGCGTAGTCGCGACTCGGTCGCGCTGCAGCCGCACGGCCCTGCAAGACAAGATGCGTGCGTGGAACTCGCCGGTCTGCCTTCGCACGACGACGGAGGTCGCGGTTTCCAGTCGCCGCCTCGCCTTATGGGTCGCGAGCACGAACAGGCTGAGATCGCCCAACTGCTGGCCTCGGTGCGCAGCGAGCTCAGTGCCGCGTTGGTCCTGCGGGGAGACGCCGGCGTGGGCAAGACCGCGCTGATCGACGACGCGGTCGCCGGGGTCGCAGATCTCGAGATCGTTCGACTGGTCGGCATCGAATCGGAGATGCAGCTGGGATTCGCCGGACTTCACCAGCTGCTCATTCCGTTCCTCGACGACATCGGGGCGTTGCCGGCACCGCAGATGCGCGCCATCAATGCGGCATTCGCTCTCAGCGACGACTCGGCCCCCGAACTCTTCCTGGTCGGTCTGGCTACCCTCACGCTCCTCTCCCAAGCAGCGACTCGACGCGCGCTCCTGATCGTCGTCGATGACGCCCAATGGTGGGATCAAGAAAGTGCAGACGTGCTCGGATTCGTCGCGAGACGCCTCTACGCCGACCGCGTCGGCCTCTTGGTCGCGGTTCGCGACCCGAGCGATCGTCGGGTCCGGCTCCGCGAGCTTCCGTCGATCACCATCCCGCCACTCTCCGAGCGAGCGTCAGTCGACCTCCTGGAGTCAACCGCCGAGCGGCCGGTCGACAGCAGCGTCCGCGATCGCATCCTCGCCGACGCGCTCGGCAACCCGCTCGCACTGATCGAGCTGACCAGCGCGCTGTCGACCGACCAACTGAACGGCGTCGTGATGCTGCCCGAGCCGCTGACAGTCGGCGTGCAGCTCGAAGCGCGATTTCTGCGTCAGGTCCGGGAGATGCCCGCCCAAACCCAACGGTTTCTGCTCGTCGCCGCGGCCGAGCCGACCGGCGACCCCGCGCTCGTGTGGCGGGCCGGACGCGACCTCGACTTCGACGAGCGCGCGATCTTGGCCGCCGAAGCCGAACATCTCATCAGTCCCGGACCACCTCTCCGCTTTCGGCACTCGCTGATCCGCTCGGCGATCTACCACGGCGCAAGCGCGGCCGACCGCCGGGAAGCGCACCGCGCGCTCGCGGCCGCGACCGACGTCGAAAGCGATCCCGATCGACGGGCCTGGCATCGAGCCGCGGCAGCCCACGCGCCCGACGAGGACGTCGCCGCCGAACTCGAGGTGGCCGCGAATCGAGCGCGGAGCCGTGGTGGCTACGCGACAACGGCCGCGTTGCTCGCCCGCGCCGCGCAACTCACGCCCGACCCGGGCCGGCGAGGACTCCGCTACTTCGCCGCCGCGGAGTCCGATTTCACCGCCGGGAGCTCGCCGCGCGCGCACGTCAATCTCCAACATGCGCTCCCCGACCTCGGCGGCAGCTCGCTCGCGCAAGCGCGTCGGCTCGAAGCCCTGATTTTCTTCATCGATATGGACCGCGCCGATACGCTCGGTCGGGCCAAGAGAGTCGTGCCAATGTTGCTGGACGCCGCGGTGGCCCTCGGCCCGCTCGACATCCACAGCGCGCGTGAGACGTTGCTCGACGCGATACAGATGGCGGTGTACTTCGGCACTGCGAGCCCGACGACGCTGGAGGAGGTCGCGCGGACCTCGCAGTCACTCACTCTGGCCGGCGGCTCCGAGCCAACGTCGATCGACCTCCTACTCGATGCGCTCGCCGAAGTGTTCGCCGGGGAACTCGACAACGCAGTTCCCTTGCTCCAGCGAGCCCTCGCCGCGATCAGAAGCGATCCCGCGGCGCGCGAGTTTCCCCGGCGGTTGGCGTTGGGATGCTGGGCCGCGTTCGCGTTGAGCGATGACGAAGCCGTCAGGTCGGTGGCCAACGAATGCGTCGTGCTTTGCCGTTCCCGCGGCGCGTTCCAGGTCTTGCCCGAACCGCTCAACTACCTCGGTCAGTGGGCGCTGCGCACCGGATCGCTGGCAGCCGCCGGTGAGTACTTCACCGAGGCTGACGCGATGCGGTCGCTGCTCGACCGAACCGGGCCGGCGACTGCCGAGCTCTTGATCGTGTCCGCATGGCAAGGCCGCGAACGGGGTGTCCGTGCGGCCGCGGCCGAGCGCACCGCAATTGCACGAGAGCTGGGTCTCGGCTTGGTCGTAGACCTGGCCGACTACGCGCTGGTGTTACTGGAGCTGGGCCTCGGTAACTACCGAGCCGCAGCAGCGTGCCGGCCGAACTTTGCGCCCGACCTCGCGTTGGGTCCGTTCCGGGCGGTCGATGCGATCGAAGCCCACGTTCGCGGCGGCGATCACGAGACGGCGGTTGCCGCGCTCGAGTGGTTGTCTCGTCGAGCTCGCGCCAATGGGAGCTCGATCGACCTCGGATTGGCAGCCCGCGGTCGCGCGCTGCTCAGCGACGATGCCGACGCCGAGGAGCACTACGGTGATGCGCTCGCGCGGTTGGGTGCGAGCGGAGCTCTGTTGCACCTCGCGCGGGCCCAGCTGCTCTACGGGGAGTGGCTCCGACGCCGGAACCGGCGCCGCGACGCCCGTGTGCAACTCGGAGCCGCACTCCAGACGTTCGAATCGGCCGGCGCGAACGCGTTCGCCGACCGGACGAGGGTCGAGCTCCTCGCCTCGGGCGTGAACGCCCGCAAACGGGTCGAAGAAACCCGCCGCGACCTCACCCCCCAAGAGGAGCAGATCGCGCGACTCGCGGCCGGCGGGCTCACCAATCCCGAAATCGCAGCACGGCTGTTCATCAGCGCGAACACCGTCGAATACCACCTGCGCAAGGTCTACCGAAAACTCGACATCAAGTCGCGTCGCGAACTCGCCCGAACGAGTCTCGCCGACGGCTGATCGACCCCCGATCGCGGGACGCGCCCGCCGCGGTACCAGGGAGTTTCCCTGGGGTCAGCTCGATCCCGCCGTCCGATACTCCTCGGCATGACTAGTGAACCCATACGTGATCCGGTCGCTGATCCGCTGCTCACGCCCCAGAATTCTGCTCTCGTCGTCATCGACTACCAGCCGAGCCAAGTGCAGACGGTTGCGTCGATCGATCACGAGCTGCTGACCCGCAACATCGTGTCGGTCGCACGCCTCGGCAAGGCGTACGGGCTCCCCATCGTTCTGTCGACCGTGAACGTCGCCAACGGGCAAGGGCCGACGATCCCAGAACTCAGGGAAGTCCTTGCGGACTCGGTCGAGATCGACCGCAGCCAGATCAACTCGTGGGAAGACGTCGACTTCCGCCGCGCGGTCGAGGCGACGGGGCGGAAGAAGCTGATCATGACCGCGTTGTGGACGGAGGTGTGCTTGGCGTTCCCGACTCTGGACGCGCTTCGCGATGGCTACGAGGTGTTCCCGGTCGTCGACGCAGTGGGCGGGACGTCCCCGGAGGCGCACCGGGCGGGTCTGGAGCGCATCGTCCAGGCGGGCGCACAACCCATCGGCTGGGTATCCCTGGCCTGCGAGTTGCAACGCGACTGGGCTCGGACCGACACCGTTCCCGACGTGGTGGACATCGTGCTCACGTCTCGGCTCCTCAAAGGGCTTTGAACCCTTGCGGCGTTCACTCCGCCTAGGTGTCTTCGAGCCGGTCAGCCACATCGGCCAAGGCTCTCGCGACTCCCGGAACGGCCGAGGCGTCGATGGAATCGAAGAAGCGACGCCGAACGCTCGCGAGGTGGACACGCCATGCGGCTCTCAGTTTGGCCATGCCCCGGGGAGTGAGCTTCGCAACGTTGCCCCGCGCGTCGGAGGAGCTTGCCGTCTTCGTCACGAGGCCCCGCGATTGGAGATCGTCCACCAGGCGGGTCATCCGGCTCGCCGACAAGTCGGTGGCGCCGGCGAGGTCGGCCATCCGCAACTCGCGATTGGGAGCTTCGGAAAGATGCATGATCGTCGTGTACTCGCTCGCCGTCAGCCCGGCACCTCTGACCAGGTCGCTGTCCAGATGCCGCGGGAGGACTTTCACAATTCGCATCAGTGCGCGCCAGACGGCTTCCTCGCTCGCGGAGAGAGGCTCGTCGGCGGCCATGCCCTTCCAAAATAGTTGCTTCGCCAACCAATCCCCTTGGATCAGAGACGCGACCCACCGCACTCTCCCCCGGCGCTCGCCATCGCGCGGCCGCGCCGTGGGATCCCTTCCATCAACCATCGAACGATCAACCGAAAGAAGCGATACCTATGACTGACAGCACTGCCGTCCAGATTCCGGGCCTGGTCGCCGGAACGTGGGAGATCGACTCGGCGCACTCCGAGGTCTCCTTCATCGTGCGCCACTTGGTCGTAAGCAAAGTGCGCGGCCGTTTCGACCGGTTCAGCGGGACGATCGTCACCGACCAGGACCCCGCTCGCTCGTCGGTCACCGTGACGATTGACGCGTCCTCGATCAACACGAACGAACCGAATCGCGACAACCATGTCCGCTCGGCGGACTTCCTTGACGTCGAGAGATTCCCGAACATCACCTTCCGCTCGCTAGCCGTCCGCACCGAAGGCCGCCGATTCTTCGTCGACGGAGAGCTCACCATCCGCGGGACGACACGCGCCGTGACGCTCGACGTGGACGTGAACGGCTTCACGCCCGATCCCTACGGCGGCACGCGGGCAGGGTTCAGTGCGAGCGCCGAGATCGATCGACAGGACTTCGGCGTCAGCTTCAACGGCCCCATTCCCGGCGCGGACAACGCGATGGTGCTGAGCGACAAGGTGGCCCTCACCCTCGAAGTCGAGGCAGTGCTAAAGGACGGCGAATCCGCTGCCTGAGCCAGACGAGGGCCGGTTTGCAGGACACCGCGACGGCGCGGGCGCCGGATTGGAGCGAGCTGATGAGTGAGCAGCAAAAACACGACTTGATGGGAATCTTGAGCCAGGGCGGGTTGGACCTCAGTGCGGACGTTCCCACGTTGCGAGCCGCGTTCAACGAGCTCATGGCGCGAGTCCCTGTCGCCGGCGATGTCGATCAGAAGCCCACGACCATCGGCGGCGTCAACGCGATAGAGGTCACTATCCGGGGTCTCGAAACTGCGGGCACGATCTTGTACTTCCACGGTGGCGTTTATGTCATTGGCACGGCGGTGGCAACGGTCCCCTTGGTGAGCGACCTCGCTCGGCGTACGCGTGCGAAGGTCGTCACGGTTGACTATCGGTTGGCTCCGGAGTACCCGTACCCGGCCGCGGTTGACGACGCGCTCGCCGTCTACAAGGGTTTGCTCGCGCAGGGCGTTGACGCGGGCCAAATCGCGCTCGCCGGCGAATCGGCCGGAGGTGGACTGGCCGTAGCCACACTCCTCGCGCTGCGAGACACCGGCCTTCCGTTGCCCAGCAGCGCCTTCTTGATGTCGCCGTACGCAGACCTGACCTTGTCAGGCGAGACCATTGTCGAGAGAGCGACGAGCGATCCGATCCTCACACCGGCGGGGCTCCGCCTGCGGGTGCCGGACTACGTGGGCGACGCAGATGCTTCTGACCCACAGATCAGTCCGATCTTCGGGGATCTCAGTGGGCTGCCGCCGCTGTTGATCCAGGTTGGTTCGAACGAGATCTTGCTCAGCGACGCGATTCGGCTCGCCGGCCGCGCCGGGCGGGCCGACGTGACGGTCACACTCGACGTCACTCCCGGCGTCCCCCACGTATTCCAGGGGTTTGCGGCGTTGATCGATGAGGGGAGCGCCGCGCTCGACCGAGCGGCCACGTTCCTGCGAACGCAATTTGCTGCGAATCAACCGAGCTGAGCAGTGGTGACCTGTGCAAAGGTCCGGAGGCCGGAGCCGTGAGTGAGCTTCAGGGTATAGCTCGGATCAAATTTCACGAGGGCAAGCTCGAGGAGTTCGAACGTTTGGCCGCTCAATGCATGGAGATCGTGCGCGCCAAGGACACCGGCACGCTGCAATACGACGTCTACTTCAACGACGATCGGTCCGAGTGCATCGTCCTCGAGCGGTACAGGGACTCCGAGGCGCTCATCGAGCACGCTACGCACCTCGGCGACATAAACGAGGCAATCATTGCAACAGGCTCCGTTTCCGGCGCGCTCCTCGGCGAGCCGAGCGCAGAGCTCAGAGCGATGATGGCCGACAGCGAGGTCGGTCTCTTCACGATCTATCAGTCGATGTAGACGCCGCTCGCCGGTCGCGCCAGTCGTCGCCTCCCGGACTTCTGTCTCCGCGTGATACCGCAAAGTTCTCTAGGGCTGATGCCATACGCGTCGTTACGACTCCACCACACGGTCCTGCCAGTTTCGCGGGACCTGTCCGGCCGGTCCCGGCACGGGTTGGTCGAGAGGATGATGGTGCGGCGGTGCGAGGCGAGGCCCTTCCACGTATTCGTTTGTTCGGTAGTTCCAGAACCAAT
>JAODBI010000316.1 GCA_025463875.1 Actinomycetes bacterium
GTCCTGGGCCAGGTGCACTTCGACGGCTCGGGTGCCGCCGGAATCGAGTCGGAGTACAACTCGCTGCTCGCCGGAAAGTCGGGCTCGCTCTCGGTCGAGCAGGATCCGCTCGGGCACGACATCCCGAACACGCAAAAGACACTCATCGACGCACAGCGCGGAACCGACGTCGTGCTGAGCATCGACGAAAACCTGCAGTGGCAGGCCGAGTATTCGCTGCTCGACCAGGTGAAGGCGACGGGCGCGCTCAGCGGGATGGCGGTGACGGTCGACGTCACCAACGGCGATGTGCTTGCAATGGCATCCGTCCTGGGCGCGACTCCGACGACGCCGGCCAAGGTGGCGGGTGCAGGCGACCACAATGCGCCGCTCACCGAGCTGTTCGAACCGGGTTCCACGAACAAGCTGATCACGCTGTCGTGGGCGCTCGAGCACGGTCACGTGACGCCGGACTCGATGTTCGACGTCCCGTACTCGATCCGAGTGGATCCGCACGTCCAGCCGTACTACGACGCCGAGCCGCACACCGGCGTGCCGAACGGCATCGAGCACTGGACGACGGCCGACATCCTGCGGGAGTCGTCGAATGTCGGCACGATCAAGATCGCGCAACGCATGCACAACCAGGAGGTCGCCGACGGCGTGCGCGCCTTCGGGCTGGGGGAGAGGACCGCGATCGAGTGGCCGGGCCAGCCGGCCGGGTTGTTGCTCGATCCTGCGCACTACTACGCGACCGGCAAGTACTCGACTGCGATCGGCTATGGCGTCTCCGTCACCGGCATGCAGATGCTCGACGCCTTCGCGACGATCGCGAACGGCGGTGTGACCCGTCCGCCGCATCTGCTCGATGCGACGATCGACGCGAAGGGTGTGCGGCATCCGGCGCCGGTGCCCGAGGGCACCCGCGTCGTCTCGGAGAACACGGCGTCGGTGATGACCCAGATGCTTCGGGGTGTGGTTGCCAAGGGTACGGGCGCGTGCGCGGCCATCCCCGGCTACTACGTCGCGGGCAAGACCGGTACGGCCAAGAAGGCGCTGACGACCGGTGGCTACTCGAAGGCCGCGACGATGGCCTCGTTCATCGGCTATGCGCCCGCCGACCATCCGCGTTTCGCGACGCTCGTCGTGCTGGACGAGAACAACCTCAGCTACGGCGGCGCGGTCGCAGCACCGGTGTTCTCCGAGATCACGCACTTCGCGTTGCAGCAGTACGGCGTCAATCCGACGGATACGACGAACAAGCAGTATTCGGCGGCCTTAGCGACGGCTCGCGCGTCGGGCAACTCGTGTTCCGTCCCGCACGGTGCCGATCTCGCACGCGCGCAGGCTGCGGCCCAGGCGCAACTCGCCCATACGCAGGCCGCGGCGGGAACGAGCCCCGGTCACGGCGGGTCGACAGCCACGGCGGGCGGGTCGACCGCCGGTAGCCTGCCTCCCGACCCGTCCAAGCACACCTAGGAGGACCGTGCTGCTGCACGACCTCCTCGACGACCTCGAGTTGCGCGACCACCTCCTCGAGGTCCGAGGGGAGACCGGAGTCGAGCTCGGTTCGATCGTGCACGACAGCCGAGAGGCGACTCCCGGAGCGCTGTTCTGCTGCATTCCGGGCGAGCGCACCGACGGCCACGATCATGCTCCGGCCGCGATGGCCGCGGGCGCGGTCGCGCTCCTCGTCGAGCGCATCCTTCCGCTCACAGCGCCGCAGGTGCGCGTCGACTCGGTGCGCCGTGTGCTGGGACCGCTGTGTGACCGCTTCTTCGGTCATCCGTCGCGCTCCCTGCGCGTGCTGGGCGTCACCGGAACCAACGGGAAGACGAGCACGACGTATCTCCTCGAAGCGATCGCGCGCGCGAACGGCGATCGCGCCGGCGTGATCGGGACGGTCGAAGCTCGCGTCGACGGGACCGTCGTACCGTTGCAACACACGACTCCCGAGGCGACCGAGCTCCAGGCATTGCTCGCACGGATGCGCGCCGAGGCCGTCGAGACCGTCGCGATGGAGGTGTCGTCGCACGCCCTCGATCAGCATCGGGTCGACGGCACGCACTTCGCGGCCGTGACGTTCACGAACCTCTCCCACGATCACCTCGACTACCACGCGAACGTCGATGCGTACTTCGAGGCCAAGGCCCGCCTGTTCGATCCGCGGTTCTCGGCCCGCGCCGCGATCAACATCGACGATCCGTACGGTGTGGCGCTGCGTGACCGAGCGCGCGACTTCGGACTCCAGGTTTGCACCTACTCCATCGAGAACGTCGAGGCAGACGTGTACGCGCGCGACCTGTTGCTGCGCCGCGACGGCACCACGTTCGATCTGGTCGACACTCGCACCGATCATCACGGAGTCGTGCGGAGTTCGCTCGCGGGTCGTTTCAACGTTGCGAACGCGTTGGCCGCGGCCGCCACCGCGCTGCTCGTCGGGTCGTCGTTCGAGGCGGTGCTGGCGGGCCTCGCGGCGCGGGTGCGCGTCCCCGGCCGTTTCGAGCGCGTCAACACGGGTCGCGACTTCGCCGTGCTCGTCGACTACGCGCATACGCCCGGTGCGCTCGAATCGGTGCTCGGCGCGGCGCGGGCGCTCGTCGAGGGCGGGAAGCTGGTCGTCGTCTTCGGCTGCGGCGGCGATCGCGATCGGGCGAAGCGCCCGGTCATGGGCGAGGTCGCCACCCGTCTGGCCGATGTCGCGATCCTCACCTCGGACAATCCTCGTTCCGAAGCGCCCGACGCGATCGCGCGCGACGTGCTCGAGGGTGTGGCCGACGATCGCCGCGCCCCGATCGTGGAGCTCGACCGACGGGCCGCGATCCGGTACGCGTTGCACGCGGCCCGCCCCGGCGACGTGGTGGTGATCGCGGGAAAGGGACACGAAACGGGCCAGACCACAGCGGGCGTCACGATTCCTTTCGACGATCGCGTCGTGGCTAGGGAAGAGTTGAGGGCGTGCTCGTGACCCGGCTCAGCGCGCGCGAGATCGCGCACCGGGCCCTGGGCCGCCTCGTCGGCGACGAGACCTCCTTGGTCGATTCCTGGGCGTTCGACTCGCGTGCGCTCGCGCCCGGCGCCTGCTTCGTCGCGCTGCGCGACGCCCGCGATGGTCACGACTTCGTCGAGGCGGCCTTCGATGCCGGCGCGACGGTCGCGCTCGTCGACGACGACTTCGCTCCGCCGCGACGAGTCGATCCCGGACACGCGCTCGTGCACGTGGGCGACCCCCTGGGCGCGCTGCAGGAGGTCGCGCGCTCGTTGCGCCTCGACCGCCCCGAGCTGCACGTCGTCGCGGTGGGCGGGTCGACCGGCAAGACCTCGACCAAGGATCTGCTGGCCGCCGCGCTCGCGTCGGAGGGCTGTTACGCGAACGCGGAGTCGTACAACAACGAGTTCGGTCTGCCGATCACGCTGTGCAACGCACCCGACTCGGCCCGGGTCGTCGTGACGGAGATGGGCGAACGATTCGCCGGCGACCTGCGCGCCCTCTGCGAGATCGCGCGTCCGGACACCGGCCTCGTCACGAATGCCGGGCTCGCGCACGCCGAGCATCTCGGTGGCCGGGAAGGCGTCGTGGCCGTGCTGTCGGAGTTGATGGAAGCACTCCCGGGCACCGGGGTCGCAGTGCTGAACGCCGATGATCCGGCAACCCGAGCGCTGACCGCCGCGACCTTGGCCGAGGTCGTGACCGTGGGCGAATCCGAAGCCGCCGACTACCGCATCACGGACGTGACGCTCGACGGGCGGCAACGACCGTCGTTCCTGCTCGAGGGACATCGCTTCCGCGTTCCGTTGCACGGGCGACACCAGGCCTGGAACGCGGCCATGGCGATCGCGGTCGCCCGCCGCGTCTTCTCGGTACCGCTCGAGACGATCGCAGACTCCCTCGAGGCGACGACGCCGGGGCGGTGGCGCATGGAATTGCTCGAGACCGCTTCCGGGGTGACGATCCTCAACGACGCGTACAACGCCAATCCCGCATCGATGTGGGCGGCGCTCGTCACGCTGAGGCGAATCGAGCTGCGCGCGGGCGCGCGGCGCATCGCCGTGCTCGGCGACATGCGCGAGCTTGGCGCGCATCATGACGAAGAACACCGGATCGTGGGGGAGCGCGCGGCAGAGCTCGGCATCGACGTCGTCGTCGGAGTCGGCGCGGGAGGCGCCGTGATCGCTGAAGCGGCGCGCACCGGCGGAGTCGACACACACCCCGTCGCCGACGCGGCCGAGGCGATCGGACTCGTAGCGACGTTCGTCCAACCCGGTGATGCAGTCCTCGTCAAGGGCAGTCGCGCGCTGGGTCTCGAGCGCGTGGCCGACGGCCTGCTCGCGAGCGATGACACGGGTGGGCACCCGGGTGGGCACCCCGGCGGTCACGCGGGCAGCTCCGGGCGATGCGGCGGAGGCGATCGACCGTGATCGCGATGCTCATGTCCGCGGGCGCGGCATTCGTCGTCACCATCTTCTTCACGCCGGTGCTCATCCGTTCACTGCGCGCACGCGGTATCGGGCAGCAGATCCGCGACGACGGGCCGATCGAACACCCGCACATGGCCAAGGCGGGAACGCCGACGATGGGCGGCATCGCGATCGTCCTGGCGACAGTGGTCGGATACCTGTTCGCGCACATCCGCCGGAGCAGCATCGCGTTCGCTACCCCCGGGCTGGCGCTGATCGCGCTGATCGTCGGCCTCGGATTCGTGGGCTGGATCGACGACTACCTCGGGGTGCGCGCCCGCCGGAACATGGGGTTGCGCAAGCGGGGGAAGACACTCGGCATCGTGTTGATCGCGGCGGCGTTCGCATGGCTCGCGGTTGCGTTCGTGCACACGGACACCCACCTCTCCTTCACCCAACCCCTGAGCATTGACCTCGGCAAGGTCGGCCTGTTCCTGTGGATCGTGCTCGTCGTGTATGCCGCCACCAACGCCGTGAATCTCACGGACGGTCTCGACGGCCTCGCGGCCGGATCGTCGGTGTTCACGTTCGCCGCGTTCATGATCATCGCGTTCACCGAATTCCGTCACCCGAACATCTACAACGTCGTGTCGGCGCAGGCACTCGACCAGGCGGTCGTGGCCGCCGCGATGTTCGGTGCGTGCGCGGGCTTCCTCTGGTGGAACGCCGCGCCCGCCCGCATCTTCATGGGCGACACCGGCTCGCTCGCGATCGGCGGCGCGATGGCCGGGCTCGCGCTGCTCAGCCGCACCCACCTGCTGTTGCCGCTGCTCGCCGGCCTGCCGACGATCGAGACGCTTTCGGTGATCGCGCAGATCGTCTCCTACCGCGGGTTTCGCAAGCGGGTGTTGCGCATGGCGCCCATCCATCACCACTTCGAGGTCGGGGGCTGGTCGGAGTTCACGGTCATCGTGCGGTTCTGGTTGTTCGCAGGCATCTGCGTCGCGCTCGGGGTCGGCATCTTCTACGCCGACTTCCTCCGGCACGGTCTGGACCTCGGATGACGCGCGCACTGGTCATCGGGCTCGCCGAAACCGGGGTGGCCGTCGCGCAGGTGCTGCACGGCGAAGGCTGGGAAGTGATCGTGGCCGAGGACGCGCCCGCGGCGACGCCGCGCTACGGAGCACGCGTCGCCGTCCTGCGCGACCTCGGAGTCGAGCTCGTCGAGGCGCCGAGTGAGGCGCGGATCCGCGAGCTCGCGACCACGGCCGACCTCGTGGTCCCGAGCCCCCTTGTGCGCGCCGACCATCTCGCGATCGTCACCGCCGAGGCGGCGGGCGTCCCCGTGCGCAGCGAGATCGATCTCGGCGCCGAGCGAGCGCGCATGCCGATCGTGGCGATCACCGGCACGAACGGCAAGACGACCGTGACGACCATGGTCGCGGAGATGCTCGATGCGTCGGGAGTGCGGGCCGTCGCCGCGGGCAACATCGGTCGTCCGTTGATCGAGGCCGTCGCCGACGACGTCGACGTGGTGGTCGCCGAGGTCTCCTCGTTCCAACTCCGGTTCGCCGAGGACGCGTTCCGGCCGCGGGTCGCGATCTTGTTGGCGGTCACGCCCGATCACCTCGACTGGCACGGCAGCTTCGATGCCTACCTCGCGGCCAAGGCGCGGATCGCGGCGCTCCAGACGCCAGATGATCTGCTCGTGTTCGATGCCGACGACGCGGGCGCGACCGCCGTCGCCGCGCACGCGCCCGCGCGCACGGTCGGGTTCTCCGGCCGCGCCGACGCAACGGGATGTTTCCGGGTGGTCGACGATCGACTCGTGTTCCCGGACGGCCGGACGCTCGTTCCGATCGCGACGATGTCGCGCGCGTTCGCACACGACCTCACGAACGCGCTCGCGGCTGCGGCCGGCGCGCTCGACGTCGGTGGGAACGTCGACGGCATCGCGACCGCGCTGCGTTCCTACGCGACCATGCCCCACCGCGTCGCTTTCGTCGGCGAAGCTAACGGGGTGAAATGGTACGACGACTCGAAGGCGACGAATCCCGACGCGACCCGGCGCGCGGTCGCCTCGTTCGGCTCGGTCGTCCTACTCGCAGGCGGCCGGAACAAGGGTCTCGACCTCTCGGTGCTGGCCGAGGACGGCGGGCATCTCAAGGGAGTCGTCGCCTTCGGTGAAGCCGGGCCCGAGATTGCGGCTGCATTCGAGGGCACGACGACCCGCGTCGAATGTGTCGGTGTCATGCGCGACGCCGTGAAGGCGGCGCAGGAGATGTCGGAAGCCGGCGACGTCGTGTTGTTGTCACCTGCCTGCGCATCGTTCGACGCGTATGCGGGTTACGGCGAACGCGGCGACGACTTCGCCCGCGAAGTGCGCACACAAGTGATGGAGGAGGCGACGTCGCGATGACGGCGATCTCACCCCGACTTCCGCTCGGAAGGTTCCGCAGGATCGGTGATCCGTTCGCCCGGCTCGGTCGATCGATCTTCGCTCGCCTGGAACGCCGCGAGCAGTTGGCGCGGCCGCCGGCATATGTCGTGCTCTGCGCGACGGTGACCGTGCTCAACGTCGTCGGTCTGGTGATGATCCTCTCCGCGTCGTCGGTCGCCGCGCTCTCCGACTACGGCTCGTCGTGGTACTTCTTCAACCGCCAGCTGCTCTGGGCGATCATTGGCCTCGTCACCTTCCTCGTCGCGGCGCGCATCGACTACCGGCGATGGCGACGCTGCGCGCCGTGGCTGCTCGTCTTCGCGATTGTCACGCTCTCACTCGTCCTCGTGGGCGGAAAGTTGGTGTCCGGCTCGCAACGCTGGCTCGTGTTCGGACCGTTGCAGCTGCAGCCGAGCGAGATCGCGAAGTTGGCACTCCTCGTGTGCGGGGCTGAGATCCTCGCCAAGCGCGCCGACCGCCTCGACGACCCGCGCATGTGGCGACCCGTCGTCGCGATCTTCCTCGTCTTCGCGGCCCTCGTCATGAAGGAACCCGACCTCGCCTCGACGATCGTTCTCGGACTCATCGTGGCGGCCCTGTTGATCGTCGGCGGTGTGCGCGCCAGACACCTCGCCCAGATGCTGGCGGTCGCGGTCGCCGGTACCGGAGCGCTCTCCCTGCTCGCCGGCTACCGGCGGGCCCGCATGTTCTCGTTCCTCCACCCCGGGCACGACATCGGGAACAGCGGATATCAGCTGTACCGTTCGCTCATCGCGATCGGCAGCGGCGGCCTCAACGGCGTCGGGCTCGGCGCCGGCCGCGCCAAGTGGTTCTTCCTCCCCAACGCGCACACTGACTTCATCTTCGCGATCATCGGCGAGGAGCTCGGCTTCATCGGTTCGCTCCTCGTGCTCGGATTGTTCGTCGGGCTCGGCCTCGTCGGTCTCCGCATCGCGCGCCGGGCCCCCGATCGCTTCGGCATGCTCATCGCGACCGGAGTCACCGCGTGGATCGTCGGGCAGGCCGCGATCAACCTCGGCGCGGTCGTGGGGTTGCTGCCGGTGTCCGGTGTTCCCTTGCCGTTCCTCTCGGTCGGTGGCACCTCGCTCGTGATCACGATGTTCGGCGTCGGAGTCGTGGCGAACATCGCGCGCCAGACGGTTCCCACCCCGTCTCGCAGTCGCCGGGAGCGGCCCGCGAGCGAGCGGGTGCGCGCCCGGGTGTCGTGACGGGCGACGCGAGCTCGCCGGGATTCGCCGCGCCGGTATTCGCATTGCTGGCAGGAGGGGGTACCGGCGGCCACACGTATCCCGCGATCGCGGTCGCGCAGGAGCTGCAACGCCGCGGGCATCGCGTGCGATTCGTCGGAGGCAAACGGGGCATCGAGGGTCGCGTCGTGCCCGAGGCCGGCTTCGAGATCGACCTGTTGCCCGGTCGCGGTCTGCAACGGCGCCTCACCGTGCAGAACCTCTCGGCGGTCTGGGGCGCGCTCTCGGCCGTGTTCCGCTCGCTGGCCATCGTGCGTCGCCATCGTCCGCGGATCGTCGTCGGCTTCGGTGGCTACGCCTCCTTCCCGTGCGTACTCGCGGCGCGCCTTTTGCGCGTGCCCGTCGTCGTGCACGAACAAGACGCCGCCCCCGGACTCGCGAACCGGCTCGGTGTGCGGTTGGGCGCGCGCCCGGCCGTCTCGTTGCCGGACACCCCGCTGCCGGGTGCGACCCTCACCGGCAATCCGGTGCGGGCCGCGTTCACCCGGCTCGCGCGCGATCCGGCCCGAGATCCGGCGTTGATCGCGGTGTTCGGGGGCGCCCAGGGCGCGCGGACCATCAACCGGGCGGCGCTCGGCTGCTACGACATCTGGCGCGACCGCACCGATCTCGCGATCCGTCATGTCTGCGGGCCGCGCAATCTCGAAACGTGCACCGCCGAGCTCGCGGCCGCGCGCCGCGCCGGCGACTCCTTGCACTACGAGCTCGTCGGCTACGAGGAGCGCATGGATCTCCTCTACTCCGAAGCGGCCATCGCCGTGTGCCGCTCGGGTGCGGGAACGATCGCGGAGTTGACCGCCGTCGGCCTCCCGGCGGTTCTCGTTCCGTTGCCCGGTGCGCCGAGCGACCACCAGACGCGTAACGCACAGACCCTGGAACGGGCCGGGGCCGCGGTGATGTTGCGCGACGACTGCTGCGACGCACCGCACCTCGACCGTGCAGTCTCCGATCTTCTGGGCGATGCCGACCGCCTGTCGGACATGGGCCGGGCCGCGCACGCGCTCGGACGGCGCGACGCCGCCGAGCGGCTCGCCGATCTCGTCGAGGAGCACGCCCGGTGACTCCGGACGCGCCCGACGCGCCGGACGAGACGCGCGTGTTCGACCTCGCGCGACCCCGCCGCGTCCACATCGTCGGTGTCGCGGGCGCGGGTATGAGCGCGATCGCGCTCGTGCTCGCGCGCATGGGTCACCACGTGAGCGGCTCCGACATCAAGAGCGCAGCCGTGCTGGAACGGCTGGCCGCCGCGGGCGTCGACGTACACGTCGGCAACCGCGCCGAGCACGTTCCGGTCGACGCCGACGCGGTCGTCTATTCGACCGCGATCCCTCGCCGCAATGTCGAGCTCGTCGCGGCCGATCGTCTCGGCATCCCGGTGCTGCACCGATCGGCGGCACTCGCCGCGTTGACCGAGACGAGGCGCACGATCGCGGTCGCGGGCTCGCACGGGAAGACCACGACTGCGTCGATGCTCGCGTTGATCCTGCGCAGCGCCGGTTGGTCGCCGAGCTTCGTCATCGGCGGTGAGGTGAACGAAGTCGGGAGCAACGCCGCGTTCGGTGACGGCGAGTGGCTCGTCGTCGAAGCGGACGAGAGCGACGGCACCTTCCTGCATCTCTCGGCCGAGGCGGCCCTGGTAACCAACATCGAACCCGACCACCTCGACCATTACGGCGACTTCGCGGGCCTCGTGCGCGCGTTCGAGCGCTTCATCGCGTCGGTCCGGGGGCCCGTGGTGTGTTGTGCCGACGATCCGGTCGCCGAGCAGCTCGCTCGGGACCAACCCTCGATCCGTACGTACGGACTCGACTCCGACGCCGACTATCGCATCTCCGACGAGGTCGTCGACGCGCGGGGGTGTCGCTTCACCTTGACGGTCGACGGCGCCTCACGCGTGTCAATCACGGTGCCGGCCGGCGTGAAGGCATCGACCAACGCCGCCGGCGCCATCGCGATCGCCCGTGAGATCGGTGTCGAGTTCGAGCCCGCGGTCCGGGCGCTGGCGGCATTCGGCGGCGTCGCCCGCCGGTTCCAGTACCGCGGCGAGCGCGACGGCGTGACCTACATCGACGACTACGCGCATCTCCCCACCGAGGTCGCGGCGGCGATCGCGGCAGCCCGCCAAGGTCCCTGGCGGCGGGTCGTCGTCGTCTTCCAACCCCACCGCTACACCCGCACGGCCTCGATCGGCCCGCAGTTCGCCGACGCGTTCTCCGCCGCCGACACGCTCGTCCTCACCGACGTGTATCCCGCGGGGGAGACCCCGATCCCGGGAGTTTCCGGCCGCCTGATCCTGCACGCAGTGCTCGACCACCATCCGGAGCTCGCGGTCGCGTACCTTCCGCGGCCGGTCGATCTCGCGGCGGTGCCGAAGCGTTACGCGCGTCCCGGCGATCTCGTGCTGACGCTCGGCGCCGGCGACCTCACCACGATGCCCGACGTCTGGCTCGGTGCCGGGGCATGAACCTCGACGCTGTCGCCGCCGCGCTCGAGGCGCGCCTGCCGGGCCGGGTCGAGCGCGCCGCGCCCTCGGCCCCGCTGACCACGTATCGGTGCGGTGGGTCGTTGGCCGTCCTGGTGCGTGTCGACGGCGAGTCCGATGCGAATGAGGTTGCGGCTGTGCTGGCCCGGCAACCGGGCGTGGCCGTGTTGGTCATCGGACGCGGTTCGAACCTGCTGATCGCCGACCGCGGCTTCGCCGGCGTCGCGATCGTTCCGGGCGGCGACTTCGAACGGCTCGATGTCGATCGCGCCGCTGCCCGTGTCCTCGCCGGGAGTGCGGTCGCGCTTCCGGTGCTCGCCCGCCAGGCTGCAAAGGCGGGTATCGGCGGGCTCGAGTTCTTCGTCGGCATTCCCGGCAGTGTCGGAGGTGCGGTGCGGATGAACGCCGGCGGCCACGGGGCGCAGACCGCCGACGTGCTGGTGTCGGCCCGAGTTCTCGATCTCGTCGGCGGCGGCGAGCGTGAGATCGGCGTCGACGCGCTCGGTCTCGGCTACCGCCGGTCGGTGCTGGGCAGTCGTGACTTCGTGCTGTCGGCCGCCTTCGCCGGCGCGGCGGAAGACCCCGCGGTGTGCGACCGCCGCATCGACGAGATCGTCCGGTGGCGACGCGAGCACCAACCCGGCGGGCAGAACGCGGGCTCCGTCTTCACGAATCCGCCGGATGACGCCGCGGGCCGGCTCATCGAGGCCGCCGGATGCAAAGGACTGCGCGTCGGGGGAGTCGTGGTCTCGGAGAAGCACGCGAACTTCTTCGCGGCATCGCCGGGCGCGCACGCCGACGACGTGCTCGCGCTCGTACGTCTGGTGCAGTCCCGCGTCGAGGCGGCGACGGGTGTCCGTCTCGAGCTCGAGTTGCAGCTGATCGGTTTCGCCGACACGACCCGGGAGGTCGGAGAATGACGACGACACCTACGCCCACGCGTCCTCCCGAGGCGCCGCGGATCAATCCGCGGATCCGTGAACGACTGATCGAAGTCCGGCGCGAAGCCGGTCGACGTCGGCTCCGCATCCTCCTCGTCGTCTCGAGTGTGATCTGCATCGGCGGCATCGCGTTCCTGGCCGTCACTTCGCCCCTACTCGACGTCGACCGCATCGAGGTGGTCGGCGCGCAACACATGACTGCCGCGCAGTTGCGTGTCGCATCCGGTGTGCACGTGCACGACCATCTCCTGTTCGTCGACACGGGCGCGGCGGCGCGCCGCCTCGAGCAGCTTCCGTGGATCGAACGGGCGACGGTCAAACGCGATCTTCCGGGGACGTTGAAGATCGCAGTCGTCGAGTACTCGGCCGCCGCCTACGTGCGCGTTTCCGGCGGAGTCATCCTCGTGGCTTCGAACGGCCACGTCATCGCCCGCGCCCCTGCCGCGCCCGCCGGCACCGTCGAGGTGCGCGGCGTGCGCCGACCACCGAATGTCGGCGAGCTGCTCGCGCCGCCCGACGCGGCCGGTCTCGTCGGGCGCCTGCCCATCGCACTCGCACGCCAGATCGATGCCGTCGACGTCGGTGGAAGTGGTGTCGCGCTCCACGTTGCGCGCGGGGGCCAGATCCGCTTGGGCGGCACGGATGATCTCGATGCGAAAGCGGCGTCCGCGCTCGCGGTGCTCGCGTCGCGCGGGGGCCGTCCGTTCACCTATATCGACGTGTCGACCCCCGACCGGCCGACGTCGCATGATTGATTCGTACTGCCTGCTCCGGTACAGTCTCGACGCGAAGCACAGGTTGACATAAATGTCAACCTCAACTTGAGCTTCACACTCCGGCGATGATCCGACAGGGATTTTCGCAGAGATGCCGGTCGCGGGCCTGCGAGCACGTCATGCTCGTGAGCACGCGATCAGTGGCCCCGGGTCACGGGGAGAAGGAAGAAGGGTTCACATGCTCGGCGCTCCGCAGCACTACCTCGCGGTGATCAAGGTGGTCGGTGTCGGCGGAGGTGGCTGTAACGCCGTCAACCGCATGATCGACGCCGGACTGAAGGGTGTCGAGTTCATCGCCATCAACACCGACGCGCAGTCGCTTCTCCTGTCCGACGCCGACGTCAAGCTCGACATCGGTCGCACGCTCACGCGCGGGCTCGGCGCGGGCTCCGATCCCGAGGTCGGCCAGCAGGCCGCCGAAGAGCACCGCCAAGAGATCGAAGAGGTGTTGAAGGGCGCCGACATGGTGTTCATCACCGCGGGCAAGGGCGGTGGTACCGGCACCGGTGGCGCGCCGGTCGTCGCGGAGATCGCGAAGCAGATCGGCGCGCTGACGATCGGCGTCGTGACGCGGCCCTTCGGTTTCGAGGGGCGCCGGCGTTCGGTGCAAGCCGAGTCGGGCATCGCCAAGCTGAAGGAAAAGGTCGACACCATCATCATCATCCCGAACGAGCGTCTCCTCCAGGTGAGCGACGAACACACGTCGATGTTGAACGCGTTCAAGATGGCCGACGAGGTGCTGTTGCAGGGCGTGCAGGGGATCACCGACCTCATCACCACGCCCGGCCTGATCAACACCGACTTTGCCGACGTGAAGATGATTCTGACGAACGCGGGCTCCGCCCTCATGGGCGTCGGCTACGCGTCGGGCGACGGTCGCGCGGTCACGGCGGCGCGCGCCGCGATCTCGAGCCCGCTCCTCGAGGCGAGCATCGAAGGCGCCCGCGGAATCCTGCTCAACGTCAGCGGGCCTTCGGACCTCGGGCTGTTCGAGCTCAACGAAGCGGCCGAGATCATCGGTCAGGCCGCGCATCCCGACGCCAACATCATCTTCGGTGCGGTCATCGACGACGCGCTCGGCGACGAGGTCCGGCTCACCGTTATCGCGGCCGGGTTCGACCGCTACGAAGGCGAGGCGAGCGGCGCTCGCAAGTCGGCGTACTCGCTCGAGCTGAACGACGAGGACTCGCTCGCCGGTGAGGATGCGCTCGACCTCGGCGATGACGACTTCGACGTTCCCGAATTCCTGCGGTGAGGTTCGGGGGCCTCTCGGCCCCGCCGTTCGTCGAGGCCCGCGTCGGGTCGGCGCGCGTGTGGTGTTCCGGCCGGCCGCACGGCAACGTCGGCGACCACGTCGGTGATGACCCGGTCGTGGTCGCACGCAATCGAGCCGCTCTGGGCGCTTCCACGAGCGGCGGCGACTCGGCGGGATGGGTGTGGCTGCGTCAGGTACACGGCGCTGAGGTGTACGTCGCCGATGCGGCGCTGCCGAACAGCGAACCGGCGCCCGTCGCCGATGCCGTCGTCACCGCGACCCGCGCACTCACGCTGGCGATCGTGACCGCCGACTGCGCGCCCCTCGTCATCGCGTGCGACGACGCGGTCGGCGCTATCCACGCCGGTCACCGCGGGCTCGCGAGCGGCGTCATCGAAGCCGCGGTGAAGCGGCTGCGCCACATCGGCACCGGCGACGTGCGCGCCTTCCTCGGTCCGTGCATCCGCGCGCCGCGTTACGAGTTCGGCGCGGACGCACTCGTCGATCTCGTCGCGCAGTTCGGAACAGTGGTCGAAGGCCGCACCCGCGCCGGCCGTCCCGCGCTCGACATCCCCGCCGCGATCGGCGTCGTACTCGAGCGCGTCGGTGTCGTCAGCTTCGACGACTGCGGTATCTGCACCGCCGACGACGACGGTTATTTCTCGTATCGCCGCGATGGTGAGACCGGCCGCCAGGCGACGATCGCCGTCCTCCCGTGAACGACGGGCAGGACGACCGCCGCGACGACGAGATCGTGATCGCGGAACGCCTGGCCGAAGTGCGGGAGCGCATCGCGACTGCGGCGCGATCGGCCGGGCGCGGTCCGGAGACCGTGACCATGGTCGTCGTCACGAAGGAAGTCGACGTGGACCGCGTCCGCGCCGCGCGGGCCGCGGGCGCGGTAGACCTCGGCGAGAACCGAACTGCCGATCTCGTCGCCAAGGCGGAGGCGATCGGGTCGAGTGGCGACCTCGACGATGCGCCGCGTTGGCACTTCATCGGGCGACTCCAACGCAACAAGGTGCGCGCGGCCGCGCCGTACGTCGCGTTGTGGCAGTCGATCGATCGCGAAGAGCTGGCCGCGGAAGTCGGAAGGCGCGCTCCGGGCGCCGCCGTACTGGTCCAGGTGAACGTGGTGGGGGAGCCGCAGAAGGGCGGCTGTGCGC
>JAODBI010000355.1 GCA_025463875.1 Actinomycetes bacterium
CGCCGGTTGAGGCGAGACTCCTCAGCGAATCCCCCCGACGCCAGCCGGCCGAAACGCGCGATCATCGACGGCAATGGCGCTGATTTTCGTTACGGGGACTTCCGGAGCGGGAAAGTCGACAGTACGGGAAGAACTTGTTCCTGCTCTCGATCGACGAGCACTATCTCCGCCGCGGCGCGATCGTCATCGACGCCACGAAGCCACCCCCGCTCGTCGTGGACGAGATCCTCAACGCGCTCCGAACGAGCTAGTTGTGATGCAGCGCACCGGTGTTCGGGGGCGCTCGTTCTCGGGCGTTTCGCCGCTCCCTACGCCCCGCTCGGTGCGCCACCAGAGTGCCGCCCAGCCGGCTTATGAGCGCTCATTCGGTGCGGGAAGCAGACCGTGCGAGTGCCCGAGAACCGTCTGATCTCGGATGGATGCGCCAACGGGCGGCCGGAGACGTGTACCCGCGAACAACGGACATGCAACTCGGCCTGGTCGCGATTATCGATCGCCCAGAGGGTTCGGGAGCGGCCCTTTCGGGTGTTGGCACCTTCAGCAACTCTCCCCGGTGCTGGCCAGGCGAGACCGGACACAAGGTAACCGGGCGGTGCGCCACGGGTGAGAATGTCTGCGTAACGACTAGCGTCTGGGTCAGTCGAGGGTGAGCGTGAGCCGAGAGATACGCCCGTCTCAACGAGCAGTCAAGGAGTCCTCGGTAGACGTGCGCGAGGCGGATGCCGACAATCCGGTGGTGACGCTTTCCGACGACGTGGTCACCCTCCGGCCTTGGTCGAGAGATGACGCCGGGTTCATGGCGGAAGCATGCGCCGACCCAGCGATCCGACGCTATAACGGGGTCCTCGACCGGCTAGGACGCCCGACTCCGCCGCTCTCGATCGTGGACGCTGAGGCCGTCATCGACCAATTCGCGTTGAACTGGCGGGCGTTTGCTACGACTCAGACACCATCTGGTGTCGCATTCGCAATCATGGACGCGAGGTCTGGCGACGTGGTCGGCTGCTGTGGCGTCGACGACTGGTCTAAAGCGGACGTAGCGCAGTTCGGTTACTGGATCGCAGCAAGCGCGAGAGGACGCGGTTACGCGACTCGGGCGGTGATCCTACTCACGCGCTGGTTGTTCGAGCTTGGCGCAGCTCGCGTCTTTTTGACGATCGTTGCGGAGAATGAAGAGTCAGTCGCGGTGGCCCGCCGAGCGGGGTTTGTGTATGAGGGAACGATGCGCTCACACGGCGTTTGGCAGGCCCGGCGCTGCGACGTGATGTGGTTCGCTGCGCTGCCGCTTGAGTGGACAATGCGCGGGCCAGATGAACAAACGTGATGCGAGGGGCGGGCGACGACCCCGACCGGCTGAAAAACGAAGCCGCGTACGCGCATCTCTGCGGCGTCGCGCCCTTGCCGGCATCGTCAGGCAAGTGATCCGTCACCGGTTGAACCCGGAGGGAACCGCCAAGCGAACCAAGCGCTGTGGCGCATCGTGTTCACGCGCATGAGCAGCGACGAACGCACCCGCAAATACGTCGCTCGCCGCGTCGGTGAAGGTCTCACGACCCCCGAGGTCATGCGCGTCTTGAAACGGTACGTCGCCCGCGAGATCTACCCGCACCTCGTGCACGCGTAGAACGGCGCTTGGCCGCACTCGTACGATCGGGCGATGCGCGCTCGGCTCCTATCCGCCTGCAACTCTCTCCACGAACGGTGTGTAATCGACCGTTCGCCAGCGAGTCGGAGTAATGCGAGCGACCCGACTCACCGTGTCTGCGACAGCTCCGAGGTAGAGATCACCGATCTCAGGCCCGAGGTAGCGGTGCGCAAGCGAGCGTTCGACTTCGTCGTCGGTGTCGCCCACCATTGCGGGGCCTTCAACAGTGACGTACTGGTAGGGCATTGCCTCGTTCTGGACGCACAGGCTCGCCTGGGCAGCCGTTTCGAACAGCTTGACCTTTTCGCTCGCGGACTCGAACACGAACACCACGTCCCCACCAGGCTCGTAGCTGTACCAAACCGGTGCGGCCAACGGCGGCTCTCCGTCGCGAGTGATGGCCACGATGCCAACGTGCAGATCTGCCAAGAAAGCCTCGCGCTGGGCCTTCGTCATCGTCAGTTCGCTCATGTACACATAGCTACAACTCGGGCCGCCACGGCGCAAGAGACCCGGCGACCCGGCTCCCGACCGCCGGCCTTCAGACTGTCGCCGCAACAAACGCCGCGGGCGGTAGCGCCAGATCGGCCGATCGGCGCTCGACGGTGGTGTTCGCAAGCGAGCAATCGGGGCGTCCGCTGATCGATGGAGCATCGCTCGCCGACGAGATCCGACGGACGAACGTCAGGAGGGATCGCATGTCGCGCACCGGAGGACTGATTGCAGAGAGTCTGCGCGTCGGAACTGTCTTGGACGGCGTGACGCTGACCGTCAGCAAGATCTCGCGCGCCGACCTCGGCGACGTTGAGGCCGGACAACCGCGCACGTGGTCGGTGCCCGAAGCGTGAGCGTCGGTGCGGCGCCGCCGACCGTGACTCCGCTGACTGATCGTCGGCCCGGACGGATGTCTCTACGCGACGCAAAGCGACGGCGTCGACCGGGTTGTCCCTAACGACGGTCGACTCCACCGCACTCGCCCCGAATCGCGTGACCGTGCACTGGCGGTCGCGCACGTGATCTCACCCTTCCGAGGTGAACCTTGTGCGTGACTCGAGCGAGTTTGAACACGTGCGTTGACCCAAGACGCGGTGAACCCCTGCCGCAGCAGGGGTTCACGCGTAAGCGATCGTCGGTCTTTCCGCTCGAGGTGTTGGTCAGTCGTCGTCTTGGTCGTGGGTTTGGATCCGTACGACTTCTCCCGGCCGTAGGAAGGGCGGCGCGCCCGCAGGAATCACGGCCGGGGCCACACTCCAGTTTGATACATAGAGAGTGTTCCCGCGGGCCGCGAATCCGTTCGGGAAACTCAGTCCGCTGGCCACGACGGTTGGTGTCGTGCTGTGCGCGCGCACACTGACGACCGCACCGGTGCCGGGCGCAGCGTTGTCGAGACCCAGAGTCGAGAACTCGGTGGCGTAGAACTTCCCGTCGGCGAAACCGCACCCGGTCACAGCGGTCAGGCCGGTCGCCCACACGGTCGGCGTCGGGTGCTCCTCACGGGTGTCCACCCGCCAGACAACCGAAGCGCCGGGTTTGTTACCCCCACCGGTGAGCTCACCGACATAGAGGGCTCCGTCGGGTCCTCGGTCGAGGCACGTCGGCACCGCGTCGGAGCTTGGCGGGTTGGGGAAGAAGACCACGATCTTGATCTTCCCGTGGGACGAAACTCGGTCCAGCGTGTTCGTGGCCGCGTCGACGACCCACGAGCCGTGCTCGCTCGCAAGGATGCCGTAGGGATTGCAATCGGGGAACTGGCCGGGAACCAGATTCTTGTGGGTCAAGCTCCAGTTCCAGTCGAACTTGCCCACTCCTGCAGTGGTCTCGAACTTCCCTTCACGCTTGATCTTGATGACCTGGCCGGCTTGAGCTTTCGCGGCAGCCACCAGGGGCGCCGGGAACTTGCCGGGCGGTATCTGATCCAGCTGTTGCGGGCAGCTGGTCATGACGGTCGAAAGTCCGCCCTCGTCAGTGCGGGACAGTCCGTCCGCACCCGTGGCGAACACGCCGCCTGTGTCGGAGATGGAGAGGAGACCGGAAACGACGCGGTGATGAGCGCCATGCTCGCTGATGACACTGACACCGCTGGTCAACCCGACGCACGTATTTCCTCCGCCGGGTCCGCCCGGCACGCAGGTCGCGCCGCCGCGGCCCGCCTCTGCGACGTAGAGACGTCCGTCATCACCGATAGCAATACCTCGAGGATTGTCGAACCCGCTCGCCACGGTCGTAAACGCGGGTTTCGGCGAGGCCGAAGCCGCGGTGGCCGTCATCCCTATCGTCGAGCCGAACAAACCTGTGAGCGCGATTCCCATCGGAATCGCACGTCGCCATGCACGCATCATCCTTCGCCCTTTCCCCGACGGAATTGCTTCCAGCAGCCGAGGCCGACGCGATTTCGCGCGTGCGGCCGTCCGCGCTACTCAGTCGGCGACGCTATCGACCGGGTGCGCAGGCCGCAATGATCGATACACGTCTTCGGACGATTCAACCGCTGTCGCGCCGAACATCCGTTGCGCAACCAACGTGCAGTTCCCGACGCCGTTCGCTCGCCCCGACCGCGTGGTCGAGCGAATCCGTTCAGTGCGAGACGCGCAGGTCCACATCGGGAGGCGGCCTCGCAGCTCTCTCGGTCGCGTGGCGACACAGGATTCGCACAGGCGCGCCACAACCGCTGATCGGACTCGCCGCGCCGGCGCGAGATCGGGCATTGCGCGTTCGCACGTTTCTCCCGATGGCGCCTCTCGGTCAAGCGGCGATCTCGAGTGTTGGTCGGGTGGGGTTGGTGCGGGTGATGGATTCCCCGTCAACACGGGGACCGGAAACGCTGCCACTGCCCAGTACCCCGGCAGCTTCCTCGGTCGCCCTCTAGCGGATCACTGGGTTCACGAGGCTGAGGCCGACTTGGCAGCGGTTCTCATAGTCGGTCACCCCGTGACCCAAACGCGACGCTTGGGCACAACGAGAGATGTGTCACACCACAAGTACCGGACATGCAATGCCGTCCCCTTCTGGTTTGGCGGTTCGTTCATCGTGACGGACGCGGAATTTGCTACAGAGGAGGCCATTCGTCTCAATGACTTATACAACGCGCGACCTGCGCATCGTGCCGCTGGACTCGGGCGTCTTCGAGGTTCATCTCGACACAACGCGCGGCCGAGTTCGCATCGGCAAGGTCTCCAATCGCAACGACCTACGACGCTGGGCTTGGGAACACCGCGACGGAGAGCGGAGTTCACCCGTTGCCAGCACCCTCGCGGATGCCGTCGACGCGCTCACGCACTACCACCGCTCTTTCAAGTCGCAGTCTGCAACCTGACCGAGCAGCCGCCAGACCCCCAGTGCGGCGAGTTCCGCTGACACGTCCGGACGTTGTCTACAAGGGTTGCGGAGCTCACGCGCCGGCGAAGGTGACCGGCGCGATCGCGCGGGCGCAGGCGTTGGTGGGTATGGCTCGGGTTGGGTTGGCGAGGAAGTCGCTTCGCAATCGCTGGACGCACGAGTCGACGGTTGAGTCGACAGCACCAGTGTGGGGAAGTTGGATGATGGTGGTGTGCCCGAAGCTGACAGCGGTCTGCTGCGCCCAGTCGAGAGATGTGTTGGGGTCGAGGGCTCCGATCATTATGAGGGTCGGCGTCCCCGCCGGTCCGGGTGCGAAGGTGCGCGTCGGGGGTGTGTGCCATGCCGCGCACATTCGTAGGAGCGGATCGTCGGCGAGGAAGCCGAGATGCGGTGTTGCCTTAGCCTCGATGTCGAGTCCTGCTAAGGAAACGCTCCCGAATAAGTCGATGCAGTTACGAGACATGAGAGCACCCCACGACGTGTCGTCTGGTGTGGTGAGCGCCGCGGCCGCGAACTGCGCCGCGGCGTCACCGTTTTTGGTCGCGATCGCGGCGGGGACGAGGGCCGCGTTGCCTTGGTTGAGTGCGTCGAGCGTGAGTTCGAGAACGCGGTCGCCGTCGAGCAGTACCGGAATGCGCGTGGGGGTTATCGCCCACGGGTTTTCCTCGACGAACGCGAGGGGCGCGGCCTGGTCCGCGTTGTAGAGATCTTCGATTTGTCGGCGAAGGTGTGGATATGCCCGTGCACACGTGGGCTCGTTGAGGCACTCGCCGACGAACCGGTCCAGGGCGCCGGTCGCGTTGGCAATTTCGCCGTTCCACGGGTTTGCTTCAGGCGGTACGACATCGAACAGGGTGACGCTTCGAACGAGGCTCGGATAGCGACCTGCGATCTCGCGTGCCTCGATCGTCATAGTCCGGGCGGCGATGAGATTGATTCGCTTGAGCCGAAGCACGACTGCGAGGTCACGAACATCGGTTGCTCGTTCGGCGGCGGAATATGCGGCGAGGTCGATGCCTCGTGCCGTGAATCTCGCGCGACACTTCCGGACTGCTGCTGCGAGATCGCTTGTGGTGCGCGGGTCGCGAACCGTACGGCCGAGCGAGGCGCTCATCGCGGCGTTCACTTCGGGACAGGTCAGGCGGGGCGAGGAACCGTAGAAGCCTCGGCCCGCGAGGTAGATGCTGTCCCCGTGCGTTCGTAACGCCGTGTCCGCGGGCAGCGCGCTGGCGACGAACTCGCCTCCGACCTGCACCACGGGATCAGCCGCCGGACGGGTTACCCGGGCCGGGAAGCGGAACACCTCGAGATCGATCGTGCGGCCGCGCGGACGGGCCCGATTCTCTGGGACCGTGAGTACCCCACACAGCTCCGAGGAATCCGTAGGCAGGTCGCGCACCGTTGGGTTCTTCGGGCACGGGACCGCCCGATAGCGCACCTGGTACCCAGAGGGTGTCAGGTCGGTCGTCGCGCGCGCTCGATGCGACGACGCTGCGAAGAAAGCGAACGCGGACGCTCCGACAACGATGGTCGCAGCGAGGGCGATCGCCGCGCCCCGGTAATGCGGCCACTTCGATACGCGTACCTTGTTGATCGCGGGCGACGCGGCGGAGATCAGCGCGGGTCGGTCGAGTTCGGGCTCTTGCGCGAGAATCGCCCGTTCGAGCTCGCCGAGCTCGCGGCTGGGGTCGAGACCCAGCTCGTCGCGAAGCAGGTCGCGCAGCCGCGCGTACACGCGTAGGGCGTCGGCTTGTCGATCGGATCGGTACAACGCAAGCATGAGCTGCGCGTAGAAACGTTCGCGCAACGGGTGCCGGTTGGTTAACGTCTCAAGTTCGGGAATCACGGCCGCATGCTCACCAAGGGTGAGCCGCGCGTCGATGAGACGTTCGGTGGCGTCGATGCGGAGGAGCTCGAGTCGGGCGGCTTCCGTACGCGCCCATTCGGCGCCATCGAAATCGGCCAACGCTGCCCCACGCCACCATCCCAGCGCTTGCGTGAGACGCTCGGCAACGGTCTCCGGTTGTTCGACGCGCGCCATAACCGCGTGCTCGAACCGATACGCGTCGATCCGCTCGGTTGGGACGTCGAGCGCATAGCCGGTCGGCCCAGTGCGGATGACGTCCGGACCGAGCGCCTTGCGCAACTGGTACACGTAGGTTTGCAGCGTTCCGACCGCCGAGGGCGGCGGCGCGTCGCCCCAGATGGCGTCGATCAGCGCGTCGTTCGAGACCGGCTGGTTTGGGTGCACGAGGAGCAGTCCGAGGACCGTTCGAAGCTTCGCACCGCGGATCTCGCCGTCGCCACCGTCGGCGATCACTTCGAGCGTCCCCAGGATGCGGAAATCCATGGCGCCGCGCAGCCTACGGCGAGAAACCAGCGTCGCTCCAGCGCGTTCGAGTCATCCTCGACCGAAATTCGAGCGTGCACGTACAACCTCCACATGGCGCCCCGGAGGGGGAAGCTGCAACACCCAACCGGGAGGCATCGATGAGACGGTCCTCGTTTCCAGTCGCGATCACCACAGCCGCTGCGCTCGCAATCGGGCTGTCCGCATGCGGGAGTTCAGACGCCCGAGCCGCCGCCAAGACACAACCAACCGCCGAGACGACGGCGACCAAGCGCGCCGCGACGCCACAACCGTTTGCCGGCACAGGGTCAGCCCGGCTGCTACGGGACGCACCGAAGTCGAGCACATGGACTCTCAACGGCACGGTCACGGTGACAGGGCTGGGTCGTGGCACCTATCACCAGAGCGGGACGTTCACCTCGTTCGAGCACTGGACAGCAAAGCAAACCATCACGGCCCCGAATGGCGACACCCTCACGTCCGACGTCGTCGGAGGCGTGATCGCCGACACGCCTACCGCCGCGAAGATCAAGACGACGGAGACCATCACTGGTGGAACGGGACGGTTCGCAGGCGCCCGAGGCAAGACCATCACCATGGGCGCGACGAGCTTGTCGCCGAACGGGAACCAAGTTTTCACGTTCCATTTCACCGGTTCATTGACCTCGACTGCGTCGGCGCGGGCGGTCACGGGTTCAGTCAGCCCGACGCCGCTCGATCTCGTGCGGGCCGAGATCCAAGCCTTCAATCGCGGCGACGTCGCTTCGGCCGTAGCGTTGTTTACGCCAGATGCGGTGCTCGTGACCTCGCTGGGCGGATGCAATCCGTGCATCGGTCGCGACGCGATCCGCGATCATTGGAGCCGCGCGGTCGCATCGCAGACGACGATCGGCATCGACGCGCCGCACGAATCTGGTGGCCTCGTCACAGCCTCGTCGTCTTTGCGCTCGCCCTCATTGCCCGATGGCGTTCAACGCGCGATCGGAACATTGACCGTCACCATCTCCCACGACAAGATCAAGCGTTGGGAACAGACCTACGACCTCAAGGATCCACAGACGGCGAAGCTCTTCGCCGCTGTCGGTATCGCGCCAAGCTCGGCTACATCCACGCCATGACCGTCGCATGCCGAGGGGCTTCGAGGCTCCGGAGGGCGGCGGAAGATCGGCGTTGGGCCACCACGGCAAACGCGGTCTGAGCGTCTGTGCGTTGTGGTGTTGGGGAGAGATATGTGTGACCGGACGTGCACAGCCAAATGCGGCCGGACGCGACGATGCCCCCGACAAGGTTGGGCCAGAGCGGGGGCATCGTTCCGACGTCCGGGGGGATGCCCAGACGAAGATCTTTCGTCGGTTGTCTATGCGACCTCTGCCGGTGAGGCCTCACACATTTATAAGAACGTCGAACACGGCCAACGCGGTACTGGCGGGACACAAATTCTCGACGAGTGCGGCTCGCGTAAGGCGGTCTAGGAATCCAGCCGGCCCGACCGAATCTTGACGTGCTTGTGCGAATGGACATGCGTCGACTGGCTTGGTGTGTGCGCTCTCGGCGCGAGAACGCTCTGTGGATCTTTCTCGTTGTCGCCTGGGTTTGCGCACTTCTGGTGCGCGACGGTCGAGACGGCTGCGCCGTGCGCCCCAGGCAGCCCGTCGTGCCCTCGAGGTGCCGTGTGCGCGACCCGAGAGACGTCGTCACCATGGTTACAGGGCGCCGTGGATTTCGGCCCGCTGACCGTCGTCGTCGTCTGCGGTTCGCTGCTCGTCGTCGTAACGTCGGTGCTTGTTGTGTTGTCGGCTTCGATGGTTGTCGTCGTCGAGTTGTCGATGGTCGTCGTCGAGGCTCCCGCGTTGGTTGTCGTCGACGACTCGGAGTCGACGGTCGTCTCCGATACCGCGTCCGCACGATGCGGGGCGCCGGGCGCCGGGGCCATGGCTGCCGATGCCCAGGCGACTCCACCGCATGCAACTGCGGCGACGGTCGTCGCGACCAGCTTCCGGGCAAACGCTATGCCTGCCATCGAGAACCTTTCGGTAGGAGACGCTCTGGATGAGTAAACGTCCGGGATCTCACTCGCGGTACGGGTGCGTTGCGCAAAAGGCCAACGCGCGCGCCGGCGTTTGGCGCGTCGTCGGCGGCCGATCAGGGCAGCGTGACGCGTGCGGAAGGAATTTCGGTGTAGTCGCTTACGAGCCACGATGAGTCGGCGAGCGAGAGCATCCGCGTGTCGTAGCGCACCTTGAGGTGTGGTCCGCCGTTGCACGTAAACGTGTTGACGACGAGAGATCCGCGCCAGTTGGCCCCGCAGGACGGATTGGTTTCCTGCGCCGACGGTGCGTACATGATTCCCGTGAAGTCTCCCGAGTGGGCACCGTTGCCGGGGTCGAGCTTTCCGCCTGCGAGATAGACACGGAGCTTGGTGGGATCACCGTTCTGGTTGACGGTCGCATCGGAGATGCTGAGCGTGATGCTGGTGCTGTCGGTCGGGATCACGTAGATCTCGACTGCGCCGTTGTTCACGCTGCCGCTCGCGACAGTGAAGGTCGACGGAAATGACAGCGATGCAGTCGTCAGATCGGTCTGGCTGCAGTAATAGGCGCCGGGCGAGAGGATGCCGGGGAGCACGCCGTTCACCGCCGGGCACGGATTGTGTGATGCCGGGAGGCACGGTGTCGTCGGGCTGTTCGGAACCGCCGGACACGTCAGGACGGGGTTCTGCGGGTTGTAGGTTCCCGGCGTGAGGTAGCCGTTGTTGCAGCTGGTGCCGCCGCCTTTGAAGTAGTCCTGTTGATGCGCCGGCGAGTTCGAGCCTTGACACGTGATCTGACCGTTGCTTGCGACGTCGGCGGCCGGAGAGCTCACCGGGGTGCCGGTGGAGTCAACGGTCTCGATCGGACCTGTCGATGTCGTCGGGTCGTAGTTGCCGGTGTTCCCGTTGAACGTGATCGACGTCTTCGCGAACACTGCGAACGGATATAGGAAGGAACGCTTCACCGTCGCCTGAATCCCGTGCGGTTGGCCGTTGACGATCCCCTTCGACAGCACCGTGTACGTGTTGTCGTCGACGCGGCGGGCGGTGTACTGCACCCCGGGTGCACCGCTCACCGAGCTGACAGAGCACGCGGCGTTGGGTCCCACGCAGAATGTGGTAGCGGCTGTCGTCCCCTGTTGATCGAAGCGGAACAGGGCGTCGGACAATCCCGCGTCCGCGGTGGCGAGCGCACTGCTGAAGTCCTGACCCTGGCGCGTACTCGCAAGCCCCGAAAGGGTGCGCGCCAACACGGCCACACTCAAAGTCATGAGGATCATGATCACCGCCATGATGACGATGATGCTGCCCCGCTCGTCGCGGCCGCGCTTGGGAGAGTTGTTCATCCGCACCCCACGTTTCCTGGAAGCCGATTTCGAACCTCGACGTCCTGGGTTTCGGTGAACGGCACCGGTCCCGGGTTCGAGTCCGACGTAATCACCATGTGAACCCGGACGGCGCAATTGGCGGCGTCGTGGATGATGCCGCCCGTGTCGCCGTTGGCGATCGATTGCGCGACAAGGTCTTCGTTCTGCTGCCCGAAATAGGTGAACACCGGAACGGCGTTCTCCACGTTGCGTACCCGTTTGAGGACGAATGACTGCGAAACGACGGTGGCGTTCGACGCGGTGCTGGTCATCACCTGCCGGACGAGTTGCTCGTTCGTCGGGTCGTAGAGCCAACGAATCACCTGTTGGGTTCCGCCCGTGGGTCCGAGCACGATCTCGATCTGGGTGTGGTAGGCGGCGGCCGTGGTCGCGTACCGGAGCGGCACCATCGGGTTGGCCGCGCGGACGTCGCGCGCGAGTTGGTCGAGCTCGAATCTGACGTTCTGCTCGTTGCTGACGAGCCGCTGCGAACGGTCCTCGCTCCGGGTGAGACTGATCAAGGTGTCAAAGAACATCGCGAGGACGACGAGCAACATCGCCGAGGCGATCGTGACCTCGACAATGGTGAAGCCCGCCTCGTCGGTGCGGTCGCCGCACCGGCGTCGCACCCGTGTCAACACGACGCCGCTCCCTGCACACAGATTTTGAATGTCTTCACGACCGAGGTCGACGCGTTCGTGTTCACATCCTGGACCGTGAAGGTGTGCAGGCCGACAGCCCAGCTCTTCGAGCCCGTGGCCGCGATGGTTGCGCTGTACGAACCGCCGCTGCCGGTCAGTGGGTACGGCGAACCGGGATCGGCGGCATTCGTGGGATCGGCACCGGCGACCTGGTATGCGTCCGTGCACGGACCCGACGTCGACCACGAGAGCGTGAGGTTCTCCGACATCTTGCCGTTCGTTTGAAGGATCGAACCCGTAGTGCTCAGGCTGGTCGCGCCGACGACGTTCAGGCCGCCGAGCGTGCACACGGGGCCTGGGAGCGGCGCGGTGTGCTGCGATTGCCGGTTCGACGGCGGAGAGCTCGTCGGTCCGG
>JAODBI010000366.1 GCA_025463875.1 Actinomycetes bacterium
GCGGCGACGCTCGGGCGCGGTGCGACGACGATGGGCGCGGGCAGACGGACGCGGACCGTGCGGGTCCGGACGAAGACACCGAGCGGCGCAGACGTACGGAGCTGCAACCGCACCGATCGGAACTCTCCGCGCCGCACCGCGGTATGCGGGAGATGCCCGTCGGTGGGCGCCGAGGTTCGCCGCCACGTACCCGCGGGATCGAGCGCGCGCACGTCGAGCCGTGCCGCGCGTCCCGCGATCTCGATCCGGAGCTCCAGTGCATCGCCGACGGTCGCGTCGGTCGGCGCGACAACGGAGACCGACAAGCGAGCCAGCGAGACGATCGGCCACACGATGCCGACGCCGAACAGCGTGAACGCGAACACGCCTACCGCAACCACGGCTTGCTGACCGGTCGCGGCGCCCGCGGCTACACCGTACGCGCCGAGTGTGAACAGCACGATCGATGTGAGTGTGAGGTCGCCGGGACCCTGGTGCACGACGCCGCTTCCCCGTAGGGCGGCGCCGGGTCCCCGCGCCACGACCGAGGAGTCGCCCGGCGGGCTCAGCGGCGATTCGCTCACCGATGCCTGATCACTGGTTCGGAGCGGCGATGCGTTCCACGATGTCGGAGATGACACGTCCGCCGGCCGCGACGTCGACACCGCTGGCGAGCACGATGCGATGCGCGAGCGAGGCCGGCGCGACCGCCTTGACGTCGTCGGGCGACACGAAGTCCCGACCCATCACCGTGGCGTGGGCCTGCGCCGCCCGCAGGAGACTGAGGCTCGCGCGCGGCGACGCACCGAGCGCGACGCCCGGATGGTTCCGGGTCGCGTCGGCGACATCGAGCACGTAGTCGAGGACCGAGTGCGCGCAGTGCACGTGGCGAACTGCGTGCATCACGTCGGCGAGCTCGGCGGGTGTGGTCACCGGCTCGATGTCGTCGAGCGCTTCGACACCCCCACCGCCACTCAGGATCTGGCGCTCCGCGTCGCGACCCGGTCGCCCGATGGTGCAGACCATCGCGAACCGATCGAGCTGGCTGTCGGGGAGGGGAAACGTCCCGGCGTGTCCGAAGGGATTCTCGGTCGCGACGAGAAAGAACGGCACGGGCAGCGGATGCGTCAACCCGTCGATCGTGACCTGATGCTCTTCCATCGGTTCGAGCAGTGCCGCCTGCGTCCGCGGCGACGCGCGATTCACCTCGTCGACGAGCAACACGTTCGCGAAGACCGGCCCGGCCCGAAACTGCCACTCCCCCGTCGCCGGGCTGTACACCGAGGTTCCGGTGACGTCGGCGGGCAGCAGGTCGGGCGTGCACTGCACGCGCCCGAAGTGGCCGCCGATGGCGTTGGCCAGGGCCTTCGCGAGCAGCGTCTTGCCGGTACCGGGGACCCCTTCGACGAGGAGGTGCCCACCGGAGAGCAGTGCGACCACGGCCAGACCCACCACGTCGTCGGCCCCGCGCATCGCGGTGGAGACTGCGTGAAAGACGTCGACGGCGACGGTACGAGGGTCACGCGGCTCATCGACCGGCGAAGTCGGCAACTGCATATCGTCGCCCAGGGTAGGCCACGCGCCGCGGTCTTCACGACGGCGACCCTCGACGCGCGCGCCGCCAAGTCGGTACGCGTCAGCCGTCGTCGCGACCCGGCTCGTCGTCGGGCGCGCCACCGGGTGCGTTACCGGGCAATTCGCCGGGCCCGGTCGGTCCGCCGGGCGATTCGAGCCGCGGGTCGTCGGTGCCGGCCTCGCCGATCTCGTCGAGCAACAGCGTGACGAGCTCGAAGTGCACCTGGGTGAGCCAGCCGTACAGCACGCCGTATTCGAACCGCGGGTCGTTCGGCTCGTAGTCGGTGTCGCCCTCTTCGGTGACCCCGAGCGCGGTGCCGATCACGAGCCGGGCATCGTTGACCGCGGTCAGCCACTGCATCTCGTCCTCCGCCGACAACGAGATCTCGACCATGCCCCGCCGGTTCGGCTCCACGCCCTCGAGACCGGCGACGACGACCTCGAGGGCCGTACGCCGCGCCTGCACGAGATCGTCGTGGACGAGCGCGTCGTACTCCCCCTGGGCCTTCTCTTCGGTCGGATCGAGATACGCGCGCGGATACAACCGGTCGCGCACGTCGCCGTCGGGTGGTTCCTCGACGATCGCGACCATGTCGCGCGCGGTCATTGCGAGCAGCTCGACCTCCTGCTCGTACATGGTCGCGACGAGGGTGCCGTTTCGCGCCCGCTTGAACATGCGCCGCGCCATCAGTCGTCCTTCTGCATCGTCGCCCAGAGACCGTAGGCGTGCAGCCGGGAGACGTCGGCCTCACACTTCTCGCGGCTGCCGTTGGCCACGACCGCCTTGCCCTCGAAGTGCACCTGGTTCGTGAGCTTGCTCGCCTTGGCGCGCGAGTAGCCGAACACCTTCTGGAACACGAAGATGACGTACGCGAACGTGTTGACGGGATCGTTCCAGACGAGCACGACCCAGGGAACGTCGGGGCGGACGTCGTCCTCGCCGAGGAGCTCCTCGACCGTGTCGGGGACCGTGATCTCCTGGATGTCCGGCGTCGTCATCGCGTCTTCAGGGTCATCGCGTCATCAGGGTCATCGCGTCATCAGGGTCATGGCGTCATCCCGCTCACGCCTCGGGGGTTGCATCTCCGGGACGAACGTCCTCGGCGATGCGCGCGAGCAGGCCGTTGACGAAGCGCCCGGAGTCCTTCGTGGAATACTGCTTCGCCAGCTCGACTGCTTCGGTGATGATCGCGCCGGTCGGCGTGTCAACCACCCACACCAGCTCGAAGGTGCCGAGTCGCAGCAGCGCGCGGTCGATGACCGGCATACGTTCGAGCGACCAGTTCTCGGAGTATTTGCGGATCAGCGCGTCGATCTCGTCGCGCTGGTCGTCGGCGCCCAACACGATGCGGCACGCGTATTCGTCGGGCGGCACGGGCTGTTCCGCGATGAGGTCGACCGCGCGGAGTCCGCGCAGCTCGCTCTCGTATGCGAGACCCAGTGCCCGTTCCCGCGCAGCGCGGCGCGTCGCCACCGGCGTCTCCTCTCCGTTCCCTCAGGAACGGGACAGATACTCGCCGGAGCGCGTATCGACCTTCACGCGATCACCGACGTTGACGAAGAGCGGCACCTGCACGACGTATCCGGTCTCGAGGGTGGCGGCCTTGCGGGCGCCCGACACCCGGTCACCCTGCATGCCCGGCTCGGTCTCGGTCACGACCAACTCCACGGATGCGGGCAGGTCGACGCCAATGACCTCGTCTTCGTAGGTCGGCAGCACCGCGGTGTCGCCTTCCTTCAGGTAGTTGGATGAATTGCCCACACTCGCGGCCGACACCTGCACCTGCTCGTAGTTCTCGTTGTCCATGAACACGTAGTCGGTGCCCTCGCGGTACAGGAACTGCATCTCGCGCTTGTCGATGACGGCGGTCTTGACCTTCTCGTCGGCCCGGAACGTGCGGTCGAGCACCGCACCGTTGCGCACGTTCTTCAGCTTCGTGCGCACGAACGCGCCACCCTTGCCCGGCTTCACGTGCTGGAACTCGACGACGGTCACGAGCCCCTCGGGGAGGTTGAGGGCCATACCGTTCTTCAGGTCGTTCGTGGAGATGCTCACAACACGAGATCCTTGGGGGTCAGGGTGAGGGTTTCCGAGCCATCCGCGCCGACGACGAGAGTGTCCTCGATGCGCACACCACCGATGCCGGGGAGGTAGACGCCCGGCTCGACCGTGACGACGTCGTTGAGGAGCAAGGTATCACCGGCCGTCGAAGCGACCCTCGGTGCTTCGTGGATCTCCAGTCCGACACCGTGGCCGGTCGAATGCGAGAACGCGTCGGCCCACCCTGCGTCGGCGATGACGTCGCGCGAAGCGCGGTCGACCGCGGCGCAGGCGACGTCGACCGCGACCGCGGCGCGTCCGGCGGCCTGACTCTCGAGCACCACTTCATAGAGGTGACGCGCGTCCGGACCGGGATCGCCGACCGAGACGGTGCGGGTCATGTCGGAGCAATACCCCTCGACGATGCAGCCGAAGTCGCAGACGACGAGCTCGTTGCGCTCGATCACGCGCTCGCTCGGAACGTGATGCGGTTTCGAGCCGTTCGGACCCGACGCGACGATCGGATCGAAGCTGTTACCGCTCGCGCCGCGCTCGCGCATCGCGAACTCCAACGCGAGCGCGAAGGCCTGTTCGGTCGGGCGTTCGCCGAGCATCGGCAGCAACGACTGGAACGCATCGTCGGCGATCGCGCACGCCCGCCGGATCCGGTCGATCTCGCCGGCATCCTTGACCCGGCGCAACGCCTCGACGAGCTCGCCCGCGGGCATGATGTCGACGCCCTCGAACGCGGCCGCGTAGTCGATCTGCTGCGCCCACGTGACCGAGTGTTCCTCGAGGCCGAGACGCGCGCCGGGGTCCACCGCGGCGACCAGCAGCTCACGCTGCGCGGCACCGGTGAGCCCGATCTCGATCTCCGCCGTCACGCCGGCCGCCTCGAGCTCTTCGTGCGCGCGTTGTGTATAGCGACCGTCGGTGACGAAGCGAGCTCGATCGCGCGTCACCAGCAGCACACCCGCCGACCCGGTGAACCCGGTGAGGTAGCGCACGTTCGCGAGCTTGGTCACGAGCAGCGCGTCGATCTCGGCGTCGGTGAGGCGCGCCTGCAGGCGGCCGAGCCGGGTGCCGACCTCGAGCGGGGCCAGGGGCGCGGTCGACAGGTTGGTCGAAGTACTCGTGCTCGCGCGCGTGCTCGTGCTCATGTGGTTCGTTCCTCCAGAAGGGTTGCCGCCGCGTCGACGGCGAGCCGGTAGCCCGCGGCTTTGAACCCGGTCACGGTGCCGTCGACGACCGGTGAGATCACGGAGTGGTGCCGCCACGCTTCGCGGGCGTGCGGGTTCGAGAGATGTACCTCGACCTTGACGCCGTCGAAGGTCGCGAGCGCGTCGGTCAAGGCATAGGCGTAGTGCGAGAACGCGCCCGGGTTGAACACGATCGCCGCGCAGCGCCCGCGCGCGCCCTGGATCGCGTCGACCAGATCGCCTTCGTGATTCGACTGCAGGTGCTCGACGTCGTGACCGCGCTTGGCCGCGGTCTCGGACGCA
Organism: Actinomycetes bacterium; assembly: GCA_025463875.1. Lineage (GTDB taxonomy): Bacteria > Actinomycetota > Acidimicrobiia > IMCC26256 > PALSA-610 > PALSA-610. The sequence continues at coordinate 5,098 of JAODBI010000366.1, forward strand.
ATCGCGACCAACTCGTCGAGCGTCGTCGTGCCGTAGACGGCGGGCTCGCGCTCGCCGAGCAGGTTCAGGTTCGGTCCCGAGAGCAGCAGGATCGTCGCCATTGGCTATCCCTCCACACCGATCGCAGCCAGCGCCTTGCGGACGGCCGCCGGATCCGGATCGTCGACCCGCTCGATACCCCGCGGTCCCGCGAGCATGAACGTCAGCTTGCCGGCCGACTTCTTGTCCCGCGCCATGATCGGAATCAGATCGTCAGCGCGGAGTCCGGGAGGCGCGCTCGTCGGGAGCCCGAGCGCCGCCACGAGGAATTCGTGGTGCTCGACGACGTGATGATCGATCCGCTCGAGGGTTGCCGCGAGCTGCGCCGCGAAGACCAGACCGATCGCCACGGCCTCGCCGTGCAGGAGCGCGTGCCCGGTGGCGGTCTCGAGCGCGTGCGCGAGCGTGTGGCCGTAGTTGAGCACGGCGCGGGTGCCCGTGCGCTCGAGCTCGTCGGCCGCGACGTACTGCGCCTTGATGGCGGCGCTGCGGGCGATGATCTCACCGAGGACGGCGGGGTCGCGCGCGACGAGCGCGGCGGTGTGCGCCGATACGAAGTCTTCACCCATCAACGCGTACTTCGCGATCTCCCCGAGGCCACACCGGAACTCGCGGTCGGAAAGGGTCGTGAGCACCTCCGGATCGGCGAGCACCGCGACGGGCTGGTGGAACGCGCCGACCAGATTCTTGCCCTCGGGCAGGTTCACGCCGGTCTTGCCGCCGATCGCGGAGTCGACCATCGCGAGGAGCGTCGTCGGCACCTGGACGACATCGACCCCGCGGTAGTGGACCGCGGCCGCGAACCCCGCGGTGTCGCCCACGACCCCACCGCCGAGCGCGACGACGGCGTCGCTCCGCAGCAGGCCGGACTGCGTGAACCGGCGACAGAGGTCCTCGACGGTTGCAAGCGTCTTGTGGTCCTCGCCGTCGCCCATGAAGACGATGTCGTGCGCGATCCCCGCGTCGTCGAGCGCGGCGCGCGTCGAGTCGACGATCGCCGTGGGAATTGCAGCCTGGGTGACGATCGCGGCGCGGCGCCGGCCCTCGAGCACGGATCCGAGCCGGTCGACGACGCCGGTACCGATGAGGATGTCATAGCTGCGCTCGGCCAGGTCGACGTGGACAGCCGTGGAGGAGCTCACGCCGCCGCCGCTTCGAACCGCGACACGACGACGTCGGCCACCGCGGCCACGTCGAGCCCGTCGGTGTCGACCGACGCGTGGGACGCCGCTTCATACGTCGGCTCGCGGAGCCGCTCGAGCCGGGTGAGCGTGCGCGCCGGATCGTCGCGTAACAGCGGACGCGTCGCGCCGTTGCCGACCCGCCGCACCAGAGTCGCCGAAGGTGCGCGGAGCCAGACGACGACACCGGCGGCCCGCAGCGCGCGGCGGCTTTCGGGATCGAGGACGGTGCCGCCACCACACGCGATCACGAGCGGCTCGGGCGACGCGCACACGTCGGCGACAACCGCGCGCTCCATCTCGCGAAAGCGCCGTTCACCGTCGCGGGCGAAGATCCCTTCGACGCTGAGCCCGGCCGCACTCGTGACGAGATCGTCGGTGTCGACGAAGGGACGGCCCAGGCGGCGCGCGCACTCGAGCCCGACCGTGGTCTTGCCCGCGCCCATCAACCCGATCAGGACCAGATGCCGGGTGCTCATCGTTCAGTTGACATGGGCGTGGAGCGGTGGCGTCGGCATAGATCAGGTGAGCGACGCGCGGTACGCGTCGTGATTGCGCACGAACTCGGTGAGCGAGTCGCCGCCGAACTTCCGCAGCGCCTCCGACGCGAGCACGAGGGCGACCATCGTCTCCGACACGACACCCGCGGCGGGAACCGCGGTGACGTCGGTGCGTTCCTTGAACGACACCGTCTCTTCCTTCGTCTCGACGTCGACGGTCTTCAGCACCGGCCGGTTCAACGTGGCGAGCGGTTTCATCGCGACGCGCGCGACGAGGAGATCGCCGGTGGTCATACCGCCTTCGATGCCACCCGCGCGCGCGGTCTCGCGCCGGTACTCGCGGGAGGTCGCGTCCCAGCTGATCGCGTCGTGCGCCTCGCTGCCGCGTACTCCGGCGACGGTGAATCCCTCGCCGATCTCGACCGCCTTCATCGCCTGGATGCTCATCAGCGCCTGGGCGAGGAGACCGTCGATGCGCCGGTCCCAGTGCACGTGCGAGCCGAGCCCGGGCGGCACGCCGTAGCCGAGCACCTCGACCACACCGCCGAGCGAGTCGCCGGCCTTCGCCGCCTCCTTGATCTCACGGATCATGTCGGCTTCGGAGTCGGGCTCGAAGCAACGCACCTCGGACGTGTCGACCTGCGCGAGATCGTCGGGGGTCGGGCGGTGCGTCACCTGGGCGGTCGCGGCGCCGAGTTGCACCACGTGGCTCAGCACCGAGACGTCGAGGTGGCCGAGCAGCTTCTTCGCCACCGCGCCCGCTGCGACCCGCGCCGCGGTCTCGCGTGCCGACGCGCGTTCGAGCACGTCGCGCGCGTCGTCGAAGCCGTACTTCTGCATGCCCGCGAGATCGGCGTGACCGGGTCGGGGCTGGGTGAGCGGCGAGGCCGTACGACCGGGCCCCGCCGACATCTCCTCGTTCCACTTCCCCGTCGCCCACTCGCTGTTGCGGATCAGGATCGCGAGCGGGCTGCCGAGCGTGCGCCCGTGGCGGACGCCGCCGAGGAACTCGACGTCGTCCTTCTCGAACCGCATGCGCGGACCGCGGCCGTAACCGAGCCGACGACGCGCCAACTCGTCGGCGACGTCGTCGATGAGGATGGGTACACCGGCGGGCAGGCCCTCGACGGTGACTACCAACGCCGGTCCGTGGGACTCGCCCGCCGTCAGGAACCGCAACACGGTGCCTCCTGGGACGGTGACGCCGAAGGCGCCGCCGTCACGTCGGTCGGGTCGCGAGATTCTACGGCAGGGTGTACGAAGCCGACGTCAACCGGTCTGCGACGCCTTCGCGACCGGCGTGCCGCTGGTCGGCGCCGACCCGGTCGGGCTCGCCGCCGGGACGCCGGCCTGGCTGAAGATCCGACCCGAGACCTGCAACTGCATCTGGTCACTCGCCGGCGATCCGGCCGACCCCGCTCCCGCCGGGCCCTTGCTCCCGTTGCCGGTCAGCGTGACGTTGTCGACGACGAAGAGCCGCTTGAGCTCGCTCAGGCCACGTACGTACTGCAACAACTGTGCGAACGAACCCTGCACACTGATGCCGACGTTCACGGTCATGAGACTCGCGCCCCCGACCGCGGTCGCGGTTCCGGCCGTCGGCGTGATCGACTGCCACGCCGCTCCCGACTGCACGCGCAGCGCGTCGACGGCCCGCAGGAACGAGGCCTCCGCCGCGTCGACCGGCACCGCTTCGACCATCGCCGCGGTCTCGGGGTCTGGGTTCTTCGCGTTCTTCTGGCCGCCGGCACCGGAGAGCTGGCGGCGCAGTTGGGCCGCGGCCTGGTCGGCGTCGTGCGCGGAGGTGCGAGCCTTCGATGCTTTACTCTCCATCGGCGAATACACGAACTGGAACCACAGGAGCGCGACGGCGAACACGGCGAGCGCACCCGTGAGAAGGTTCTTCGTCTTTACTTGCACGTTGTCCCCTTGAAGAAGTCTTCCAGACGGTGACCGCGCGCGGTCGCGCCGAGTGATGCGTTCAGAGTGAACTCGACCGACTTTCCGTCGCCCCCGAGGTGGACGGTCGAGGCCCAGGGCCCGACGACGTCGGTGACGCTCTTGTTCAGCGAATCCAGGAGCGTGGAGATGGAGCCGATGTCAGGAGCGCTCGCGTTGATCGAAACCGTTCCGGAGGGCGCGGTCACGGCGCTGCATACGTCGCCGGGGTTCACGGCGGAAACACCGGCCCGGGGTGCCGCGGCCGTCGTCGACCCGGCTGCCGTCGATGCCGGCGTGACCGCGGTGGCGGTGGTCGCGCTCGCAACCGTGTGCGTGCCAGTGATGCTCGTGATGACGACGCCGTTCGGCAACACCTTGCTGACGTTGTCGATGAGCGGCTTCCAGGCGACATCCTGGCCGAGAACTGCCGCGACATCAGTCTTGAGCATGGCTGCGGAGGACGCACCGCCGCCCGTCGACGCGTTCGCGCGCGTCTGCTGATCCAGCAGCTCGGCGCGGAGCTTCGTCACTGCGGCTTGCGCCGTGGCATTCTTCGTCTTGGCGCTGGACTGGTCGTTGTGCGCGAGATACGTGGCCCCCGCGAGGGCGACGACTGCAACTGCGGCCGCCGCGATCGCGCGGCGATCGACGCGGCCCGAGCGTTGCGACGTTTGGGCGCGCTTGCGGGGACGCAGGTCGATGACCGTTCCGACCTTGGTGCCACCGAGCGCGAGTCCGACGGGCGCCGGGAGGTACGGCTCGAGGCGCGGGAACTCCTCCGCGCTGAAGCCGATGTCGCCGATGCGCAGGACGTCCTGCAGGTACGCGGGCTCGACCGGCACGCCGAGCAGCGCCGAGAGTCGCTCCGGGAGTCCCGGCAGCTGCGCCGAGCCACCGGTGACGTAGACCCGGCGGAGCTGCACCGAACCGGACTGGTTGCGGTAGTAGTCGATGGAGCTCCGGACGTCGTCGAGCAGCACGGAGAGCGGACGGTCGACGGCGACACGCGCCCGGGCGACCATGTCGTCCGGCGCGGGATTGCCGAGCGCGCGCTTCAACGCTTCCGCGCTCTCCGCGGGTACGCCGAGGTCGCTCGCGATCGCGTCGGTGAGCTCGCGGCCGCCACTGCCGAGCACGCGCACGAACTGCGGCACGCCGTCTTCGTGCACTGCGATGGCCGTGACGCCACCTCCGAACGACACGATGCCCTCGGCGCCGCCGGATTCGTCAAGCGCGACCGCGCCCGTCGAAGCGGCCGCCGCCACTGCCACCGGACGGGCAAGCGCGCGCGTCAACGCGAGTGGGATGAGGTCGACCGCGCCGACATCCAACCCGCCGGCCTCGATCGCGGAGACGAGTCGAGAAACAGTCGCCTCGTAGGCCGCGACGAGAAGCACCTGCATCGTCGGTTCGGCTTCGGAGGGCGATCCGGAACGGAGGATCGCGAAGTCGAGCACCGCATCCTCGATCGGGATCGGGATGAGATCGCCCGCCTGGAACTGCAGCGCGCTCATCAGCTCGTCGCGCGTCATCAACGGCATCTCGACCTGGCGCACGACGACGCGCGGGCTGGCGATGCCCACCCGCACCGAGACCTTCTTCAAGCCGACCTCGGCCCGCAGACGGGAGACGGCGTCGGTGATCGCCGCCTCGTCCGCGACCTCACCCTCACGCATCGCGTCACGCGGCAGCGCGACTTGAGCGAACATGTCGAGGCGCGGCGGCGTGCCGGCAGTCACCTCGGCGATCGTCACGGCATTCGTGCCGATGTCGAGGCCGATCAGGCGGCGGGCCATGCGTCCCCTCCTCCAAAGGTCTGCGCCTCGAAGTATTCGTCGAGGTCACGAGCGCGGATACGAAAGTGTTTGCCGACGCGGATTGCAGGGAGCGCGCCGGCGCGTATGAGGCGGTACACGGTCATTGTCGACACGCGCATCGCGTCGGCTATCTCGCGCACTGTGAGCAATTCGTGTTGGTGCTCGCTCACGTCGTCATCCCTGTCCGACCGGAACCCACAAGGACAACGATCGACCACAAACCCATCGCGCTGTAACCAAATACGACGAGTTCTCGGCCTTGTAGACGGCGGTATGGGTAGAGCGGCCGAATTGCGGATATCTAGCGGCCGAAGCCGCGATACCAATCGACGATCGGCGCGCCGAAGAGCACGAAGGTCATCGCGCCGGCGGCGAGGAACGGCCCGAACGGGATCTGCTGCTTTCGTCCCCGGACCTTGACCGCGATCAACGCGACGCCGACGACTGCCCCGTACAGGAAGCCGGCGAACAGCCCGCCGGCGACGTCGGCCCAACCCAACCATCCGAGCGCGAGCCCGAGGAGGAACGAGAGCCGGACATCGCCGAATCCCATGCCGCGCGGCGAAACGAAGTGGATCACGAAGAAGATCGCGAATGCGACGGCACCCGCCGCCACGGCGCGCAGGTAGGCGCCCCAGTCGTGTTCCAAGCCGGCGGCGCCGGCGAGCAGAACAAGCAAGGCGCCGTCGACCGGGTACAGGATCCGGCTCGGCAGGATGAAGTGCTCGAGATCGATCGCCGACAGGGCGACGAGCGCGGCGCTCAGCACGAGATAGGCGGGAAGCGCCCAGGAATGAGCGAAGCGTGCGCCCACAACAACGAAGACCAAGCCGGTGAAGAGCTCGATGAACGGGTAGCGCGGCGAGATCGGCGCTCGGCACTTACGGCACTTGCCCCGCAACAGCATCCACGAGAGGAGCGGGATGTTGTCGCGGTTCGCGATCTTGGCGTCGCAGCCCGGGCAGTGCGACGGGGGCTTCACAATCGACTCTTTGCGCGGAACCCGCCAGATCACGACGTTCAGGAACGAACCGATGACGAGTCCGTACAAGCCGCTGATCGCGGCGACCAGCGCAGTCACGACGGGCAAGGTTAGACCTGCTCCATTTAGAGATCGCGGTTCGCGCGGTTCGCCTCCGATTCAACGCGCCTTCGACGCGACGATTCGGACGCGACGCGCCTGGGACGCGACGAGGCGGCAGGTCCGTGATGGACCTGCCGCCTTGGCCGTCAACAGGATTTGACTACCAGCTGGCGTCCGTCCACGTGGTGGGCGCCGTTGCGGGCGCCGTACACGCAGTACCAGTAGGCCAGGTCGTCGGCCCGCCGATGTACGAGGTGCCGCCGGTGCCAGTGCTACCAGAGTTGTCCAAGATGCCGAAGCACTTGCCCGACTTCGACAGCACCGTCGCCCACCACTGCTGGCCGGATGGGGCAGCAATGATACTGACGTTCTTGAAACCGGTCGACGCTGCACCGGGGGAGTACGTCAAAGACGGCTCGATCGCCGACAACCCAGCTTGGGTCGCGCCGGCGTAGTCACCCGTGTCGGTGAACGAGGTCTTGGCCGCAGTAAGTGCGTTACGGAGCGAAGACTGCGCCGCACGGTCGTTGGCCCGCTGACGCGCGCCGAGGAAAGTCGGGATGGCGATGGCGATCAAGATGGCAATGATGAGCACGACCACCATCAACTCAATGAGGGTAAAGCCTTTCTCGTCGTCACCACGACGACGAGCAAGCGTCTTGAGTGTAAGCATTGGGCTGTTCTTCCTTTCGATCCGCCGGGAGGTGCGTCCGCCCCCGCTACGGCGTTTGGGATTCATCGACTTCGGGGGCTCATGCCTTGAATGCAATGCCCGGCTAGGTGTTGCTATTTGATGAGTTTGATGATGTTGAACATCGGGAGGTACAGCGAGATGATCATCCCGCCCACACAGACACCCATGACGACGATCAGCAACGGCTCGATGAGCGATGTCATCGCATCGACGGTCGCTTCGACCTCTTGGTCGTAGAAGTCGGCGATCTTGTCGAGCATCTCGTCGAGCGCGCCCGTCTCTTCTCCGACCGCCATCATCTGCACGACCATCGGCGGGAACACCGGATGCTCCTCGAGCATCTTCGAGACCGGGTCGCCCCGCTTGACCGCGGCCTGGGTCTCACGGACGGCGGTCGCGACCACGTGGTTACCCGCCGTCTCGGCGACGATGTCGAGCGACTCGAGGATGGGCACTCCCGAACGCACCAGCGCCGAGAACGTTCTCGAGAAGCGGGCGAGCGCCGTCTTGCGGACGAGGGGCCCGAACACCGGAACCTTCAACTTGATCGCATCCCATTGCTTGCGACCTTCTTCGGAGTTGATCCATTTCCGGAATCCGAAGGCGGCGCCGATCTCCCCCAGGAACACGACGTACCAGAGCTTGCGACAGATGTTGGAGATGCTGATCAGAACCCGCGTGGGCGCGGGGAGGGTGCCGCCGAGGTCCTTGTAGATGTTCTGGAACATCGGGATGACGAACAGGAGCATCGCCGTCACGATGGTCAACACCAAGATCGCGACGACGACCGGATAGGTCATCGCCGACTTCACCTTGCGGCGCAGTTCGACCTGCTTCTCGATCGTGTCGGCCAGGCGCATGAGCACGCTGTCGAGTGCGCCTCCGACCTCACCGGCGCGCACCATCGACACGTAGAGACGGTTGAATGCCTTCGGGTGCTTCGCCATCGCCTGCGAGAGCGACGCCCCCTTCTCCACGTCCATCCGGACCTGGTTGACGATCTCGGCCAGCGTCTTGCTCTCGGTCTGCTCCGCAAGGATG
>JAODBI010000393.1 GCA_025463875.1 Actinomycetes bacterium
GGTGACGATCGCCCGTCCGGCCGCCGCGCACTGGTACACCTTGTTCGGCACGACGCGCGCCGCCTTGTCGGTGGTGCCGAACACGCCGAGACAGATCGAGGCGCGCCCGATCTCGCCGACGAGATCGGCTTCCGGCAGCGAGCCCACGACGTCGACGTTGTGCAGGTTCAACTCCGCGACCAGGTCGACGGCTGCGGCCCGTTGCTGTCCGTCCCCGACCAGGCGGATGCGCCGACCGTCGTCGCGGAGAAGCGCCGCGGCGTGCGCGACCGTCTCGAACCCGTGCAAGGGGATGTAAGTCAGGTACCAGAGGATGGGTCCGTCGTCACCCGGATCCGGGGCCGGCGGACCGTAGATCGACTCGTCCGCGCCGACCCACAGGACCGCGAAGTGCCTGCGGCCCCGGTACGTGAAACGGGCGAGGAAGTCGGCGTTCTCGGGCGTGTCGACCACGACCTGCGGCACGCTCCAGCAGGCCGCGATGTCGATCGCCCGCGTCGCGATCCCGACCGCCGAACGCGGGCTCCGCAGCGCGCGGTCGGAGACAACGGTGTCGTACAACGAGATGAAGATGTCGAGCACGGCCGGTACGCGCCGCAGCCGAGCGATAGGCCCGAGCACGCACGCGTCGAGGTGCCCGGGGTACAGGAAGACGACGAGATCGGGACGCTCGCACGTCAACAGATGCCACGCGAGCCGCGCCAGCCCGGCGCCGACGCGCGGCAACAGCGCAAGCGGAGAGTGTGCCGTTTGCGCGGCGCGGTCGGCGTCCCAGGCAGGGATGTTCCGGACGTCGACGACGCACCCGAGGCGGTCGAGCAGCCGCAGCCATTGCCGCGCCCGCGGCGTGGTCGGATCGAAGGTGCCGATGACCAGGACGCGGCGGCCGCGCAGGTTCTCGGCGGTCGTGTCGATCGGGCTCACCTCGTCGCGTCGTGTTCGCAATCGTCGAGCGCGAGCGTGCCCGCGTCCGAGAACGCGGGCACGCACGCTCGATCCGTCATCGCCGAGTCGTTCCGCTCCGGTTCCGAGCGGACACTAACGGCGAGGATCCGTGACGACTACGAGTCGCGAGATTGCTTCCTCCGAGCGGCCAGTGCGAGGGCGATGCCTCCGAGGGCCAAGGATGCGAGACCGAAGATCGGGCCGTTGCTCGATCCACCCGTGAACGGAAGTAACCCGCTCGGGTTGGTGGCCGCGGTGGCCGCGGTGACCCCGGAGTCCGAGGTCGGAGTGGAGCCGGCCGTCACCGGTGTCGAAGTCGGCGTCGTCGAACCCTGGGTGCCGACCGTGCCTCCGGTGGTCGAGGTCGTCGAACCGCCGATCGAGGTGCTCGTCGCTCCGCTGATCGTCGTCGTGGTGTTGCCACCGATCGTCGTCGTCGTACCGCCGGCGGTCGTGGTCGTCGTTCCACCGATGGTCGTGGTCGTGCCGCCGATCGTCGTGGTCGTCGAGGGGGAACACTGCGACGAGAGCGTCACCGTCGTCGACCGCGTCGCCTTGGCGTTGTCGGTCCAGGTTGCCATCACGGTGAGCGTGACGGTTCCGGTCGAGCCACCCGGCACCGTCGTCGTCGCCGAAGTGGATCCCGACTTGGCGACGTTGGGCGTGTACCCCGTCACCGCGAACGTCTGGGCGCCCAGCACGGCCGTCGCAGAGTCGATATGCATCACGAAGCGGGCTTCGCTGTTGCCGATCGTCCACGAGACCACGTGTTCACCGTTGGAGCACACCGTGGTGCCGGACAGCACCGGGTGGTGGGCCCACGCGGGCAGCGCGGTCCCCACGACGAACATCGCGATGATCGCCAACGACGCGGCCGCGACCACGGACTTCCGCCGTCCCCGACTCCTGCCTCTGCGCGCGAGCATTCTCACGTTGCCTCCCAGCAATGACCTCGCCCGGTCGGTTGCCCGCTTCAACTTCCCAGGTCCCGCCCAGAAACGTACCGAGTCGGTGACGCGCTTTGTGCGATGGGTGACCGCTTTTTCAGGGTCTGGGGCCGAGTCCGCCACCCGCGTTCTCACCCGATTCTTGTGTCACTCCAAGATCGGACCCACCTGAAACGACCATCGTCAGCACATGCGAGAGCCCGAATCCACCGCATTGCTGCAAAGCGTGAATAAAAAGTCGCGTCAAGTGGTCCCCGCGGGACTCAACGCCGGACTCAACGCCGGACTCCGCGTCGTCCCTCCGATCGTCGATGTGGTCGTCCCGGTTTTCGACGAGGAGCGGTCGCTCGGTCCGAGCATCCGCCGCATCCATGCGTATCTGAGCCGTTGCTTTCCCTTCTCGTGGCGGATCACGATCGTCGACAACGCCTCGACTGACGGCACTTGGACTCTCGCCGTCGGGCTCGAGCGCGAGCTCGAACACGTTCGGGCCGTACATCTCGATCGCAAAGGTCGCGGCTTCGCCCTGCGCACGGCGTGGGGTGAAAGCGACGCCCAGGTCGTCGCGTACATGGACGTCGACCTTTCGACCGACCTCGATGCGCTGCTGCCGCTCGTCGCACCGCTCGTGTCGGGTCACTCGGATCTCGCCATCGGTTCCCGGCTCGCGCCCGGCGCGCACGTCGCCCGGCACCCGAAGCGCGAGATCATCTCCCGCGCTTACAACGCGATCCTGCACGCGGTGCTCGCGACGCGTGTGCGCGATGCGCAGTGCGGCTTCAAAGCGGTACGGGCGAACATTGCCCGACGGCTCCTTCCCGCGATCGAAGACAACGGGTGGTTCTTCGACACCGAGCTGTTGCTGCTCGCCGAGCGCAACGGTCTGCGCATTCACGAGGTCGCGGTCGACTGGATCGACGACGTCGACAGCCGTGTCCACGTGATGTCGACCGCCGTAGCCGACCTGAAGGGAACGGCGCGCATGGCGTGGCGATTCGCAACCGGTGGCGGTCGCGTCGAGCTCGGTCCCTTGGCACGGGCGCGGCTCGCCAACGACTTCGGTCGCCGCTTCGTGGCGTTCGCCCTGATCGGTGTCGCCAGTACGTCGGTCTCCCTGGCCTTGTTCTTGTCGACCTACGGCGCGATCGGACCGGTCGCGGCGAACATCCTCGCGCTCACGGCCACGTTCGTCGCCAACGCGTGGGCGAACGCTCGCTACACGGAACGCCGGCCCCGCCCGCGTTGGGTCCCGGCGTTCGCGCTCTACTTCGCATCCCTCGCGGTAACGAGCATCTCGCTCGCCCTCGTCGGAGCATTCACGACGAGCTTCGCCGCGCAACTCACCGCCCTCCTCGTCACGTGGTCGCTCGCGGCGGCCGCCCGTTTCATCCTCATCGGTTCGATCGGAAATGCCCGATGACCGTCGAGCCGCGCGCCCTTCAGCAGAGCGTTCTCCTGAAGAAGATGTCGCGCTGCCTTGTCGTCTCGGTCGGCACGACCCTGCTCAGTGCCGCGGTCCTCGTTGCCCTGGCACTGGGTGCGGGCGTGGCGGCCGGGCCGGCCAACATCATCGCCGTCTGTTGCGGGATCGGGCCGTCGTACTACGCGAACCGGCATTGGGTCTGGGGCCGAGCCGGGCGCAGCGACCTGGCCCGGGAGATCGTGCCGTTCTGGCTCCTGTCGCTCGCCGGTCTGGTGGTGTCGACGGTCGCGGTCGGCCTCATGTCGACGATGACATCGCACTGGTCGACGTCGGCGCGAGCCGTCGCGCTGCCCTTCGCGAACCTCTCCTCGTTCGCGTCGCTCTGGCTCGTGCAGTTCGCACTGCTCGACCGCGTGCTGTTCAAAGCGGCCGGGTCCCCGGCCCAACCCAGTGCGGCCGCGCTGACCGCGCCGACCGATCGGAAAGAGTCCGTCGCATCATGAGCATCTTCAGTCCTCCGCGAGCGGACACCGTCCTCGACCTCGAGACGTTGCCAACGTCGTCTCCGCCCCCCGTACGACGACGGTCACGCCTCGAACGGGCGTGGCGCGGACCGGACTCCGACCCCGGGTGGGTCCGGCCCGCGCTGCTCCTGTTGCTCGTCGTGACCGCCGCGCTCTACCTCTGGGATCTCGGCGCGTCGGGTTGGGCGAACTCGTACTACTCCGCCGCGGTGCAGGCGGGAACACAGAGTTGGAAGGCGTTCTTCTTCGGATCGACCGACGCGTCCAACTTCATCACGGTCGACAAGGCGCCGGCCTCGCTCTGGGTCATGGAGATCTCGGGGCGGATCTTCGGCGTGAACGCGTGGAGCGTGTTGGTTCCGCAGGCGCTGGAAGGCGTCGCCGCGGTCGGCATCTTGTTCGCGACGGTCAAGCGCTGGTTCTCGCCGGCGGCCGCGCTGATTGCCGGTGTGGTGTTCGCGCTGACGCCGGTCGCGGCGCTCATGTTCCGATTCAACAATCCCGACGCCCTGCTGGTGCTCCTGCTCGTGGCCGGTGCGTACACGATGACGCGGGCGCTCGAGGACGGCCGGCTCCGTTGGATGGTCGCGACCGGCGCGCTGGTGGGCTTCGCGTTCCTGGCCAAGGAGTTGCAGGCGTTTCTGGTGTTGCCGGTCTTCGGGGTCGTCTACCTCGTCGCCGGGCCGCCGAAGCTCGCGCGCCGGATGGTCCATGTCGTCGTGCTCGGTCTCACGACCGTCGTCGCCGGCGGATGGTGGGTCGCGATCGTGCAGTTGTGGCCGGCGTCGAGCCGTCCGTACATCGGCGGGTCGCAGAACAACAGCTTCTGGAACGTGTTGTTCGGTTACAACGGCTTCGGACGTCTCACCGGCAACGAATCCGGCAGCGTGGGCGGCGCGACCCAGAACTCGACAGGCCGATGGGGTGTGGCGGGTCTCGCGCGGATGTTCAACTCGCAGTTCGGCGGTCAGATCTCGTGGCTCCTGCCGGCCGCGCTGGTGCTGCTCGTCGCGGGCCTCGCTTTCACGGCGACGCGCGTCCGCACCGATCGCACGAGGGCCGCGCTCGCGCTCTGGGGCGGATGGTTGATCCTCACCGGCGCCGCGTTCTCACTCGGGCAGGGCATCATCCACGAGTACTACTCGGTCGCGCTCGCTCCCGCGATCGGCGCGATCGTCGGTATCGGCGCGACGACCTTCTGGGCGCGGCGCGACAACCCGATCGTCCGCATGCTGCTCGGGGTCGTCGTCGCCCTCACCGCGGTCTGGAGCTACGTGTTGTTGGGTCGCACCCCGACCTGGTTCCCGATGTTGCGCGGCGTGTTGTTGGTCGGCGGTCTCGCGGTTGCCCTCGTCGTCGTGATCGCGCCGGCGCGGCGCGGAAAGGCCGCCGTGGCTCTCGCACTCGCGGCGATCGTGCTCGGCCTGGCCGCTCCGACCGCGTACACGTTGTCGACGGTCGCACAGCCGCACAGCGGATCGCTCCCGACGGCCGGTCCCGCGGGCGTCGCGATCGGTCGCGGAGGACCGGGAGGTGC
>JAODBI010000051.1 GCA_025463875.1 Actinomycetes bacterium
ATGGATCCGTTCACGCGTCGTCCCGATGATCCGCCGGTCGATCCCTCGGGGACACGAATCGCCGAGATCGCGCGCTCGCTGGCGGCCGAGCCCGACGTTGCACGGACGTTGCAGCGCATCGTCGACCTCGCGGTCGAGACGATCGACGGATGTGAGGGGGCGGGCCTCTTGATCGTCAACCGGGGAAAGATCCTGGCGGGATCGTGGTCAGACGAGGCCGTGCACAGAATCGAGCAACTCGAATACGAGATCGGCGAGGGTCCGTGCATCGATGCGATCCTGAGCGATCCCACGTTCGAGACCGACCTGCGGGACCGGGCCGCGCGGTGGCCGACCTTCGTCGCGGCGGCGCTCGCGGCGGGATTCGAAAGCATCCTCGCGTTCCGGCTCTTCGCCGCCGAGGACACGCTCGGGGCGCTCAACCTGTACAGCAGGGCCCGAGGTGCCTTCGACGAGGCCGCGCGCGCGTTCGGCGGGGTCTACGCCGCGCACGCGGCGCTGGCACTCGCGGGTGCGCAGATCCACGAACACGACGTCGCGCTGGTCAACGGTTTGCACGACGCGCTCGTCGCCCGGGACGTGATCGGTCAGGCCAAGGGGATCCTCATGGCGACCCGGCACATCGACGCCGATGCCGCGTTCGCGCTGCTGCGGGCGACGTCACAAGACCACAACATCAAGCTGCGGGTGATAGCAGAAGACGTCGCCATCACCGGCACGCTGCCCGATCCTCGCAGTTAGATGCGGCGTCGGCGTGGCCGCACGCATCGTGTGATACGGCCGTGCATCAGGCCGAACGTTGCGCGGCTTGCGCGCGCTGCAGATCGCAGCTGTGCACCGGTTCGTCGCCGTTGTAGATGACGACGCCCCCCGTCGTGTACTCGAATCGCAGGCCGGGCAGCGCGGAGCGACGGATCGAGAGCTCGGACCGGCAGTAGGGGCATCGGAGACTTCGCACAAAAGAAAGTGTTCCCACCTCGGCTGAGGTTCGCCTGAGCGTCGGACGCCGCGCGCGTGTGTTGAACGAAGCGTGACCGAGCGCCACCGCGCGTACTGGGTCCGAGGCCCGGCACCCGCGGCGCGTGGTCGGGACACGACAGCACGCGTCACGCACGGGTCAAGACGTCCGAGTGCGTTCCGTGAAACGTCGTTCCGCCTCGGAGATGGCCCACGCCGCGTTCACCAGACCCACGTGGCTGAACGCCTGCGGAAAGTTGCCCAGGAGCTCGCCCGTCTCGGTGTCGACCTGCTCGGACAGCAAACCGACGTCGGTGACGTACGGCACTGCCCGTTCGAAGACTCGGCGCGCTCGCGCCGGCTGATCGGTGAGCGCCAGTGCGTGGGCGAGCCAGAACGTGCAGAGCAGGAACGTTCCCTCTCCGCCCGCGAGCCCGTCGGGCGACCGGTAGCGGTACACCAGCCCGCGCTCGTCGGTGAGCCGCTCCTCGGTCGCGTCGATCGTCGCGAGGAGGCGACGGTCGTCGGGGGGAAGGAAACCCACGAGCGCCATCATCAGATTCGACGCGTCGAGCTCGTCGGAGCCGAAGGACTGCGTGAAGGCGCCGGCGACATCGCTCCATCCGTTCGTCACGACCGCTTCGTGGATCTCGTCGCGCACGCGCGTCCACTCGTCGACACGATGTCGCGCGTCGAGGCGATCAGCCAGCGCGACCGCGCGTTCGAGCGCCACCCAGCACATGAGCTTCGAGTAGACGAAGTCGCGGGGTGCGCCGCGAATCTCCCAGATCCCCTGGTCGGGCTCCTTCCACCGCTGCGCGGCCGTGTCGGCGACCTTCACGAAGAACGACTTCGTTTGCGAGGCCAGCTCGGTGAACGTGTCGCAGAGGCGATAGACGGAGTTCAGGAGCTCGCCGTACACGTCGAGCTGGCGTTGATTCCACGCATCGTTGCCGACTCGTACCGGCGAACTGTCGCGCCAACCCGGCAGGTGGGGCAACACGCGCTCGGTGAGGTCGTGCTCGCCGCCGATCCCGAACATGATCTGCAGCTCGCTGCCGCGCCCTACCGATGCGGCGGCCGATGTGGTCATGTACTCGAAGAACTCGTTCACCTCGTCGGGACACGCCGCGACCCACAGTGCCTCGATCGTGAAGCTCGCGTCGCGCACCCACGAATACCGGTAGTCCCAGTTGCGCTCGCCGCCCACGGCCTCGGGCAACGAGGTCGTCGCCGCCGCGCAGATCGCGCCCGTCGGTCGGTACGACAACGCCTGCAACACACGACCGCTCTGATGGACGAGGTCGCGCCACGGACCGTCGTACGCCTGATGCAGCTCCGACCACGAGTTCCACGCCGCGATCGTGTCGTCGAGCCGGTGATCGATCTCGATCTGGGTCCAGATGCGAGCGGCGCTGCGTTCGACCCGTAGCGCGTGGTGGAGCGCGAACCCGAGATGCTCCCCCGCGGACAAGGTCGTGCGCGCGTGCGCGCTCGACTGCTCGATCTCGATCGGCACCGGGCACGACAGCATCAGGACGTCGGGTCCGCCCACCGCACTCACACCGCCCGCCACAGCCGAAACCAAGGGATGGATCAGGCCGTACTCGGGGCGCGGTGCGAAGTCGATTTGCAGCTCCACTTCGCCGGCAGCGCACGTCGCGCGGCGCAGCAGAAGGTGGGGCGAACCCCGCCCCAGCTCGTGCCCGCGATTGGCGTCGCCCGTCGCCAACGCGTCGACCACGGTGAGCACGCCGGTCGGCGTCCGGAACGTCGTCTCCAGCACCATCGTTCGATCGACATACCGCCGCGAGACGTCGGTCGCGCCGGGGACGCGGATCGACCAGTGACCACCGTCGACGCCGAGCAGGCGGGCGAACACGGCACCGCTGTCGAACCGGGGGACGCAGAACCAGTCGACCGAGCCGTCGCGGCTCACGAGTGCAGCCGAGTGCCGATCCGAGAGCAGTGCGTACTCGGCAATCGGAAGTCCGTTCACGACCGTTGCTCCAGGACGCCTTCCCGACATGGGTTCATGTCTACACACTCGAACTGCCCGGCCGCACGATCCTCGTCCGTCGCGGCGGCGCTACGGCGACGAACGTCTCCAGACGATCACGCGCGCGCAGCCGAACCCGGTATCGCTCTCCTGTCTGTATCCCAAGCCACGCAGCAACCCGGCGAAGGCAATGCGCCCGCGAGGTTGCGGTATCGGTACCGCGTTGAGATGCAGGTAGACGCGATCCGCGTGCCCGATCGCGCGCACGGCATCGGTGCGGTCGTCGACCGCGGACGCGCGGCTGACGACCAATCGGTCGCCGAGTCTGCCGGCAAAGGTGACGTAGTAGAAGCGGGGGTCGTGAAAATCGGGCTCGAACGCGACGAGCCCCCGGCGGGGGCGGACGCCCACTCGAACGTGAGATTCGACGGCGTACGAGAACATGCACTCCGTGTGCTCGATGAACACGACGTCGTCGGGCGACAGCGAGCGTTCGACGTACGGCGCGGCCGACCTGACGTCGATCGACTGACGATACGGCCGCGCGACGGCTGCGATGACGATGACGACGACGGCGACGATCACCGCCACCGCGTCGAACCCGATCCGTGTGACGTCGTGACCGGCGAGCCCCGCTCGGAGCCGATCGAGCGCGCTCGCCATACCGATTGCGAAGACGGGAACGAGCCACAACGAGAGTCGCATCCCGATCGATGTCGGCCCCAACGGCAGGACGCCGGCCATGCTGACGACAACGGCTGTAGCCATGAGCAACAGCAGGTACTGCGCCCGCACACCACGAGCCGCACGACGTCGGAACCACGCATCGGCACCCAGGGCGATGACCACGACGATCAGCGTCAGGGTCGCCCACCACGACGGGCCACCGGAGAAGACCGACGCGACGCGGCGTAGATGGGTTGCGACGTGCGAGAGGAGCCGAAGCGGCTGCGCATCGAAGCCGACGAAACCGTCGTAGTTGCGTTTCCACCAGAGCTCGAGTGCGTTCACGTCGTACGTTTGGCGGACGGCGAGCGTCAACGCGACGGAAAGGATGCCCTGACCCAGGACCGCGACCATTCGCATCGGGAGATCGGCCGCGGGTCGCAGCACGAGCGCAATCCCGGCGACGCCCACCGCGACGAGCGCGAACGGGCTGAAGAAGCCGACCGCGAACGAACCCACGACCCAGAGCGCGGCCGCGCGCCAGGTGAAGTGCATCCTGGAAACCCGCGGGAACAACGCTGCGATCCCGAGCACGACGAGCGCATCGATGAGGTATGACTTCACGCGTCCGGAGTAGACGATGTTCAGCCTTTCGGACACGAGCGCTGCGCCGAGGAGCAGGCTGATCGACCGGCAGTATCCGAACCGGCGCAATGCCGCGTACACCACTGCCGGAGTGACGACGCCGGCCGCGAAGGCAAGGTTCGCCATCCGTTCCGGCGGCCCGGTGATCCGACTCCACACCATCAATGCGCCCGTGAAGCCCGGGCTCGAGAAACCTACGGTCAAGAGGTTGCCCGGCGAGCCTTTCGCCGCTCCGAACGCCTGCCAGGCATCGTCCGGCAGCAAGCCGCCGAGAGGAAGGACATTGCGACGCGCGAGATACGCGGCAACGAGTAGCCCCGCTACCGCGAGCGAGTCCACCCGCTCGAACCTCGCCCCCGATCGCACCCGCCAAGACTGTCCGCTAGCGGCGCGGCGTGCCAGAGAGCCGAGGTTCGAGGTCGTATTCACCGCGAGGTGTGTTCAGGCGTGCGACCTTAGGATGACTCGGTGATTTCGTGGACGAGTGACGATTCTTTCACCATAAGCGACATTGAGTACGTATGCCGGCCGACCACAGGTCGCTTCCCGTCGACGCCGGATCAGTTCTGTCTGCTGAAGGCGCGTTGGCAGGTCGAGTGGTACGCGCAGCTCCTATCCGAGCTCGTTCCGCGCACGCTCGTCGAAGTGGGGATGTACGACGGCGCGAGCATGGCGCTGTGCGAGGAAGTTGCACATCCACACAAGCTGGTTGGCATTGACCGGCGTGAATCGCCGAGCACCGCGCTGAACGAGTTCATCGAGGGCCGCGGACTGCACGCGAGTGTGCGCCCGTTCTATGACGTCGATCAAACGGACGCTGGTCGACTGGACGAGATCCTGGAGACCGAGTTCGGCGATCATCCGCTCGATCTCGTCGTCGACGACGCGTCGCATCTGCTCGACGCGACGCGTGTGACGTTCAACAATGTCTATCCGCGACTCAGACCCGGTGGCTTGTACGTGATCGAGGATTGGCCGATGCACCGACTGCCCGAGAAGTCGCCGCCGCTCACCTACCTGCTCTTCGAGTTGATCCTCGCCTGTTCGGACGCGCCCGGTGTCGTCTCTGACGTCTCCGTCAACAGGAACTATGTCTCGATCACGAGGGGCTCCACCGACCTCGATGCCCGCACGTTCGACCTGTCTCAACGTTACGGGCCACGCGCGCGTTTGATCGCGCAGAAGTTTCTCTAGCTGACCACCGTCGTCACAGCGGGCGTGGGCAATCGGGCGCTGGGGCCGTCGTGGCTATCGGCACGCGGCCACGGGGCCGGGGAACAAGACCTGCTGCACGTCGGTCGGCGCGCCCCCGCCTTCGTCCATGCCTCCGCCGGCCACATAGACCCCTCCGTTGCACACGGCCGCTTCAATGCCGTGACGGGCGGTCGGCATCGGGCTCAGTCGGCTCCACGAATTCGACTTCGTGTCATAGGCCTCGACAGTGGAGTAGGTCCGGCCGTGTCCCTCGCCGCCGATGACGAGCAATTTGGTCCCGACAACGGCCACGGCGAATCCTCCACGCGGCGTCGGCAGCGGCTTCAGACCGGTCGTCCACGATCCGGTGGCGAAGTTGAAGGCGTCGTTCACCGTGGTCGTCGCGTCTATGGCCGTGTTGCGACCACCGATCGCGTAGAAACGCCCTCCCACAACTGCGGCTTGGAAGTGGTCCCGCGCTTCCGGCATGTTGGGCAACGTCTTCCACGTATTGGCGACCGTGTCGTACACGTCGAAGCCGGACACTGCCTTGCCGAGGTGGAGTCCGCCCGCGTAGTAGATCTTGTTGCCGTAGGCCGCGACTCCGCCCGCACCCCGTGCCCGACCGGCGGGCATGCGCGCTCCCGCTGCGAAGGAGTTGGATGCCGGGTCGTAGATGTACACGGTCCCGACGGCAGGCCCCGGCCACTGCACAAGACCGCCGATGTAGTAGATGCGACCGTTGAGCGCGACCGACTGAATGTGGTCGAGGCGGGCCGGGAACGGCGCGACAGTCTTCCACGTGTCCGAGGCCGGATCGTAGGACTCTTGCACGGTGCTTCGGCCACCGCCGAGAAAGAACCGCTTGTACTTCGCGGAATACACGTACGAGACCTCTTGCCGGGCGAAGCTCGCATGAGCGCGCGTCGACCAGCTCGCCGGGCGGTCGCACGCGGCGAGAGCAACCATGCTCAGCCCGACGAGCAGAATCCCCAATACCCGCGCCTTCACGTCGGGAGCCTCCGGCACCCGCCCTCCCGCTGATACCCGCGGCCGGTTCCCGTCGACCGGCGCACGATGGTCTCAGTATCGCACGGTGATCGCTAGCAGATCCGGGGGAGCGGATCGCCGACGAGCATGTCGACGATGCGGGTACCGCCGATCGGGGTGACCAAGACGACAATGCCCGGTGGCTCGGCACGGATCTCGCCGATCCTGCGGGCGTCGCGGCCGAGCGGATGCGACCGCAGTGCGCCGAGCGCGGCGTCGGCTTCCTCCGGGGCGACGACGGCAATGAGCTTGCCTTCGTTCGCGACGTAGAGCGGATCGATTCCGAGCAGCTCACACGCAGCCGAGACGGCGGCGCGCACCGGTAGCGCCGACTCCTCGAGGACGACCGTGACATCCGAGTCGCGTGCGAGCTCGTTGCAGACCGTTCCGACGCCGCCGCGGGTCGCGTCCCGCAGCCATCGAGTCGCAGGTGCGGCCGCGAGGAGCTGTTCGACGAGTCCGTTCAGGGGTGCAGTGTCGGATCGGATATCAGCATCGAGGTTGAGATCACCCCGCGCGAGCATGACCGAGGTGCCGTGATCACCGATGGTCCCCGACACCAGCACGACGTCGCCCGGCGCGACCCCCGCCGCCGTGAGGTCGCGACCGGCGGGAATCATCCCGACTCCGGCGGTCGAGACGTAGAGACCGTCGGCCGCGCCCCGGTCGACGACCTTGGTGTCGCCGGTGACGATCGACACTCCAGCTGCGGCCGCGGCTTCCGCCATATCGGCGACGATGCCCTGCAGCGTTGCGACGGCAAATCCCTCCTCGATGACGAACGCGGCCGAGAGCGCGAGTGGGCGGGCGCCCATCATGGCGAGGTCGTTGACGGTGCCGTGCACCGCGAGGTGTCCGACCGATCCTCCGGGGAAGTGCATTGGTTTGACGACGAAGGAGTCGGTGCTGAACGCCAATCGCTCGCCCGACGCGAGCGCCAGCACGGCCGCGTCGGTCTGCAGCACGGCCACGTCGGTCGCGAAGGCCGGGAGGAAGACGGCGTCGAGGAGCGCGGCCGATGCCTTGCCGCCCGCGCCATGAGCCAGCGTGACGACCTCGTCCGACAACCGTGGCCGGCGGCGCCGGAACGCCTCGATCCGATCGAAGACCGCGGCTTCCCGGCCGGTGGGCGGTCCGGGCGCGGTCTCGGACTCGTTGATCGTGTCGCTCACTACTCGTGCTCCTTCAGTGCGGATTGCACGAGCGTCCACAAGGTGAACGCGATCGCGTCCTGGGTCTCCTGCACGCGGTGAACGCTCGCCGACTCGACGACGATGCAGTGCTCGACATCTCCCCCGGCGGCCATCGCGCCGCCCTGGTTGCCGCACAGACCGATCGTGAGCAGCTCCCGTCGAGCCGACTCTTCGAACGCGCGAACGACGTCGACGGAATCACCGCTTGTCGAGAACCCGAGTGCGATATCACCGGCGCGGGCGTGCGCGATGATCTGGCGCGAGAACACGAGCTCGAAACCCACGTCGTTGGCGAGTGCGGTGAGCACCGCCGGGTCTTCCGCCAACGACAGCGCCGGCAAGGGCCGACCGGACGGCGGATCGCGAAACAACTCTGCGGAACCGTCGGCGTCGGTGGCGCTGCCGCCGTTCCCGAACGTGAACAATCGACCGCCGCCACGGAACCGGTGTGCCATCGCGTCGGCGACAGAGCGCAACATGTCGTCGCACCGCGCGAGGGTCGCGGTCCGCAGCGCTGCACTCTCGGCCGCTTTGGTCCGAGCCGAGTTCGCGAGGTCGACAAGGAGGCGGCCGGCGTCGTGCTCGTCGGCGTCGATGAAGGGATACAGGAATGCCGTCGGCTCATTCATCGGGCTTCCGTTCCGGCGCACCGGCGCGAGGCGCCTCCGCACATGAGGTGATCGCGACACCCGCGTGGACCAGGACGAGATCGCCCGCTGTTACCGGCTCGATCAGGCTGACGTCGATGGTCTCCAGGTGCCCGGCCGCGAGCACCTCGGCGCGTCCCGCATCGAGCACGTCGGCCACCTCCGCCACCCGGCCTTCGTCCGAGCAGGTCACGCACACGTCGTCGGTGGCCGGCGCATCGCCGGCAAGCAGACCGGGGTGTTCGAACACCACGTGGGTCAGCTCCCACAGCAGGTGGTAGAGCAGCACGAGCTCTCCCGCCCGCGCCGAGAGCAGCGCGTCGAGCTCGTCGAACCAGATGATGTGGTCGGCGGCGCCGATCGGTGGACGAGGTCCGGCGCCGATCCACACGCCGGTGACACCCCACGCGTCGGCGCGCTCCATCAACCGTGCAACGCGCGAGTCGTCGGCGGTGCCGATGGCGAGCACCACGTCGCCGGGCCGCGCCAGCAGGCGGAGGGAGCCGACGAGGTCGGTGCTCTCCACGCTCACCGCGGGGAGCGCCCGCTTGCCGACGATCACAGGGTGTACGAATTCGACCGCGACGTGGCGACCGTGCGATGGCCACTGCGGCGAGACGCTCCACATCGTGGCCGCCGCCGCGAACCGGCGCGCGATCGACAACGACGCGAAGGCAAGCTCGGCCCACAGGTCGGCCGACGAGTCGACCAGTGCGCCCGCCAATGTGTCGGCCGATGTGTCCGGGCGCGTCGACGCGGTCATCGCGCGACCTGCCTGTTCGTCGAGCGCCGACGGCGGTGGGCGGCAACGGCGATCTGGCCCAGCGCGAGGCCGCCGTCGTTCGGGGGGACGAGCCGATGGGTGAGCACCCGCAAGCCACACTCCTCCAGCGCGACGGTGGCGAGGCGCACGAGCAGCGCGTTCTGGAACACGCCGCCGCTCAATGCGACGCGGTCGAATCCGGTCTGATCGCGGAGTGCGCTCGCCGTACCGGCGACGAGCTGCGCGACGGCAACGTGGAAGCCGGCGGCGATCGTGCCGACGCCGATCCC
>JAODBI010000055.1 GCA_025463875.1 Actinomycetes bacterium
CAACACACTTCTTGGCTGAGTTCGTTGGGCTGAAGTTCGTTGGGCTGAAGTTCGTTGGGCTGAAGTTCGTTGGGCTGAAGTTCGTTGGGCTGAAGTTCGTTGGGCTGAAGTTCGTTGGGCTGAAATCACATCGCGGGAAGGCCGAGCTTGCGGTGGTCCCAGGTCACCGTCTTGTCGACGTGCAGCTTCACGACGACGCGCTTGTTCAACATGACCTCGACGAACGGCTTCATCTCTTCGGTGTACGGCGCGTTGTAGCGCGAGAACACACTGACGCCGAGCTCCCAGATGCGATCGGGATCTTCGACGATCTCGCCGGTCCCGACGAGCGAGACGCCGCGCAGCTGATCGTAGGTGTCGCCCGCCTCGACGAGACACGTGAGGTGCGGGTCGCGCCGCAGGTTGACGACCTTCTGCGCCTTGGCCTTGGTCTCGAACGCAACCGCGCCTTCGAGGAACCCGTACCACATGGCCACCGAATGGATGCTGCCGTCGCCCGAGATCGTCGACATGGTCATCGAGCGCCGTTCCGCGAGGAAGGAGTCGACTTCTTCGGGCGTCATCTTGATGAGGCCGCGCTGATTGACGCCGCCGCCCATGGGGTTGGTCATGCCGAGAGCTCCTTGGTACGCGAACTTCGCCTTGGTAGGACGAACGCGGATCAGCCTATGTTGAGGCCCCTATGGCTGGCACGGTACGGCTCGAGGTCGACGGCGCGATCGCAACGATCGTCAACGACAATCCCGACAAGCACAACGCGTTCGACGACGACATGGACATGCAGCTCTTCGGCATCCTCGACGAGCTCGCCCAACGGCGCGACATCCGGGCGGTGATCTGGAAGGGCGTCGGGAAGTCGTTCTCGTCGGGGCGCGACGTCGGTTCGATCGGCACGCTGCAGGTACCGCTCTCGCATCACGAGCTCATGCGACGCGGGCACCGCGGCATCCAGCGCGTCTGGGACATCGACGCACCGGTGATCGTCGCGTGCAAGGGCTGGGTCATGGGCGGCTCGTTCCAGCGCGCGCTGCTGTGCGACGTGCGGGTCGCGGCGGAGGGCGCGCGCTTCCGCCTGCCCGAGGTCACCTACGGGGTCATTCCCGACACCGGTGGCGTGGCAGTGCTCTACGAGATGTGCGGACACGGGTTCGTGAGCGACATGGTGCTCACCGGCCGCGTCGTCTCGGCCGAGGAAGCGCTCGCGCACGGCATCGTGTCGCGTGTCGTGCCCGCCGACGATCTCGACGCCACGGTGCAGGAGATGGCCGCGCAGATCGCGTCGTCGCCCGCGGTCACGGTGAAGATGGCGCGCGAGGTGATCCGTCATCTCGCGCTGCCGCAGATCCGCAACTCGATGAACGACGAGATGATCTACCAGACGTTCATCAACCGCAGCGACGACTTCGCCGAGATGCGCAGCGCACGCGACGAGGACCGTCCGCCGAACTACACGGGGAGCTGAGTCGTGCCCGATGCAAACGACGGCCTGATCGGTCTGCCGCAACCGCCGGAGGTCGGCGCGAGCGCGCTGCCGGAAGGCACGTTCGCGGGCGTGGGCGTCTTCGTGACGGGCGCGGGCACCGGGCTCGGGAAGGCGATCGCGGCGGAGTTCGCGCGCGCCGGCGCGTCGATCGTGATCGCGAGCCGCAAGCCCGAGCACCTCGACGCCGGTCGCGCCGCCATCGAGGCGTTGGGCGCACCGGTCATCGCGGTGGCGTGCGACATCCGGGACGACGGGCAGATCGCGGACGCGTTCGACGCGGCCGAGGCCGAGTTCGGCCTTCCGGGAGTGCTCGTCAACAACGCGGCGGCGAACTTCCCGGTACCGGCCGAGGACATGTCGGCGAACGCGTGGCGCACCGTCGTCGACATCACGCTGAACGGCACGTTCTTGTGCTGCCGTGAGTTCGGTCGGCGCCACATCGCGACCGGAACTCCGGGCTCGATCATCAACGTCGGCGCGTCGTACGCGTGGACGGGCGGTCCCGGTTTCGTGCACTCCGCCGCGGCCAAGGCGGGCGTGAAGAACCTCACCGAGTCGCTCGCGGTCGAGTGGGGCCCGTACGGCATCCAGGTGAACTCGCTCGTCCCGGGCCTGTTTCCACACGAGGACATGACCGCCGACATCCGCGGCAACCTCGACCGCACCTCCGACAAGGACGCGTGCCAGCCGGCGCTGCGCGTCGGGCAGCGCCAGGAGCTCGGTTGGGCGGCGACGTTCCTCGCGTCGCCGTACGCGCGCTTCATCTCGGGCCACACGCTCGTGGTCGACGGCGCGAACTGGCAGCGGCGTTCGATGACGAACCCGCCCGTCGTGACGATCCGCGAGCAGATGGGCCGCGGCCCGTTCGCACTCGACGCCTGAGCATCCCCGGCAACGCGCGGGAGCCGAAATACGCTCCGGCGCATGGTGTTGCGGTTGCACCGGGTGAGCGACGAGGAGTGGCAGCGGCTCGCGGCCACCCGGCGAAACCAGGACCTTGCGGCCACGCCGCCGCGCGCGTCGATCGGTGCGATCGAGACCGAGCTGAGCTCACTCGCTCCCGCGAACAGCCCGGCGCCCGACTAACAGGTCGCCCGGCGGCGACGCCGGCGCGCTGCTGCCGGGTCTCCTTTGCCGTCTTCTTCAAGTTGACGCTTCCTCAGGGCGTTCTTGTCGAATTCCCGGCGACGATGTCGAGAATTCGGGGCCGGCTCCGTCCCAGGGGTGCATCCGGCCGGCAGGGCCGGCGTCACACAAGGAGAACACCATGGCCAAGTACCTGTTGCTCAAGCACTACCGAGGCGCGCCGACGCCCGTCAACGATGTCGCGATGGACCAGTGGAGGCCCGACGAGGTCGAGGCACACATCCGGTTCATGAACGACTTCGCAGCTCGGCTCGAGGGCAGCGGCGAGTTCATCGACTCGCAGGCGCTGTCGCCCGACGGCGCGTGGGTCCGGTACGACGGCGAGGGGCGGCCGCCGGTGACCGACGGCCCGTTCGCCGAAACGAAGGACTTGATCGCGGGATGGATGGTGATCGACGTCGACAGGTACGAGCGAGCGATCGAGCTCGCCGGTGAGCTGTCGGCAGCACCCGGCGCCGGCGGCGAACCGATCCACGAATGGCTGGAGGTCCGACCGTTCCTGACCGCGTCGCCCACCGTCACCTAGTGAGCGTGCATGAGGTCGAGCTACGCGAGCTCGTCCCACGAGTCTTGAGCGTCCTCGTCCGTCGCGGTGCGGACTTCGCGACGGCCGAGGACGCCGTACAAGAGGCGCTCATCCGGGCGCTCTCCGCGTGGGGAGACGAGTTGCCCGCCGACCCCACGGGGTGGCTCATCACGGTCGCGTGGAGAGCCTTCCTCGACATGACGCGGTCAGACGCGGCGCGCCGCGACCGAGAGCTCCGATTCGATACCGAACCGCCGGCCGGCGCGATCCCGAGCGCCGACGACACGCTGCGCCTCTACTTCCTGTGCACGCACCCCGACATGCCCCTCACGTCGGCGGTTGCGTTGACCCTCCGAGCCGTGGGTGGCCTCACCACTCGCCAGATCGCTCGGGCATACCTCGTCCCCGAACGCACCATGGCGCAGCGCATCAGCCGTGCCAAGCGCATGGTCAGTCGGGACGGTGTCGATCGTCCCGGCGACGTGCGCACGGTGATGCGGGTGCTGTACCTCGTCTTCAACGAGGGCTATTCCGGCGACGTCGATCTCGCGGCCGAGGCGATCCGGCTGACCCGGCAGCTGGCTGTTTTGGTGGCCGACCCCGAGGTCCACGGGCTGCTCGCCCTGATGCTGCTACACCATGCCCGCCGCCGCAGCCGCACCCGACCGGACGGAAGCATCGTGCCTCTCGCCGATCAGGACCGCAGCCAGTGGGACACAGCGCTCATCGCCGAGGGAATCGACATCGCACAAGCTGCGCTCGCGCGCGATCAGCTTGGCGAATACCAGGCGCAAGCGGCGATCGCCGCGCTCCATGCCGACGCGCCGCGTGTCGAGGAGACCGACTGGGTCCAGATCGTGGAGTGGTACGACGAGCTACTCCGGTTCGCCGACACTCCGATCGTCCGGCTCAACCGTGCGGTCGCAGTCGGCGAGGCCGACGGCGCGCTCGCAGGACTGGCGGCACTGGCCGAGGTCGACCAACACGTCCCGCGGCGCGACGCGGTCGCCGCGTACCTCCACGAGAAGAACGGCGATCTCGAACTCGCTGCCCGCCTTTATGCCAACGCAGCGCGCAACGCGCCCAACCTCGCAGAACGCGACCATCAGACGCGCCAAGCCGCGCGACTCAACCAGCACCTGCAACACCACAACTCGTCGTTCGGCCGGCGCGACGGAAAGTGACATGCTTGCCGGCATGGCCACTGCGTCTCGTCGCAATGCTTCGGCGGGCTGGACCTTCGACGAAGTTGCGAGCGCGGGCCGGGAGAACCTGGACGTCGACCACGTCGGACGGTACGACGCGAAAGCGGACGCCGGAGCAGCCGAAGAGCTCGTCGTCCTCGAGGATCTCGGCCTCGGCCCCGAATCAGTCGTCGTCGATCTCGGCGCGGGTACCGGACAGTTCACCCTTGCCGCCGCGCCCGCGTGCCGTCGTGTGGTCGCAGTCGACGTGTCGCCCGTGATGCTCAGCCGACTGCGCACGAAGTTGGACGCGGCCGACGTCTCGAACGTCGAGGTCGTGCAGTCCGGTTTCCTCTCGTACGAACACCGCGGCAACCCGGCCGACTTCGTGTACTCCCGCTACGCACTGCATCACCTTCCCGACTTCTGGAAGGCCGTGGCCCTGACGCGGGTCCGGCACGTTCTGCGACCCGGCGGGGTGCTACGGCTCTCGGACGTCGTGTACGGCTTCGACCCCGCCGAAGCCGAGGAGCGCATAGAGGCGTGGTGCGCGACGGGCGGGACCGACGTCGAAGTCGCGTGGAGTCGCGCCGAGCTCGAAGAGCACGTCCGCGACGAGCACTCGACGTTCACCTGGCTGCTCGAGCCCATGATGCAGCGAGCCGGCTTCGAGATCGAAGCCGCCGTGTACGTGCCGGACCACTTCTCCGCGCAGTACGTCGCCCGCGCAATCTGACGCGCCGCCGACTTACGGGTGGTGCGTCGCCGGGCGCTCCCCCACAACGTTGAGTGAGGCCTTCTGCTCGCACTCGCGGTGGCCTTGGATTCATGCGCCCTTCAGTACCCGTGGAAGGCATCAATTGGCGCGTGAACACTGCGCGGCCTATCCGGGTCGGGCTCGAGCGTGGGCGTCGTCGAGGTGTCGTTGGCGGTGGTGGTTCCAGCACAACTGCTGGAGGTTGTCGAGGTCGGTGGGTCCGCCGTGGGTCCAATGCCATATGTGGTGGGCATGACATCGGTTGGGTGGTTCGTGGCAGCCGGGTGCTGTGCAGTGGCGGGCGATGAGCGCCCGGAACTGCGCACTGGTGGCGGTGCGGCCGGTGCGGCCGACGTCGAGGACCTCGGATTTCCGGGCAGTTGCTCGAGCTTGCGGGCCAGCTTCACATCGACGTGGACGACACCGCGATCCATCCGACACGCATCAGCAATCGCGGCTTCGACACTCCCGTAGCCGTCGGCGCGCCATTGTTCGGAACGGTCGTACGCACCGACCTTCGCGACCCACGCCGCGGTCTGCGCGTCGAGCGCTACCCGTGCCTGTTTGATCTCGTCCATGCACCCGAACATCTGCTCGTATCGTACCAGACAGACAGCCAAAACACCCGATAAAACAAGGAGAATTTGGTACTGCCGCGCACCAGATCGTCACCCGCGAATGACGAGCTCGCCCCGACCCGTCTCAGTGGATCGCCGTCCGGCTGAACACCCGGACCGACACCGCGACCATCAAGGCCGCGAACCCGACGACCACACCGAGGCTGAGCGCGGCCATCGCCGTCGTGTTGCTCATTCCCCAGATGTCGTGCAGCCCGCGGCCGCTGTGATCGACCAGCCCGTAGCGCATGAGCGCGAGCGCGTGCGTCACCGGGAGGACTTTGGCAAACGCGG
Source organism: Actinomycetes bacterium (assembly GCA_025463875.1). Lineage (GTDB taxonomy): Bacteria > Actinomycetota > Acidimicrobiia > IMCC26256 > PALSA-610 > PALSA-610. The sequence continues at coordinate 6,008 of JAODBI010000055.1, forward strand.
TGAGCCCGGCGGGCATGGCGCTGATCGGGAAGAAGCTGCCGGCGAAGAACCACGGAACGAGTGCGACCGCGGGGGCGACGCCGACGTACTCCTCCTGCTTCGGGATCCGCGCGGCAAGCACCTCCGCGACCGAATGCATCGCGATCGCGAGGCCGAGGGTCGCCGTCACCATCCAGGCGATGCCGGAGAAGTTCGTGCTGAAGGTCGCACCCCGCAGCACCGCGACGACGATCAACGCCGCGACCTGGAAGCAGCTGACGGCCAACGACACCGACAGGTTCCCGAACACCATCGTCGACCGTGGGATCGGCGCGGCCAGCAGATCGCGTTGCGCACCGCTTTCGCGGTCGACGATCATCCCGATCCCGCCCAGCACACAGCTCAGCGGGACGAGCAAGCCGATCGTCCCGACCGCGACGAAGCTCAGGTAGTCGATCGGTCCCCCCGATGTCATCGCCTTCGCGAGGGCGGGCGCGATGACGGCCGCGAACAGGATCGGGGTGAGCAGCGGTACGAAGATCTCCCGGGGCGTGTGCGCGCTGAGGCTGAAGCGCCGGCGCGAGAGCGTCGCGAAACCGGCGAGCCTCGACGTCGACCCGCGTTCGCGGGAGGCGATCGGTTGCAGTTTGGTGGGAGGAGTGGTGACAACTGTCGACATCGGAATGGCTCCTTCGAGTTCGAGTTTCAGGCCGCGAGGCGGGTGCCGGTGAGGCGGAGGTAGACGTCGTCCAACGAGGGTGGACGGGTTGTGGTGGCAGTCACGCGCGCGCCGAACTCTTCGACGCGGTCGATGACGCCACGCGCGGATTGTCCGCGCAACGGGACGGTGACGGTGGTTCCCACCGCGAATGCGTCGTCGCCTGCATGTCCGTGCACGCGCAGGTACGAGAGCAGCGCGTCGACGTCGGCGCCGACGCGCAGTTCGAGGATTTCCGGTCCGAGGCTCTCGAGCAGCGCGGTCGGTGTGTCGAGCGCGACGATCTCGCCCGCATGGACGACGGCGATGCGATCGCAGAGCCGTTCGGCTTCGTCGAGGTAGTGCGTCGTGAGCACGATCGTCATCGCGTTCTCCATGCGGAGGTCGCCGATGAGGTCGAGCAGCTCGTAGCGGATGCGGGGATCGAGTCCGACGGTCGGTTCGTCGAGAAACAGCACCCGGGGTTCCGACACCAGTGACCGCGCGATCTCGAGCCGACGCCGTTGACCGCCGCTGTAAGTGTCGACCGGTCGATCGACGAGATCGCTCAGACCGAAGCGCCCGACGATGTCGGCAATCGTCGTTCGCGCCGATGCCCGTGGGACTCCCCACAACCGAGCGTGGATCTCGAGGTTCCGCCGTCCCGTCAGCGAGCCGTCGACGACTGCTTCTTGGAACACCACCGCGCTCGCGCGCCGGGCACCGATCGGGTCGTCGACCACATCGAATCCGGCAACCCGCGCGGTTCCGGCCGTCGGCGCCACGGTCGTCGTGAGCATGCCGATCGTGGTCGACTTGCCCGCGCCGTTCGGGCCGAGCAAGCCGAACACCTCGCCCGGGAATACCGTGAAGTCGATACCCGCGACCGCCTCCACTCCACCGGGATAGGTCTTGCGTAGTCCGACCACTTCGATCGCGAGCGGCGCGCCGTGCGCCCGACCGTTCCTACCGATACTCATCGCGCTGCTCCTCTTCGTTCGCGACCGTCGCGAAACCGAATGCCCATAGGACGGGACAGCCGGTCGGAGTGTGACGTCGCACGCGCGTCACATTCTCGGGCGCTATCTCGTCCTACGTACGAGCCCTACGTTCGAGCCCAGCCCGAGGAGGCTTCGAATGGCTGATCGTCCACCCGCGCCTGATCACGGCGACTTCGCCGACGTCTGGTCCGAGCACCGCACCTACCTCGTCGACCTCGCGTTCCGCATGCTCGGCAACATCCAGGACGCCGAAGACGTCGTGCAGGAAGCGTTCAGCCGGCTACTCGATCGCGATCTGGCGACCATCGACGACCCGCGCGGGTGGCTCATCGTCGTCGTGAGCCGGATCTGCCTCGATCAGCTGCGCTCCGCCCGCAGTCGCCGGGAGACCACGACCGCGACGACCGAAGACCGTGAGACCACCGCAACCGTCGCGGCCGCGGCTCCGCTTCCCGATCCGGCCGACCGCGTCACCCTCGACGACAACATCCGGATGGCCTTGCTCGTCGTGTTGCAACAGCTGACCCCGGCCGAGCGGGCGGTGTTCGTGCTGCACGACGTCTTCCAGTTCTCGTTCGAAGCGATCGGCTCGATCGTCGAACGCACGCCGGCCGCATGCCGCCAGATCGCGAGCCGGGCCCGCCGCCGGATCGAGTCCGAGACCGGTCCCAACCGCTTCGAGCCCGACCTCGCCGAGCAGCAGCGCGTCGCGCAACGGTTCATCGCCGTCTGCGCGGGCGGCGATCTCGACGCGCTGGTCGAGCTGCTCGATCCCGACGTCGGCGGCGAGGTCGACCTGGGCATCAGCGGGATGGAGCCTTCACCGCTGCACGGCCGAGAGGCCGTCGGGCCGAACCTACTGCGGTTCTTCGGACCGAAGGCGCGCGTCACACTCGTGTCGCAACCGATCAACGGCAACCCGGGCGTACTCGCGTTCCGCAACGGACAACTCGTCATCGCGCTACAGCTCGAGATGCGCGACGGCCTGATCCACGAGCTGCACGCCGTCGCCGACGCCCGCAAGCTCGCGTTCGTCAGCAAGCAACTCAGTACCTCGACGTCGTGAACCCCACTTCACGACGTCGGCATCCTTCGCCGCCCGATGGATCGGCTCGGTAGCCGTACAACACTTGGAGCAGACTGCCCGCTCGTGCCGTTCGACATCCGCACTCCGAGGCCCGACGAGCTCGAACGGCTGCGCGACATCGAGCGCGCCGCGGGTGCGATCTTCGCCGAGGTCGGTTTCGCCGACGTGGCCGCCCACGAGCCCGAGAGCGCCGAGGCTCTGGCCGAATACACCCGCGCCGGCCGCGCGTGGCTCATCGCAGACGATGACGACCTCCCCGTCGGGTATGCGGTCGTCGACATCGTCGACGGAGTGGCGCACCTCGAACAGTTGAGCGTCGTTCCCGAGCGCGGCCGGCAGGGCCTCGGCACTGCACTGCTCGAACACACGTGCACGTGGGCCGCAGCGCACGGCTACGACGCCGTGACACTCACGACGTTCCGCGCCGTCGCGTGGAACGCGCCGTACTACGCCAAGCACGGGTTCGACATCATGTCCGACGACGAGATCGGTCCGGAGCTCCGCGCGCTGTGCGCGCTCGAAGCCGAGCACGGACTCGAACCCGGTCAGCGCGTCTGTATGCGCCGCGCGGTCTAACCGCTCTCCCGCGTTGCGGCCCCGACGCGCTTCGTCCACTCCGCGAGCTCACTTGGTGTCATACCGCCTTCCACCGCGACGTACCACGTGGGGCGAACCGTGACGACGACGCGCACGTCCGCGTCCAACACTTCGGTGACCAAGCCGTAACGGCGTCCCAGACTCTTGTAGAACTCACCGTCGGGATCGGGCTCGATCGACTCGACGACACCGCGCACCTCGAGAAAGCGATACGGGTTCGCCGGATCGGTCACCGAGAACGAGACACGCGGCTCGTGCGTGAAGTTGCGGAACTTCTGGCGGGTCGTGGTGTGCGTGAAGCGCGCCCGCCCGCCGTCCCACGCGAACCACATCTCGCTGGTCTGCGGCGCGCCATCGGGACGCACGGTGGCGAGATGGACGACCACCGGCTGCTCGAGCAGGGCGGCGTGACTGGCGGGAAGTTCTTTCGGCATGAAGTGGTCCAACGCCCGATGCGCCGCCGATCATTCCGTCGAACTTGCGCAGAACGGCCCTCACGCTTCCGCGTTGAAGCGTGAGGGCCGTTCCAGAGCTCAACCGGTGAGATCCGGGATCAGAGTGCGTCCTCTCCCGTCTCGCCGGTGCGGATGCGGATGGTACGAGCGACTTCGGTCACCCAGATCTTCCCGTCACCGATCTTTCCGGTACGGGCGGCGTCGGCGATGACGTCGGTGATCTTGTCGGCCTGGCCGCCGTCGCACAGGACGTCGACGCGGACCTTGGGCAGGAAGTCGACGTTGTACTCAGAACCCCGGTACACCTCGGTGTGTCCACGTTGGCGACCGAAACCCTGAACGTCGGCGATAGTCATTCCCGTGACACCCGCGTCCTTCAGTGCCTCCGTCACTGCTTCGACGCGGTGCGCTTTGATGATGGCCGTGACGAGATGCATGTGATCGCTCTCCTATTCCCCGACGCTGATCGTCGGAGAGTCTGCACCGCGCGGTACGGCGACTCCCGGCGACTTCCCGCTCGGGATCGGCGAGTAACCCATGTAGGCGTACTCGGGGTGGTAAGAGGGCGCGCCGTGCTCGACGATGTCCAGACCCTCGAGCTCGTGCTCGGCCGAGATCCGCAACACACCGACGGCCTTGAGCGCATACATGATGATCAACGCGATCGCGAACGTCGACGCGCAGATGATCACGCTCCCGAATATCTGGAACTGCAACTGGTGGAATCCACCGCCGTAGAACAGCCCCTTGAAGGAGGTGGACGGGTCGGGTCCCGTACTCGTCGCGCCGCCGAACTGGCCCGTGGCGAACAGGCCCAGGCTCAGCGTGCCCCATATTCCGCACAACCCGTGAACGGGCCACGCACCGATCGGGTCGTCGATCCGTAGGTACTCGAGCAGGTCGACGCCGAGGACCACGACCACACCGGCGATCGCGCCGATACAGATGGCCCCGAACGGTGACACCCAGTAACACGGACACGTGATGGCGACCAGTCCGGCCAAGAAGCCGTTGATCGAGATACCCGTGTCCCACTTATGGGCTCGTGGATAGACGAAGAACATCGCCACGAGACCGGCCGCGGACGCAGCAAGTGTGGTGTTCGTCGCGACCCGACCGATGCCTTCGAAGTCCATGGCGGACAACGTCGACCCGGGGTTGAATCCGTACCAACCGAACCACAGGATCACGCCGCCGACTGCGGCGATGGCCATGTCGTGACCGGGTGGCATACCACCGCCGTCCCGCTTGAACTTGCGGCCGAGCCGCGGTCCAAGCGCGATGGCACCGGCGAGTGCGATGAACCCGCCGATCGAGTGCACGACGGTCGAGCCCGCGAAGTCATGGAACGGCGTTTTCATGGTCGCGAGCCAGCCGTCGGGACCCCATACCCAGTGGCCGAGGATCGGGTAGATGAACCCACTCACAGCACAGCTGTAGATCAGATCACCCCCGAAGGCCGTTCGCCCGACCATCGCACCGGTCGTGACCGTGCTGCAGGTGTCGGCGAACGCGTACTGGAACAAGAAGAACGCCAGGAACGCCACGCCGGTCGACCCGTAGGTGTGCGGCGCGCCATGCAGGAAGAAGTAGTGATGACCGATCCACTTGTTGCCGGTGCCGAACATGAACGCGAAACCGAACGCCCAGAACAGCAGTGCGCACAGACAGGTGTCGGCAATGCAGGAGATCATGACGTTGGAGACTTCCCGGGTCCTCGCGAACCCCGCCTCCAAGAACATGAACCCGGCTTGCATGAAGAACACGAGGAACGCGGTGACCAGCGTCCACGTGGTGTTCAGGGGGTTGACGATGTCGGTCGCCTGGGTTGTCGGCGCCGTCTGACCGAGCATCGCCGCGCCCGCTTTGGTGCTGAAATACCAAGTGACCGCCCACAGACCCAGCACCACGATGCCGAGGCCGATCATCTTTCCGCCTAGGTAAGCCCCGAACGCCTTTTGGCGTTCGCGGTCTTTGATACGCACTCGCAAGGTAGTGATCATGTAGGCGAACGTAAGGGCCTCGTGTTGCCACTCGGTTCGTTTTGCATGACGCGTCCTGGTCGCGCGCGTGTCGGCTGTGCTACATGAACCTGACCAGGTTCTGACCGAGGCGTCGCGAGCTGCTCTTTCCGCTCGATGACGCCCTACTGCGAGTCGCCTAAGCGCCGACGACGACCCAGCCCTTCATGCCGTACGCGAAGTGGCCCGGAAGGTGACACGCGAACAGGAACCGACCCGGGCGGTCGAAGCGATAGAAGGTCTCACCGATGTCGTTCGGCGCGACCGACACCTCGCCCGGGACCGGCGGGTGCGTTGCTTCGGTGCCGTGCGCGTGCCGCGCGTGCACAGCCGCGTCACCGACGATGAACTCGTGGTGGATCGGATCGTCGTTGTGCACGAGGAATCGCACGAGGGTCCCGGTCCGCACGTGCAACGTCGAAAACGAGAACTGGCTGTAGTGGATACCGACGTCGACGGTGACGAGACCGGGCCCGAGCGCGGGATTGGACGCGGCCGCGTGATCGTCGGAGCTCACCGAGTATCCGACGAACGCGGTCGTCGCGGCGACGACGATCGCGAGCGCGCTGCGCACGAGCCACCTCACGCCGCGACCTCCGCGATCCGCCGCCGACGCCGGCCGCTCACGATCGTGACGGAACCGAAGGTCAACGCACCGGTGATCACCGCGGCGACGAGCGGCCACATCGCGCGGCCCTGCTCGCTCGGCGCGACGACGGCTCGGGCAACTTCCGCGGTGACACCGGTGTCGGCGAGCCGCGGGACCGCGCCGGGCTGGTCGGACACCGCGAGGTCGTAGCCGAGTTGCGCAGCGGGCGTGCTCAGCCGCAGATAGGTGAACCACATGTGCTGCGGCACCCAGCCCATGCCCTTGTCGATGCGAAGGTCGTCGAGCAACGACGCCGACGCCGGCTCGTTGCGCTGCAGGCTCAGACCGCTCCCGCCCGCGAGGAGCTTCGGCTGCTGATCGGTGAGGAGGAAGACGTCGGCTTCGACCACGGCCGCCTTGTCGAGGCCGAGGCTCAGGATGTGCAACGGGACCCACGGCTCCTTCACGGGGATCGTCAACATGATCGGCGTCCCGTCGCCCGTCGTCTGTCCGAGGCGTTGCGCGCGGGTCGCGTCGAAGCGGGCGGCCATGAAGATCTGACTGCGGCGGCCGTAGAAGTCGAGCATCGCAGGTGCATCGGGCGTCAGCAGGTAGCCGTGGTCTACGGCCCACTTGCCGACCTCGGCGCCGCCGCCCTTGAGGATCGTGATGTCGAGGGCGTCGATCTTCTTCTCGAGGATCACAGCGGCGCTGTTCTTCGTCGCGGCCCCGCGGGCGACGAGATCGAACTGGGCCTCGACCGGCGGTGCGACCTCCCGCTCGAGCCGTTGCAGCGTCCAGTTCCCGCCGCGCTCGACCTTCGTGGGGATGCCGGGCAGCGGCGTGATCGAGCCGACCGATTTGCCCTGGCCGCTGAACTCGAAGGACGTGACGTAGCGCTCGACCCCGTCGTGGTACGCGGCGAGCGTCGTGGTGCGCGTGAGCTTGATGGTGCCGTTCTCGCCCACAAGTCCGCCGCAGGCCCCGGCGGGTGTCGCGAGTGCGGCGACCGCCGCCGGTACCGCCAGCGCGACGAGAGTGCGAGAAAGGACGCGACCGGAACGTGAGCGACGGAATTCGGGGAACCCGTGCGACATCTGACCCTCCAACTGCCGTGGACTGGAGAGTCGGACGACGCGGGAGGTCCGGGGGTTCCCGAGATTTATTCCTCGGTGATCCCGTAGTGCGACACGTAGGGCGCGAACGTCGCCCGCACGTGGTCGTCGTCGAGCCCGAGGTCGTCGTAGGAGTACGTGTGCGCCCCGTGCTTGGCCTTGGGCTTGGCGGCGAGGTAGGCGGTGATCGCCCGATCGTGCCCCTTCGGCCACTCGTAGCCCAGCTGGTCGTACACGCGGTGCAGCATCGCGACCGGGTCCGACATGAGCTGGAGAAAATGGGTGTCGACGATCTGGTCGTCGGGCACGGTCCCGTCGGTGCGCTGCGTGATCACCTGCTCGAGGAACAGTTGATACGTCATCTCCATGATCGGCCCCAGCGCGAGCCGTAGGTCGCTGTCGCTCCGCATGAAGCGCAACACCGCGAGCAGACTCACGAGTGACGCGATGAAACGGCGTGGGTCGCGATGCGTGTGGATGACGCGCGCGTCGGGATACTCGGCGAAGAGCGCGGCGAGCGTCGAGAGATGCCCCGGCGATTTGAGCAACCAGCGCCGAGGTGCGCCGTTGGCGGTCCCGCCTGGCATCGGAACGTGTTGAAAGGTCTGCAACATGCGCCGGTGGAGTCGGTAGACGCGTCCGAGGGTGTCGAGGTTCTCCAGCTGCCAACCGGTGAAGCTCGGCGTGTCGTACATCATGCTGTAGTACGGGCCCGCGAAGTCGTAGGCCAAGAAGTTGACGCACTCGCACGGCAGGTCGCTCGCGAGCTCGTGCATCGTCATGAACTCGGGATGTACGTCGGCCCAGAACTCCTGCTCGCACTCCGAGAGCTCGCGCCGGCGCTCGGCATCGCCTTCGACGGGCAGCGGGTGGAGCGCCTCCCAAGCGATCGGCGCGCGCAACTGCGGGTCGAGCGCGAGCAGTTCGAGGAGGATCGTCGTCCCCGTGCGCGGCGGGCCGACGACGAACAGGGGGGCGTCGATCGGTTCGGCGAGGAGCGCCGGACGCGCCGCCCATTCGTGTTGGAGTCGCAGCCACGTCTGCAAGACCTTCAGCACTTCGGCGCGCGTCACGATGCGTCCCAG
>JAODBI010000104.1 GCA_025463875.1 Actinomycetes bacterium
CGCCGGAAGTCGAGCAGCCGGCTTCTCGTTTGTATGGCAACGAGGAGGGATCTATGGAGCTCGTCGACCGCATCCAAGCGATTGCGTGCGCGATCGACCCGACACGCATCGCGAGCGCGAACACTTCGGCGAGATCCGGGCCCCAGACCTCCAGGTACGCGTCGCGGAGGCGTGCGAACCACGCATCGTCCGGCCGAAGCCGGTTCGTCTCTTCGAGGAATCGGAAAGTCGCGACCAGGGATGCGAAGGGATGCGAGATCGAGGCATCGCCCCAGTCGAGCACTCGAACGCGGTGGCGATCGACGTACAGGTTCGCGGCATGCAGGTCGTCGTGCTGCACGCTCGGCGGCACACCGGTGGCCGCGAGCAGCTCGCATAGGTGCGCGAAGCGTGGCGCGAACCGACTGAGGCGAAGGGCCGCATCGTCATCGAGCGGGAGGTCTCTGCCCAAGAGGTCGTCGTAACGGGCGGGAAGCGTCGCGACGCGTAGATCCGGCACTCCATCGCGCAGATGCTCGGTCACATGTGCAGCCTCGCTGCGTTGCAGTTCGGCATAGCGCGGTAGGAGGTCAAGCCAGGCTTCCGGCGGGTTTCCCAACGCGCGCAGCGGCGTGCCCGCATCGGCGAGCAACAGCCAGCGTCGTTCCGCATCGTGCGCAATGACCTCCGCGACGCGGTCAGGCCATCGCTCGAAGAGCTCCGTCGTCAGTCTCGGTTCGAATGCTTGGACAGGCGCGCACACCTTGAACCAAGCGACGCCTCCTTGGATTGGCACACGCCAGACCCTCGCCCACGGCTGATCGCTTTCGATCTGGACGCGCCCGATCGGAGTGACATACGCGCAAACCCACTCAGCGGCGATGCCGTCCATGCCGCGATGATGGCGCGCCCGCCCGAGATTCTCGGCCGATATGGCGATTCCGGGCACTGGACGTGGGATGCGGCGCGTAGGTAGGTTGCGACGAAAGTCATATGAAAGTGGGCTCGTGCCCGGGCTCGCAGGCGCCGATGAGAACTACGTGGGCTCGGCGCATGAACGGATCTCTCGGCGTAGGCACGAGCGCATACGCGTCGCCGGCTCCGTCCGCATGATGGTCGATACCGCCGCTGGAGTCCGTATGGCTTCCGGTCGTCTCGTGGACCTGTCGGAAAGCGGCTGCTCTATCTTCGTGGAGCACCGAGTGGAGGAGAACGCGCCGGCGCGCATCCAAGTCGAAATCTCCGGCACGGACATTTGGCTTCCGGTAGTGACGCGGTGGGCGCGATGCGCCGCACGCGGCTGGACGATCGGGTGCGAGTTCGACCGTCCGACTGCGGAGAAAGAACGAGCGATACGCGCACTCGTCTGCGAACGCCGCAACCAGGTCAAGGCATGAGTCCCTCCGGCGAGCCCTCACAGAGTCACACGGTTCGCCGGGCGATCGAGATTGTTGCCGCGCAATTGCACACCGATGGCGACGTCGCGTTCGAAGCGTTAGAGGGCGTCGCCGCGGCATCCGACGAACCGTTGGAGGACGTGGCAATTCGCGTGCTGGAAGGAACGGTGCGGTTCGACGCCTGAGCCGCTACTCGCCCTTTCAGTCACTTCCCGCGAGATCGTTGATTGCGACCGGCCCGACCGCCTCGCGATCGACCGCCGCCGAGTACCGATCGGCAGCTACGCATGGCCCCGCATACCAGGGAGTCATTCGGCTTCGTCCGACCTTCGAGCGCCTCGCTCGCGCAGCCAGCCGATCACGTTCTGTTGCTGGGTTCCGAGTCCTTGTGCGGCGTCGAGTGCCGTTCCGTGTGCATAGTCGGGTGTCCAGTTCAGGTTTGCTCCTTCACCGAGAAGGAACTCCGCAGCCCGTCGCTGTCCGCCGGCGCACGCGTGCCAAAACGCCTGGGACACTTCGTCAGGGTCGGCATGGCGGCGGCGCGGTACAAGTTCTCGGAGCCGATCGACCATGCCGAGCGCCGCCGCGTTCCACAACTTCTCAACGCGTGCGCCGCGCTCGACAAGCAAGCGCGCGACATTCCAACACCCATACCCGATCGCATTGTCGAGCGGCGTCCCGATCGAACCGTCCGGCAGGTTGATGTCGGCGCCACCGTCGATCAGAACGCGTGCAACGTCGACATCATCGCTGCTCGCCGCCCAATGCAACGGTGTCTCGGAACCCTTCCCGTGATCGCGCGCATTCGGATCGCCCCCCGCGGCGATGAGTATCCGCGCGATCTGCGGACCGTTCGGGAAATAGCCGGGCCAATCCGCAACGACATGAAGCGCCGTCCGCGTGCCGTGCCTGCCTCCGAGTGACGATGACGCCAAACCGGCATCGGATGCCAAGAGGCGCTCGACTGCCGCCCCGTCACCGGTATGGATCGCCGCCACCAATTCATCCGCCGCGCTCATCTCCGTCACGCCCGTTGAGCTTTCCCGGTGACATCGACGGAGCTGTCACCAATGGGGGCGACCCATCGGAACAGTCGTAGCCCTGGGCGTTCGCACCGACAATCGGTCCGACAGCCGCACTGCCGTCCGACGCCGGCAGCTTCCAAGGCGGTGGTGACCGCAGCGGTCAGGACGTACAAAGTGATGAGGGCAAGAAGTGGGCGACGCATGACGCGGAGCCTAGGATCGCTCCCGATCAGGAGGGTCGCGGCGCAGCACTCGGAGTCGCCGTACCGACGCGCACGACGCCACGGGCGACCCGACCGAAAGCCGACAGCAAATCGCGAAAACTCTTCGGCGCCCGCTCTCGAAACCGGCGAGTGCACGGCCGCCCCGCGCTCGGGGAAACAGAGAACGTGGCTGAGTCGCCGGCCTGCACGTTCGCCACCCCTCGATATCGAGGAGCATGCGGGATAAGACGACACATTCATGGATCACTCATCGCGACACCGATCTACGAACGCGTCTCCGCGATGATCACGCCGACCTTCCTCTGCAGGGAGAGATCCGCGTCGAGTGCCGTCGTCGCCAAACGCTACGAGCGAAGGATGCGCAACACCTCGGCGTGTACAGCTGCGCTGTCGAACGGTTCGAAGTCGAGGGCGATCGCCGTGCGCTGTTGAAGGCGGTCGAATAGTCGCACCGAGACGGCGAGAGCGTCGCGCGTGTTCTCGATCGAGAAGTCGGCCCAGCACGAGTCCACGGCTGCGATGACGTCGGCGTCCATCCAGGTATGCATATGCGTGCCGTTGTGCCAGGTGTCGTAGTCCCAGCCTTTGCGGCTCCTGTGATCCCACTCGATCATTCTCAGCAGCTGCATCTTCAAGTCCCAGTCTCGGAACTTCGCCATCCACGGTTCATCCCGCAGGATGCATTTCGCGCACATGAGCGCCGCCGCGTAGAACCAGTGCACGCACGTCGCGAACGCTTCCGTGCTGGGCGGTTCGGCACCGAGCATGTTCCGATGATCTACCACCCGTTCGGCGATCGCGTCCTTGTCGACGAGCACTCGATACGCGCGCATGGCAGCGTCGCTCGGGCGGGCATCCGCGACTGCCATGATCCCGAAGTCAATCTTGGCGTCGACGTAGTAGATGAGCCGGCTCGCGTTCCACCCATCGTTTGGGAGCGCCTCGACGACTAGCACCTCGCCGAACTGGCGGTACCACTGGTCGTCATCGAGCAAGCACGACGGATCGCGGACGTACAACTCGATGTCAAGGTCGGAGAAGCGGTCCCGAAATCGATCGTCCCGGGCCACGGAGCCAGTCAGGATCGCGGCTCGCACGTTGTCGTCGTGATGCGCCCAGTTGACGAGCTGCCCCAGGACACCTTCGTGATCCACGCAACGTCGCCTTGCCTCGGTGGTAGCGCATTGTGACTGATCGGAAACGATTGTGGCGAGCACCGCTCACGGCGGGCTCGCGCACCGGGGCGCGTGTCCCCTGAAACGGGAGGTGAGTCCCTGCGTCAGCCGGTGCCGAGAAATTCCAGCGCGAGCTGGGCGAGAGCCTCGACCGTCTCGCCCGTGGCTCGGGCACGTTCGGGGTTCACGGCGGAGATCCGCTTGGCGGCGCCCTGCGAGATCACGGCGAGCTTGTATGTGGCGAACGCCCGGTAGAAGTCGATGTCCGCAAGGTCGGCGCCACTCATGCGGGCATAGCGGTCGAGGAGCGTGTCGACGTCGGAGAAGCCGGTGTTGGAGCGATGGAACTGGGGCCGCCGGGCGCGCCACATGAGCTCGCCGACCTCACCCCAATACGCCGCGAGCGTGCCGACGTCGGTGAGCGGGTCACCGAGCGTCGACATCTCCCAGTCGAGGACCGCGACCATTCGGGTCGGATCCTCGACCGCGAACATCGTGTTGTTGAAGCTGTAGTCGCCGTGCACGATCGCGTGCCGCACCTCCCGCGGGAGGGCGTGTTCGAGTCGCCGTGCGACCTCATCGACGATAGGCGTGTCGACGATGACCGACTTCTCCCATTGCGCCTGCCACCGCTTCATCTGGCGAGCCATAAAACCAACGGGCCGACCGAATTCGCCGAGGCCGATCGCGGCGAAATCGGTTCCGTGCAGGCGGGCGAGCACGTCGACGAGCTCGCGCGATGCGGCGAGACTCTGGGCTTCGTTGATGTCCGGAACCGCGTCGACGTCGTCGTACACAACTCCGTCGACATGGGCCATCAGATAGAACGGCGCGCCGATGACGGACTCGTCGTCGCAGAGGGCGATCTGCGCCGCGGTCGGAACATCGGTGAGTGTGAGCGCCGACTGCACGCGGTACTCGCGACTCATGTCGTGTGCAGTCGCGAGTACGTGACTCAGCGGTGGACGGCGCAACACCCAATCATTCGCATCGTCGCGGACGCGAAAGGTGAGGTTGGAGGACCCGCCCGCAATCTGCTCGAGGCGGATCGCGCCGGTCGCGCCTTCGACGTGTTGAGTGATCCACGCGCCGAGCAGTTCGGGCGGCACCGCGGTCGTGAGGTCGACGGGGTTGGAGTGCTCGGTCATCCGAGGTCAGACGAAGAGTCCGCGCTCGCGGAACATCAGCACAACCTCTCCCGCGACGCGACGCATCATCTTCGCGTATTCGTCGGCGGCGCGCTGGCCGTCGCCGCGCTTCACCGCCCGCGCGATCGCGTTGAACGCAGGCCGTTGCATCTCTTTCGCCTTGGGCACGAGCTTGAAGAAGTCGCCCGGGACGAGCGCAGACATCGCGCGGAGCACGACGTTGATCCGGGGCGAGGCCGCGGCCTCGACGATGGCGGCGTGGAACGCGATCGCGAGGCGATTCGCCTCCCGGGCGGTGCGCGCCGTCGAGAAATCGTCGGAGATCTGCAGGAGCTTTTCGCCCAGCCCGGCGTCGCTGCGTGCGAGCGCGGTCTGGGTGGCGAACCCGTACACAAGGCCGAAGAGGTCGTAGTGATCGCGCACGGCCCGTTCGTCGAGTACTGCGACGAACGCACCGCGATTCTTCTCGATCGTCACCCAACCCTGTTGTTGGAGTGCAACGAGCGCCTCGCGGATCGGGATCCGGCTGACGCTCAACGCCCGCGCGATCTCGTCCTGCGGAACCCGTTCCCCGGACCTGAGGCGGCCTTCGAAGATCAGTCTCCGAATGTAGAGAGCGGCGGCCTGGCCGCTGCTGAGTCGGTACAACTCGCGTTCCGGCAGCGGTGTCTCGTCCAGTTGTGACAAGACGTCTTGCCTGTGCTCCGGATCCATGCGGCCGCCCCGATTCAGATCTGAACCGGCACGTGTACCGGACCGCGCACAGTCGACGTGCGGACCAACTCGACTGCGGCCTCGTCGACGTGCCACTCCGGCAGGCGGTCGAGCGTTTCCTCGAGGACGACCCGCGCCTCGAGTCGAGCCAGATTCGCGCCGAGGCAGTAGTGGACGCCGTAGCCGAAGGTGACGTGTCGGTCGAAGTTCCGCTCGACGTCGAAGCGATCGGGATCGGTGTACTCGCGTTCGTCTCGGCCCGCGCTCCCGGTGAGCAATGCGAGTTTCGAATATGCCGGGATCGTCTGTCCGTGCCAAACGGCCGGGCGCGTCACGAGCCGCGCTTGAATCGGCGACGGCGGCTCGTAGCGCAAGAGCTCTTCGACCGCGTTCGGAACGAGGCTGCGATCGGCGAGGAGCTTGGCGCGCTGCTCGGGGTGCCGCGCCAACAACACGCTCGCCCAACCGAGTAGTCGTGCGGTCGTCTCGCTCCCGGCAATCTCGAGGAGCGTGAAGAATGCCATGACCTCGGTGCGGTCGAGCCGACGAGTCGTCCCGTCGGCGCGGGTGATCTCCACCGCGAGCAGGTCGGAGGTCATGTCGTCGCGGGGCGTGCGTTGACGATCCTCGACCAGGTCCCTCATGTACTCGCTGAAGCTTCGCATCGCCTCGAGCGTGTCGGCGCTCGCACCGTCGGCTTCGAAACGCATCATCGCGTCACCCCAGATGCGCATCTGGTCCTGATCTTCGTCGGGCACGCCGAGCATCGCGCCGATGATCATGGTCGGGATCTTCGCGGCGAAATCCTCGACGAAGTCGAAGCCACTGTTCCCGAGCTGACGATCGAGGAAGTGCGCGCACAGCTCCCGGGTGCGGGCCTCGAGCGATGCGACGCGTCGCGGCGTGAACGCCCGGTTCACGAGGCGCCGAAGTTCGTCGTGGCGCGGGGGATCCATGAAGATCATCATCCCGTAGGAGTCGTCCGCGGCGTCCGAAACGGCGGATTGCACGGGCGCGGCCTTCGGCGGCGTGGTGTCGATCATCTCGAGCACCGTTCCCCGGGCGGAGCTGTACGACTGCCAGTCGAGCGAGGCTGCGTGCACGTCGGCGAAGCGGCTCAGCGCGTAGAAGTCGTGTTGCTCGTTGTAGTAGAGGGGCGCGTCGTCGCGTAGCTGCTTCCATACCGGGTAGGGATCGGCGTCGATGTCGGCGTCGTAGGGGTCGTAGTACGGCGATGCGGTGCGGGTGCTCATGCCGGGTAGGCGACCTGTTGCATCGGCATCCCTCCGAGGACACTCGTCCGAACGGCTCCTCCGAGCGTCCGGGCATGTTGCACCCGGAGCGCGTACATATGCAATATACGTAATCGCCGGATGTCCGGCGCACGACGGGAGGGAACCGACGCATGGCGGATCCGATCAAGATCGGCTGGCTGGGTTCGGCGATCGATGGTCCCGGCGGTGGGTACGACCGGATTCATCGCCTGGCATTCGACGAGGCGACTGAGGATGGGTTGCTGGATCGACCCGTTGAGTTCGTGCTGCACCCCGAGAACGGTCTGCCCCAGGGCTCGGCGAAGAATGCCACCGACGGGTTCCGGTATCTGGTCGACGAGGGTTGCATCGGCGTCGCGGGCGCGTACAGCTCGGACAACGCCATCACCGTCGGTCCGCTCGCCAACGAGTTGCACGTGCCCCTGATCAGTTGGTGCGGCACCGAGCGCCTGCAGGGCGAGTATTGCTTCCGGCTCGGCAACGGCGACTGCGGCGGCGACGCCGCGCTGGTAGCTGCGTGGCTCGATCGGCAGGGGCACCGGCGGGTCGCCGTGTTGAGCGAGATCTCGCCGAACGGCGAGGAATACTTTCGATTCTTCCGTCAGGAGTGCAGGCGCCGCGGCTTGAGCATCGCCGCGGTGGAGACGGTCAGCCAGAGTCCGGACAATCTGGCGGCCAACCTCGCGAACCTGCAGCGGGTCGAGCCGGATGCGCTCGTGTACATGGGCTACGGCATGCTCGCCGCCAAGGGCCTCTTGCGCGCAGCGCTCGACGATCTGGCGTGGGATCCGCCCCGCATCATGGGCACCGCGTTCATGTTCTATCTGCTCGGCTTCGACAAGTTCGAGGGTTGGGTCGGCGTCGATCAGTTCGATCCGAACAATCCGCTGGTCGAGGCCTTTCACGAGCGATTCGTCGCGCGCTACGGAGAGGACCCGCCCCTGTGGCCGAACGCGATACCGATCCTCGCGTACGACACCGCCCGCGTCCTCGTCGAGGGCCTGTTCCGCGCGCCGATCCTTTCCGGCCCGGGTCTCAAGGCCGGACTCGAAACGATTCGGTTCATGCCGAGCACGACCGGCGGCGCCCGCACCCACATCGCGTGCTCGCCGTACGAACACGGCATGTTCCGCGGCGACTGGCTGCTCTACGGACGCGTCCGCGAAGGCAAGCTCGAGTTCGAGGGGCTCTTCGAATCGTGAGTCCGGTCGAGACCATCCGCGGTCTGCATACCGTCCGCAATGGCTACGGCACACTGCTATGTGAGGCGGTGCCGGCTCCGGTTCGACATCAGCCTGCTTGCAACGCGTGTCATCGCCCTGACCGATTGGGTGGCGCGCTACGACGAGACCCCTCGTTTGCGTGTCCGGCTCTTCGGCGCGAGCACGGGAGCGAGACGAGTGATCGAGCCTTCGGCGTATACATCGGGCGTCTGTCGACACCTATGGAACGACGTGGAACTCGATTCGGTACACGAGCGTGTCGTCGTCGATCGGCCCCGCGTGCGCGGCGCGCCGACGAAGCAATTCGCGATCCTTTTCACCCGATCGACGCACGTCTGCCGGCGTCACGCCGGAGAACGGAACCATCTCTATCGAATCGATCTCGACGCGTACTGCGCCCGTTGCGTATTGACCTCCGACCTTGACCTTCGGGCGCTGCCAGAGCCTGACCGACAACGTGATGCGTCCGGAGGCCACCCCGTCGCGCAACTCAGGGCTGAATTGCATTGATCCAAAGGTTACGAGCTGCGGCTCCGTTGGAGCCACGCTGGATTGATGAGTCGTTCCGCCTGCCCCAACCGAATCGAAATCCCGCCGGTCACGGCGAGGTCGCGCTCACGACCGGTCTCCCCGTCAGGACGTTCGCGTGGAGCGGGGTCCTGGGCGTGTGACCCGTCGCGTTTCGTTCACGGCAATTTCTCAGGGTCGCGTCGCTAGCGTGCCGCTCGGTGAGCCGAGAGCCGCGGCGCGACCGGGGGGAGTGACCGTGCAGAACCGGGAAATCATGCACCGTCGCGGCGTGATCGTCGCGTTCTGCGCCGTTCTGCTCCTCGTGACCCAGCTGCCGGCCGCCGGCGCCCTGGTCGCGAGTTCGCGCGCCGGGCGAACTGCAATGACTCTCTCGCCGTCAACTCGAGCCGATCTTCTCGCGACGCGCGGCTCCGGGCACGCACCGGCACACTCCAAGACGAGGACGAGCCACAAGAAGGGGTCGCGCAGGAGATCGCGAAAACTGCTGACGAGCCGCGTTCCGGCTGTCCGCACGTCCACGTCCGTCTCGACGACGTCGGTGGCTCCGACGTCGACATCGGTACCGAAGCCGAGCGCGACGCGCGTCCGACGTGCCGCCTTTGGTCCGGTCCGCCGCACCGGGCGAGCTCAGGCCCGAGCACTGCCGCTCGACGAGAGCCCGGTGAGCAGCAAGCACCGATCGTCTCTGACGACAACGCTGCTGACGATCTTCGTTCTGCTCTTCCTGCTCATCCTCGCCGTCGGCCTGTTGACGATGGAGCTCAGGAAGCGCACCCGGAAGGTCCCGCGCAACCGCTCGTCGTGGATCCCTTCGTAGTTGCGATGCGGATGAATTTCCGCGGTGCACCGTGACTCGCCCGACGCGTATTCGGGTCGGGGGGCTCGTGGCCGTAGCTCTTCTCGTTTCGCTTGCGTCACTCGCGTATTGGTCACGCGACCGCCCGCCCGGACCGGTGACCGGGATTCACAAGATCAAGCACGTCGTGGTGATCATGCAGGAGAACCGGTCGTTCGACAGCTACTTCGGCACCTATCCGGGCGCGGACGGCATCCCGTCGTCGAACGGTCGATTCACGGTGTGCGTCCCGGCGCCGAAAGGCGGATGTGAGCGACCGTTCCACGATCGATCCGACATCAACAGCGGCGGCGCACACACGCACGAGACGGCAATCGCCGACATCGACGGCGGAAAGATGGACGGGTTCGTGCGAACTGGAGTGCGCTTCGTCCATGTGTGTTTCCGGGCGCGGGACCCGCGCTGTGCTCCGCTCAAACCGGTCGATGTCATGGGATACCACGACGCCCGCGAGATCCCGAACTACTGGGCGTACGCGAAGAATTTCGTTTTGCATGACCACATGTTCGAGCCGGTGTCGGCGTGGAGTCTTCCGGCGCACTTGTACATGGTCTCGGCGTGGTCAGCGCGCTGTAGCTCGGCGGCCGCGTCGAGTTGCCACGGCGACATCAAAGGGGTCGGTCCGTATACGAACGCCGAGCAGGAGCAATTCGTCGATCAGGCGATTGCGACCGGCACCGCACCCGTGCACGACGCGTGGACCGACATCACGTACCTGTTGCACAAGCATCATGTGAGCTGGCGGTACTACGTCGAGACCGGCCAGGAACCCGACTGTCGCAACGATGCCGCCGCGTGTCCCGGGTTGAAGCAGGACTACAAGACGCCCGGCGTTTGGAATCCGCTCCCGCTGTTCACCGATGTCCACGCCGATGGACAGTTGCGCAACGTGCAGCCCACCCAATCGTTCCTGACCGCCGCCCGGGGCGGGACACTCCCCGCCGTGTCCTGGGTCATACCGAATGAGCGCGACTCCGAACATCCGTCCGCCGGCATCCACCAAGGTCAAGCGTGGGTCACCAACCTCGTCAACAGCATCATGCGCGGCCCGGACTGGAACTCGACCGCGATCTTCGTGTCGTGGGACGACTGGGGCGGTTTCTACGACCACGTCGCCCCGCCCGTCGTCGACGGCAACGGGTACGGCCTGCGAGTACCGAGCCTCGTGATCTCGCCGTACGCCAAGCGTGGATACATCGACCACCAGACACTCAGCCACGACGCCTACCTGAGGTTCATCGAAGATGACTTCCTCGGCGGCGCGCGCCTCGACCCACGCACCGACGGGCGACCGGATCCCAGGCCCGACGTCCGAGAGAACGTCTCACAACTCGGCAACCTCATCAAAGACTTCGACTTCAATCAACTGCCACGCGCTCCTCTCATCCTGTCCCGCAACCCCCCACGGGACTGATCGAAGTCACGTCTGCATGCCCACGCCGTCACGGCTTAGCCTTCGGGTGGGGCGAGTGCCGCCGCGGGTCTCGACCATCGGACCCGCCATGACAAGGAGACGCCGTGGCCTGGGACTTCTCGACCGATCCCGAATTCCAGAAGAAGCTCGACTGGGTCGCGGAGTTCTGCCGCGAGGAGGTGGAACCGCTCGAGTACGTGTTCCCCTACGCAGTCCGGTCCAAGGACCCGAAGATCAAGGCACTCGTCAAGGGCCTGCAGGACCAGGTCAAGGAGCAGGGCCTGTGGGCGATCTTCCTCGACGAGGACCTCGGCGGGCCGGGCTACGGCCAGCTCCAGCTGGGTCTGCTCAACGAGATCCTCGGGAGGTACTCGAGCGCGCCCCAGATGTTCGGCGCGGCGGCGCCTGACACCGGCAACATGGAGATGCTCGCCGCGTACGGCACCGACGAGCAGAAGCAGCGCTGGCTCGAGCCGATGCTGAATCAGGAGCTGTGGTCGGCCTATTCGATGACCGAGCCCCAGGGTGGCTCCGACCCGAACCTGTTCAAGACCTACGCCACCCGCGACGGCGACGAGTGGGTCATCAACGGCGAGAAGTGGTTCACGAGCGCCGGTCGCGTCGCCGACCTGCTGTTCGTCATGTGCACCAACGGCATGTACGTCGTGCCGCGGACGACCCCCGGCGTCGAGATCATGCCGGAGCCTCGCAACCACAACCACATCAAGTACAACGACGTGCGCGTACCGCTCGACCACCTGCTCGGACCGGAGAACGGTGCCAAGGTGCTGGCCCAGCGGCGGCTGGGCGGCGGGCGCATCCACCACGCGATGCGGACGATCGCGCAGTGCAAGTTGGCATTCGACATGATGTGCGAACGGGCGCTGAGCCGCGAGTCGCACGGGAAGATCATCGCCGAGCACCAGATGGTCCAGGAGAAGATCGCCGACTCGTACGCCCAGATCCGCATGCTGCGGCTGTTCGTGCTCGAGACCGCGTGGAAGATCGACAACTCGTCGACGCAGGAGACCCGCACCGACATTGCCGCGGTGAAATACACAATGGCGAACGTGTTGCGCGAGGTGACCTTCAACGCGCTCCACATACTCGGCTCGCTGGGTACCACCGATCTCACCCCGATCCAGGCCATGTACGCGGCGGCACCGACGATGGGGATCGCCGACGGTGTCGACGAGGTGCACAAGGCGACAGTGGCCCGCAACGTCTTGAAGAGCTACCGCCCGCACGAGGGCTTCTGGCCCACCGAGTACATCCCGGCCAAACGGGAAGAGGCGTGGCGGAAGTTCGAGCCGAAATTCGCCGCCGACCCCGACCTGCTGGCACTGGCCGAGGGCTACAAGAAATACATCGCGAACCGGCGCTGACTACATCCTGGACGGTTGAGCTCCACGGTTCGAGCTCGACGGTCGACACCGATGCCGGGTCGGCGCGTGCGGTTCTCCCTGTTCAAACTGTGGTCTTCCGCGTACGCTTTCGCCGGCATTGCGGGCTTCCCGGAGGTTGAGATGGCGATCGCGTCGGGTGAGCAGTTCGGGTCCCTGAAGGATCGTTTCGGCGGCGAGGTGTTGCTCCCCGCGGACACCGGTTACGACGACGCTCGCTCGCTGTGGAACGGCGAGATCGACCGCCGGCCGGCCGCCATCGCACGGTGCACGACGATCGAGCAGGTTGCCACCGCGGTCAGCTTCGCCCAGGAGTACAACCTCGAGATCGCCGTGCGGGGCGGCGGCCACAACTACGCGGGCCACGGCTGCTGCGACGGCGGCCTCATGATCGATCTCAGCGGGATGAACACGGTGACGGTCGACCCCGCGGCGCGCCGGGCGCGCTGCGGCGGTGGCACGACGTGGGCCGAGCTCGACGCAGCCACCCAGGAGCACGGGCTCGCCACGATCGGCGGCGTGATCAGCCACACCGGCGTGGGCGGGCTCACACTCGGCGGTGGTATCGGGTGGCTGAGTCGCGAGCTGGGCCTCGCATGCGACAACCTCGTCGGCGCCACGGTCGTGACGGCGGACGGGCAGACCCTGCACGCGTCGGCCGACGAGAACCCCGATCTGTTCTGGGCGCTACGAGGCGGCGGCGGCAACTTCGGCGTCGTGTGCGAATTCGAATTCGCCTTGCACGAGATCGGCCCGATGGTCAACCTCGGCCTGTTCTTCTGGACCATCGACCAGACCGTGGAAGCGATGCGCTTCATGCGCGACTTCGTCGACCGGCTCCCCGCCGGAAACGGTGTGCAGATCGTCGGCCTGAACGCACCACCCGCGCCGTTCGTGCCCGAGCAGTACCACTTCGCGCCGGGTTGGGTGCTCGCCGTCGTCGGATTCCGTTCACCGGAGGATCACGCGGCGATCATCCAACCCATCCGCGACGGGCTCGCGCCGACGTTCGAATTCGTGACGCCGATTCCGTACACGGCGCTCCAGCAGATGCTCGACGAGAGCGCGCCGTGGGGAATCCTCGCGTACGAGAAGGCCCTCTATCTCGACGAGCTAAGCGACGCGGCGATCGCCGTTGTCGCGGAGTACATGCCGAAGAAGTCGTCGCCGATGACGCTTACGCCCGTGTTCCCGATGGGCGGCGCCTACGCCGAAGTGCCGGACGACGACACGGCCTTCGGCGGACGGCGATCCGCGAAGTTCGTCTTCAACATCTCGGCGGCCGCTCCCGACCAGGACCTGCTCGACGCCGACCGCGAGTGGGTGCGCGCCTTCTACGACGCGTTGTTACCGCACGCGAGCGGCAACGCGACCTATGTGAACTTCCTGGCCGAACCCGACGACGACCGCGTCCGCGCGTCGTACGGCCCCGAGAAATACGACCGGCTCGCTCGCATCAAGGCGAAGTACGACCCGCACAACGCGTTCCACCTCAACGCGAACATCAAGCCTGCGGACTGATCCCGCGCCGACGGGTGATCCTTGCATGAACCTCGGACGGGTTGGGTAGCCGCGAGGTCCGCCAACAGGAGGTGTGTCATGGACGCACGATTCGATGGTCCCAAGCGAGGACCGATGCTGTCTCGTTGGAGCGCAATCCTCACCGGCGCCGCCGTCGGCGCGGGCGGCTTCCTGGCCGTCATGTCGTTCTGGCTCATCTGGGTCGCCGACGGCCGGAGCTTCTTCATCCGTGATCTCGACTGGTTCGTCCTCGGGACGGCATTGTTTGCCGCAGTCGTCGCCGGCTATGTCGCCGGCTACGTCGAGGATTGGCGCGGCGCGGGCGTCGGCATGTGGAACGGGGTCGCGAGCTGGGCTCTCCTGGTCACCCTCGCGACTCCTTTCGTACTCCCGAACTTCCTGCGACCGCTCACGCAGAGCAGGCCGGCCGCAACGCCTTTGCTCTCGACGCTCGACACGCAGATGATGGTGGTCATCTGCGCCGCATTCGCCGGCGGGCTCGTCCTCGCCGCGGTCGCGGGCGCCACGAGCGCTGCATCCCGACGGTCGAAGCGCTTGTTCCGCATCACGCCCGAGGCGGAGCGCCAGTTCCTCGAGGACATCAGCCGCAACGAACGCGTCGAGGTGATCGCCACGATCGAGTGAACGAAGCTCCTCGGACCGCAGGAGTCCCGGAGCCAACCCGCTTTCGTGGGCACGACCGATGATTTCTGCTGCCTCGGGTCGTCGGAGATGAAGAATGTCGACGACGACCCGGAGGAGCGACATGACGGTTGAAACCCGGCTGGACAAGCGGTTCGATGCGACCTTGCAGAAGAGCCCGAACAAAGGTGGGTGGACGTACGTCGTGATGGACGACTCCGTCGAGTACTTCGGGACGCGGGGTCTCGTCAAGGTCCGCGGCACTGTCGACGGACA
>JAODBI010000113.1 GCA_025463875.1 Actinomycetes bacterium
GCGTTGCTTCCCGAGCGCCAACGCGCCGCGATCGTGTTGCGCTACTTCAATGATCTCTCCGTGGCGGACACCGCAACCGTCCTTGACTGCAGCCCCGGCACCGTCAAAGCGTTGACCCACCAAGGGGTCGCGAACCTGCGCGCGCACCTCGCGACGGAGATCACCCCCGACCGGGAGGAGTGCCTTGACTGACCTGCACGAGTTGTTGCAGCACGCCGCGCCGGTGCCTCCCGAATTCGACCGCGACGCCCTGGTCCGGGTGGTGGGTCGCAGGAAACGGCGCCGGCAGGCGATCGCACTGGCTGCGGTCACGACTGCCGCGGTCGTGGCCATCGGCGCCGTCGTGGTGACGCGCGACGACACCAAGGCCCCGGGCGTCGCGGTGTCGCCGAGAACGGATGCGACGAGTACCGCACCGTCGACGCCGATGGTCACGACACCGAACGGCTATCAAGCGCTCGCCGCGATGCCGAGGTTCCCGGAACGGGCGGTCCGCACGGTCGCGCTGCCCGAGCTCGTCGACGGCTACGACACGACGATCGACGGCAACACTCTGTGGGCCCGCGGCTGCGCCGGAACGCGTCCGGGCTACTCCTGTGTCTCGCGGATCGACCTCGGCTCAGGCGCGGTCCGGACTTTGCCCGGTCAGTCGACGGATCCTGTCGTCACCCGCGTCACCACCGGTGACGGTGGCGTCTTCGTGCTGTCGAGCGCATTCGACGGTTCGCCGTACCACGTGACCCGACTCGACCCGAAGACCGGTCGTCACCTGTGGTCGGTCGCCGTACCGGGCACGAGCGTGCAGGGTGATCCGAAAGCGCGCCTGAGATTCGGCGCGGGGGCGCTCTGGTTCAGTCTGGGAACGCACCCGGTCGTCGAGTTCTCGCCATCGGACGGCGCGGTGATCGCGACGATCGCGGTTCCCGGCTACGTCGAAACGATCGGTTCGGTCGACTTCGCGTTCGGTGCGAACGACGTCTGGGTCGTGGGCGGAGAGTCGGGCACCTCGGTCATGCGCATCGACCCGACGACGAAACGCGTGGAAGTCGTTGCCGACGCCGGGCTCGGGTTCTCACAAAGTCTCGCCGCCGACGGGCACTTCGTCTGGACGACCCATCACACCACGCGCCAGGACCTCGTTCGTATCGATACCGCGGACGGCAATCGCGCCACCATCGTGAGCGTGCCGACCTACGAGGTCGCGGCCGGCGACGGGCAGACGTGGTTCCTCGGCTACGAGCCGACGGGCAGCACGCGCGATGGCGCGAATCATCCCGGTGTGGTCGGTCGGATCGATCCCGAGAGCGGTCGGGTGATCGCGGTCACCGAACTGCCCGTCGGCGCGCTCGACGACCCCACGTTGATCGTGCACCGCGGCAAGGCCTATGTCCTCGACGCGGCGACGCACTCGCTGACGATCGTCGACCCGGCCGCGTAGTCGCGGAGCGTCAATCCGGGAGCATCGGCATGGGTTCGCCGGCGTTCTTGCCGAGCAGCACCGCGCGCGTGACCGAGGCGGATCCGAACTTGTCGCGCACCTGGTCGAGCGCGGTGTCGAGCGCGCTCCCACTCTGATGATCGAAGGGAAGCGCGAGCTGGACAACGTCGTCGTTGTCGAGGTTCGCCACCGCCACACCGACGAGCGTGAGGCCCTCGCGCGCGATCTTCGGCATCGCCGCGGCCAGGAGCACGCGGGCGGTCGCGAGGATCGTTCCCGTGTGGGCGGTCGGTTGTGAGAGCGTGTGCGAGCGCGTGGCGCGCGAGAAGTCGTCGTAGCGCAGCCGCAGCACAACGGTCCGACCTATCCGGTTGGCGGACCGCATCCGGCGCGTGACGCGGTCGACGAGCGCGACGAGGGCGGCGTCGATGACCTCGGACGACCGTGATTCGCGCGAGCTGCGGAGCGCGTGCTGCGAACCGATCGAGCCCCGGCGCCGACCGGTCTGGACGGGACGCGGATCGAAGTTGTGGGCCAGCGCATGCAGGTGCCGGCCCGATGCGCGCCCGAGCATCGCGACGAGCACCGACTCGTCGAGTCGGGCAACGTCGCGCACCGTCGTGATGCCGCGCTCATGCAACTTGCGCGCGGTGACCGCGCCGACGCCCCAGATGCGTTCGACGGGAAGCGGATGGAGAAACGCGAGCTCCCCGTCGGGCGGCACCACGAGCAGTCCGTCGGGTTTGGCCACCGCGCTCGCGACCTTGGCGAGGAACTTCGTGCGCGCCACGCCGACGGTGATCGGGAGACCGACCTTCTCGAGAACCTGCGTGCGCAGGCGCGCCGCGATCTCGACCGGCGTCCCGGACACCTTGCTCAACCCTCCGACCTCGAGGAACGCCTCGTCGATCGAAAGTCCTTCGACCAGAGGCGTGGTGTCGTCGAACACCTCGAACACCGCCCGGCTCGCGGCGAGGTACTCCGAGAACCGCGGCTGCACCACGATCGCCCACGGGCACAGGCTGCGCGCCGTCCGGGCGCCCATCGGGGTGCGGATCCCGAACGCCTTGGCCTCGTAGCTGGCGGCGAGCACGACTCCCCCGCCCACGATCACCGGGCGCCCGCGCAGGCGAGGATCGTCGCGCTGCTCGACCGACGCGTAGAACGAGTCGAGGTCGGCGTGCAGGATCGTCGCCTCGCGATGCATCGAACATATGTTCGCATCTTCTCCGGCGGCGTGCGAGCCCGACCTGCGAAGCTTGACGCCGTGCGCTACCGGCGGATGCCCATCGAGGTCGAGTCGCCCGAGCAGTTGGGCTACGACACCATCACGAACAACCTCTCGGAGAGCTCGGTCGCCGATCGGCGCCTCTCCGACCTCGGCCTCGGCCTCGAGCGCGGCGACCGCGCCACGACCGCGCTCGACGACCTGCTCCTCGGCTACGGCGATCATCT
The DNA here is from genome assembly GCA_025463875.1 of Actinomycetes bacterium. Lineage (GTDB taxonomy): Bacteria > Actinomycetota > Acidimicrobiia > IMCC26256 > PALSA-610 > PALSA-610. Next base: position 2,894 of record JAODBI010000113.1, read on the forward strand.
CGGCGATCCCGTCCTGCGGGACGCGGTCGCCGCGGCCGCCGACGGGGTGCGCGCCAACGACGTGCTCGTCACCCCGGGCGCGGCCGCGGCATTGTTCGCGACGGCGACATCAGTGCTCGAGCCGGGCGATCACGCGGTGGTCGTCCGCACCAACTACGCGACCAATCTCGAAACACCGCGCGCCATCGGTGCCGACCTCGACGTGGTCGATCTCTCGTTCGACGACGGTTGGCGGCTCGACGTCGAACGCGTCGCCAAGCTCGTTCGGTCCGGCGAGACCCGGCTCATCTCCGTCACGTGCCCGCACAATCCGACCGGCACGCTGCTCGACCTCGCGGCGTTGCACGCACTCGTCGAGCTGGCCGAGAGCTCGGGCGCCGTACTACTCGTCGACGAGACCTACCGCGACCTGACGCACGGCACACCACTCCCGATGGCGGCGACGCTCTCGTCCCGCGCGATCAGCGTCTCGTCGATGTCGAAGGCGTACGGGCTTCCGGGGCTGCGGGTCGGTTGGGCGGTGTGCCGCGACGAGCGTCTCGCGGAGACACTGCTGGCCGCGAAGGAACAGATCGTGATCTGCGGCGCCACCATCGACGAAGCGATCGCCGGCCGTGTGCTCGTCGACCGCGATCGGATCCTCCCCACGATTCTCCAAGAGGTGCGCGCGCGCCTCGACATCGTCCGAACGTGGCTCGCGGGCCAGGACACGTTCGAATGGATCGAACCCGCAGGCGGGGTCGTCGGTCTGGTCCGCTTCCGGCCCGACGTCGACGTCGACACGGCCCGTTTCTACGAGGTTCTGCTCGCCGGCTACGGCACGTATGTCGGGCCCGGTCATTGGTTCGAGGTCGACGATCGCCACTTCCGCCTGGGCTTCGGCTGGCCCACGGAGGCGGAGCTCCGCGCCGGCCTCACCGCGCTGTCGAACGCAGCCGCCGACGCCCGCAGCTGACGCCTACGTGCTCGCCGCGGCGTGGACGGTTTTCCATGCCTGCCAGGTGATGCGGAGGATCAGGCCCGTGATCGCGAGCCCGATGACGGGATCCGCGACGTTCACGCCGAGCGCGACGACCGCGGCCGAGGCGACCACGCCCAGTGACACGAAGCCGTCGACTCGCGCATGGTGCCCATCCGCGACGAGTGCAGGACTCACCAGCCGGTCGCCGGCGCGGAGTCGAACGCGCGCCGCGAGCTCGTTGCCGAGAAAGCCGATCGCGCCCGCGAGGGCGAGCGCGCCGAGGTAGTCGAGGTGTTGCGGATGGACGAGTCGCCGGACCGACTCCACCGCGCCGACGGCCGCCGAAACGAAGATCGCCAGGACGACTGCGTATCCGGACCACCGTTCTCCGCGCTCGCTGCGCGCGAGAAAGGCGATTGCAAGTGGAATCGCCGTGAGCGCGTCGCCGCCGTTGTGGATCAGATCCGCGAGGAGCGCGACCGACCCCGACATGACGAACACGACCGCTTGCAGGAGCGCGGTGACGCCCAGGATCGCGAGGCTGATCGACACCGCCTTGACACCTTCGCGGGAGCGGACGATGGAACGATCGACCCGGCCGTGCGTGTGACCGTGCCCCTGCTCGTCGTGCCCATGCTCGTGCTCGTCGTGCCCGG
>JAODBI010000117.1 GCA_025463875.1 Actinomycetes bacterium
TCACCGGCGACGAGGACCTTCGTCGGCGTGAGACTGAACACCTCGGCGGCACCGAAGCCACCGACCGGTTTGCCGCCCGCGACCGCGCCGAGCGCGTGGGCCGCGTCGAACAGAACGGGAACATCGAACGCCTGGGCGAGCTCCATCACGGTGCGCGGATTGCAGGGCGCACCGAAGACATGCGTCGCGACCAACGCCGCCGCACCCTCGAGGCGAGTCGCGGTGTGGGCGAGATCGAGTTGGAACGTCTGGGGTGAGCACTCGACGAAGTCGGGCGTGCAGTTGTTCCACGCCGCCGCGTGCGCGGTGGCCGAGAACGTGAAGCTCGGCATGACAACGCGGCCGCGCCCCTCCGTGAGGGCTTGCAGCACGAGCATCATTCCGGAAGTGCACGAGCTCACGGCGACGACGTGACGCACGCCGATGCGTTCGGCCAGCCGATCCTCGAGCTCCGCGACGAGCGGCCCGTTCGTGAGCATCCCGCATTCGTACGAGGGCTCGAGCCGGCGCATCACGTCTTCGATCGGCGGACGGGCCGGTCGGGCGAACGGAAGCCCGTGGGCGAACGCGGGCGCGCCGCCCAGCACCGCGGGAAGCAGGGATGTTGATGCGCCCCGCACGATGGAAGGACCGGTGAGGTCGATGATGTCGGCGGAAGCGGGCGTCGAGAGCTCCGCGGGCCGGGCGACGATCTCGTCGACCGGAGGGGCGGCCGCCGCGAGCGTGCACGAGATCCCGCATTCGGTGAGCATCTCCTGCAGCAGGCGCGCAACGATGGGATCGGTGGCCTCCGCGCAATGGCGGCCCAGCAGCTCGAGGAAGCAGTTCACGGTGTGCTGGTCGGCCGCGACCTTCGAGGTGAGTCCGCTGATCGACGGGTGCCAGGTGGGGGAGCTGAACTCGGCGTCGTCGTCGAGCTGCTCGTGCAGTCGCTCGCCCGGCCGGGTGCCGACGATCTTGATCTCGATGTCCTCGCCGGCGCGGTAGCCCGCGAGGCGGATCATCTGGCGGGCGAGGTCGATGATCTTGACCGGCTTGCCCATGTCGAGCACGAAGACCTTGCGCTCGTCGGCCATCGCGCCGGCCTGCAGCACGAGGCTGACCGCCTCCTGGATGGTCATGAAGTACCGGGTCATGTCGGGGTCGGTGACCGTGACCGGCCCACCCGCGACGATCTGTCGGAAGAAGGTGGGCACGACGCTGCCGCGGCTGCCGAGCACGTTGCCGAACCTCACCGCGGCGAAGGGCAGCTGGTGCTGGGCCCCGACGCCCATCACGACGATCTCGGCCGCGCGCTTGCTGGCGCCCATCACCGAAACGGGGGCGGCGGCCTTGTCGGTCGAGATGTGCACGAGCCGGGAGCCGTACTCGGCACAGATGCAGGCGAGGCTGTAGGTGCCGAGCACGTTCGTCTGCACCGCCTCGACCGCGTGGGTCTCGAGAATCGGTACGTGCTTGTGCGCGGCGGCATGGAACACGACATCAGGCCGGTGTCGGGCGAAGACCTCGCGGAGGCGGGCGGGATCGCGGATGTCGGCGAGCACCGCGTCGGCCTTGCCGAGCGACGTGACCGTCTCGAAGAGCAGGCTCTCGTCGCGATCGAGGAGGACGAGGCGGGCGGGCCCGTAGCGGAGCACCTGACGTGCGATCTCGCTTCCGATTGAGCCACCGGCCCCCGTCACGAGGACCACGGCGCCGCCGATGTAGTCGCCGATGTCGGTCGGGTCGACCGGCGCGTGCTCGCGGCCCAGAAGGTCGGCGAGGTCGAGCTCGCGGAGGTTCTTCAACAGGACGTCGCCGAGCGGATCGGTGCCCTCGGAGAGGACCTTCACCTGCGCGTCGGTCTTGAGCGCGCGCTCGACGATGTCGCGGAGCTGTTCCCGGGAGGCGCTCGGAATGGCGATCAGGAGGCGGTTGATCGACTGGTCACGACAGACCGATTCGAGGTCGTGCGTGCTGCCGAGCACCTCGATGCCGCGCAACGACCGTCCGATCAGCTGGTGGTCGTCGTCGAAGAACCCGACGACGGTTGCGTCGCCGAGCGTGCGTCCGTTCAGTTCGTTGGCGAGCGCGACGCCGACGTCACCCGCCCCGATGATCGCGGTACGCGTGCGGTTGATCCCGCCGACCCTCTGGCGTTCCAGGGCGAACAGGCGGGCCTGGAAGCGGATGCCTCCGCAGCCGATGAGAATGAGGAGTGCCGCGATTGGGGGCGCGCTGAGCAGCGGCAACGTCTCGTCGCGTAGCACGGCCGCCCACGCGAGCCCGAAGGTCGCGGCGATCGTTCCGAGCGCGCCCGCGACGAAGACGCGCAGCGCTTCGTCGACCGATGCGTATCGCCAGACCGGGCCGTACAGACCCACGAGCTGGTTGACGGCGAGCTGAACGACGATCGGGATCAGGAGGAAGGGAAGTGTGCTCCGGATGCCGAACGGGATGCGGCCCTCGAAGCCTGCGAGCAGCGCGACGAGCCATGCCAACGCGACGACCCCAGCGTCGAGTACGCGCAGACTCGTCGTGCCTCGACCGCGGGCGACGCCGTAGACCGTACGGGCGATCGCCTGATGGGGCGCGGGAACTCGTCTTTCAGATCGGGGCGTGGAGAACCGACCCAACTGCAAAGCCCCAACCCTCCCCGTTGCCGGGTCCCCAAGCAGGAACCCGCTCCCCGTACCGACATCCCCGCCCGCCAAATCCTGGCGTACGGCCCCCTCGAGCGTCAACCCCTTCACCACTCGGAGCGCGCAGCGAATCCCCGCGAAATGCGCGAGCCCACACGAATCGCTGCTGGCAACCTGTCACACCGGGTCGACCCACATACTTTCCGTGGTGATCCGGCGTTCCTCGTACCACTCTGTGTGGTCATTGTCGTAGCGTGTCAATGGAAGCACGTACCGCAGCGAGACGTCCCGCAAACCTTACGGGTTTTCCGACGGCGAGGTTTCGGAGTGACCGGAGCTCACCGCGTCATGGGCCGGTCTTCGTAGGCGTCGTGGTCGAACCGTTCGACGACGCCCCGTTGGTGGACGACCCATTGGGGATGTTGATCAACGGCGTGAGGTTCTTGTCGAACGGCAGGATGATGGTGGTCGCATTGTTCGAGGTGACGAGCTGCTTCAGCGCCTGGATGTAGGTGTACTGCAGGTACGCCGGCGTGAGCTGCGACTGCGAGCACGCGGTGAGTGCGTTCGGGACGACTGTCTGCACGTCCACGCCGTTCTTGCGAACCGTCTCGGCCTTGCCGCCGCACGCCAGGATCTGCTGGGAGTCGGCGGTGGCGAGCGCCTGGATGCGCGTGATGTCGGCGCCCTGTTGTGCAGTCGCAAGCTCGAATTTCTGCTGCTCGGCGTTCTGTTGCGAGGCGACCTTCGAGTTGACCGCACTCTGGAGCTGGCTGCTCAGAGCCACTTCCCGGAGCTGGAAGTCCTGGACGATGAGTCCCTGTGGTTGGACCGCGTCCTTGAAGCACTGGGCCGCGTCGCTCTGGATCTTTCTGAAGTCGGTGGTCGCGGCGGCGATCAGCGGATACAGGGTGAATTGCGTGCGAATACAAAACCGCGCCGTCGGTCTGACAATCGTTGTCGCGTAGCTCTTGCCGATGTTCTTGTAGACGGTGGTCGCCTGTCTCGGGTCGACGCGGTAGAGCACCGTGGCATTGACGTTGGCGGCGCCACCGTCGGAACCGAGCACCGCGACCGAATCGTCGGCGTTGCCCGCCGCGCCCTCTCCCTTGATGAACGACATCGTGTAGTTCTGCACGCGTACCGGAATCGCGTACGTCGTGGTGAACGGCAGCGTGATGTGGAACCCGGGCCCGATGGGATCGCCCGCGTGTCCCAGGGTCACCGGCACTGCGACGGTTCCGGGCTGGACGATGTGGATCGACGTCCAGACGAACGCGATGGCGAAGACCGTGGCAAGGAACGCGAACAAGCGTTTCCACGAGCGCGGGCCCAGAGTGCCGTCGGGGTTGCGGGGTCGCCGTACACCGATGAAGACGAGCGCGCCCTGGATACCGGTGCTCAGCCGGTCGCGGAGGAACCCCGTGAGCGACGGTCCGGTCTTCACTTCGCGATCGCGAGGATCACTGACCATGCCACCGATCGGTGCGCGCGTCTGCGGCCGCGGCTGTGGCTTCGGCGCTGCCGCCGCCCCCGACTCGTCGCCGCCGTTGCCTTCTGCCACCGGTCTGCCCTCCTGCGCTCGCCGAACTGCCCCGAGATTCCGAGGGATCGTAATGCGCGGGGATAGGCGGCTTTCATGCGTGCACCGCGGGGCCGGCGGCCGAAACCCGCACGAACGGTGTGGAAACGACTACGCGGACGACCAGCGCCGGCGAAATGCCTCGATCTCGTCCGGCCCGTAGAAATGCTGCGCGAATTCGGAGGCGTAGGCCTGGTCGAGCAGCTCCTGCGGCAGGTGGGCCTCGGCGAGAAACCGGCGATACGCGTCGGCGAAGCGCCCGCGGGCGCCGTCGTTGCGCCGGGGCACGTGTACCGGCGCCGGGAAGCCGAGGAACGAGGCGAGCGCGCCGGGCGCGGCGTCGAAGGTCTCCTGGCGCAGGATCAGCAGGCGCACCGCCGGCGTTTCGACGACGCCCCATCCGGTGCCGGGGTCGAAAGGATGCGCGAGGGCGTCGAATCCGACGGCGCCGGTGAACTCCCGGGCGAACCAGCGCAGCGGTGCCTGGACCCAGTTCTCGGAGACGAACCGTTGCGTGAGCTCAGTCGGCTCAGTCAGCTCGGTCAGCTCGGTCAGCTCGGTCAGCTCGGTCGGCTCGGTGGGCGCGTACAGGGTCTCCGGAGCCCGCGATCGGGACTCGACGGACGTCGGAGCACCCGTGATCCGGGGGCCGGAACGGCGGACGGCGTGGAAGAACGCCGAGACGGCCTGCGCCACCGGTTCCCGGACCGTGGTGATGACGGTCCACGGCGCGCTCGGCGTCGGTGGGTGGCGGATGAGGTGCTCCGATTCCCAGAGGTGGTACGCGCCCGGGAACGGGACGGCACCCTGCCGGCGTGCCCCGTTGGCGGTGGTCGCGGCGCGGGTGCGGTAGCGCTGCTCGGCGGGTCCGAGGCGCGCCGCGTCGAGGCGGAACACCTGGAAGACCGGCCTGCCCGTCGCGTCCTGAACCGCGCGGGCGACGGCGGTGCTCCCGGTCTTGCCCATGGAGAACACGACGGTCGGGGGTTCTCGGTGCCGCGCCATGCGCGCCAGTGCAACCTGCTTGGAGAGTGTGTAGCTCCGACCGAGCAGCGACCGCGCGGTCGCACGCGCCCAGGCGGTGGGCCCGTCGGCCATCAGACGTCTTCGAGCGCCGTTGGGTCTGCCTCGTCGATCTGCTCGTCGGCAAGGTACGCGGAGATGACCTCGGACGCCTCCGCTTCCATGCGCACCTGGCCTCGGTCGATCCAGACGCATCGCGACGCCAGCAGGCGCACGACCTCCAGGCCGTGCGAGACGATCAGCACCGTGCAGTCGCGCTCGCACAGCTCCATGATCTTCTGCATGCATTTCAGCTTGAACGCGGCGTCGCCCGCCGCGAGCGCCTCGTCGATCAGCAGGATCTCGGGATTGAGGTGCGCGGCCACCGAGAACGCGAGCCGTCCGAACATGCCGGACGAATAGGTCCGCATCGGGAAGTCGATCGCGTCACCGAGGCCGGCGAACTCCTCGACCATCCATGCGTCGTCGGCCACCTGGTCGGAGGAGAGACCGGCGGTCAACCCGCCGAGCAGGATGTTCTCCCGTCCGGTCAGCTCCCGGTTGAAACCGACGCCGAGCGAAAGGAGGGGAGTGACATGACCCCACACCGTGACGCGTCCGTAGGTGGGCGGAAGGATGCCCGCAATCGTGCGGAAGAGCGTCGTCTTGCCCGCGCCGTTGCGGCCGATCACGCCGTAGACGGACCCGGCCGGTACCTCGAACGACACGCCACGCAACGCCTGGATGAGCATGCTGCTCTTCGAGCGATTGCGGAGGCCGGCGAGCGTGCCCTTGAGGGTCTGGCGACTTTCGCGCGTCGCGCGGAAGGTCACCCAGAGGTCTTCGACGCGCACTGCCGGCAGGATCTCGGCCTCGGGCTCGGCCAGGTCGGCCTCGGGCTCGACGACCTCCGCTCCGACCTCCCGATTCACACCGTTGGGTTCCGGGGCCACGGCGTCGAGGCCGAGGCTCGCGTCGTCGAGATCCGTCTCGGCATGGAGTTGGGGGGTCTCAGAGTCGTACGGCAAAGTCCCGCTCCCGCGCGAGAAACACGATTGCGCCGAGGAAGAAGAAGCCGAAGGCCCACGCCGCGAAGCCGAGCACGTAGCCCGACGACGGGAAGCTGCCCCGGAAGGTCTGCTCGAGGGCACCGAACAACGGATAGAGCGGGTTGTAGCGGAGCACCGCTTTCAACGAGGCCGGTATCTCGGCGATCGAGTACAGCACCGGAGTGAGGTAGAGCCAGAGCCGCGTGATGTACGGCAGGAAACCGCCCGTGTCGCGATAGAAGACCATCAGCGGAGCGAGCAGCATTCCGAAGCCCATGTTGAAGACGGTCTGCAGGATGATCAACACCGGGAGCATGAGGAGCGAAAGACTGAACGGCTGCCCCAGGAAGGCGTGGAACACGAAGTAGACGAGGAGCGTCGGCAGGAAGTCGAGCACCGACTTGAGGATCGAGACGAGCGGGAGCGCAGCCCGCGGGAACGAAGCGTTCAGGATGAGCTGGCGACCACCCAGTATGGAACGGGCGCCGCTCATGATGGCCTTGCTCGTATAGGTGAAGAAGAACACACCCCAGACGAGGTGCGAGAGGATGAGGTTGCGGTTGGCCGCGTTCCCCGGCGGCTTGACGACGCTGCGGAACAGGAAATAGACGGCTGCAGTCAGCAGCGGATCGAGGACGACCCACAACTGCCCGATCGCGGTGTCGTAATGCTCCGCCTTCAGGTCGGTGCGCGCGAGATGCCACATCAGGCGGCGCCGTTCGCGTAGCGCGGCGACGTACGGG
>JAODBI010000127.1 GCA_025463875.1 Actinomycetes bacterium
TCCTTCCGTCCGCAAGAAGACTTGAAGTGTCCTCCAATCGGCTCAGACGCCTTCGTTCAACGCTGAGCACCGAAACGGATGTGGGTCGAGTAGGCGACTCGTGCCTGCTGGCTGTGCTCGTCTTCGCAGCGGTAGAAGTCATTGCTGCGCCGGTGTATCTCTCTACCGCGCGCCGTCAATGGTTCTTTCTCGACGAGTGGGACTTTCTCGCACATCGTACTGCGTGGAACCTCGGCGATCTCTTCCGACCACACAACGAACACTGGCAGACGCTGCCGATCCTTTGGTATCGCCTCCTTTGGAATCTTTTCGGACTTCGAACCTATGTCCCCTACCAATTGACGACGATTCTTCTGCACCTTCTCGCGGCGATTCTGCTGCGTGTCATCATGCGACGCGCCGGCGTTAGTCCATGGATTGCCACGATCGCCGCCGGCTCGTTCGCGCTGTTCGTTTCCGGCAGCCAGGACATAGTCTGGGGATTCCAGGTCGGGTTCGACGCCTCACTGGTCTTTGGACTTGTCGCGCTGTTGGTGAACGATCACGATGGTCCGGTCGATCGGCGTGACTGGCTTGCTCTCGGCGTCGGCCTACTCGCTTTGTTGTGCTCCGGAGTGGGCGTCACAATGGTTTTCGTCGTAACGCTCGCAGCATTTCTTCGCCGCGGCTTGCGCCCGGCTGCGTTTCAAGCTGTGCCGCTCGCCTTCGTCTACGTCGTCTGGTTTCTCGGGAGCGGTCACCGTGGTTATTCACCGGTGCAACCTTCGGTGGGTCACATGGCACTCTTCATATGGACCGCAGTGAGCGCAACATTCGCAGCGCTGGGCGGCTTCCCTGGCGTCGGACTCGCGCTCGGCGCGTTCCTGGTGCTCGGCTTATGGTGGGCACGTAGGTCGCTTCGGGGTCGCGCTGCATCGTGCGTCGCGCTTCTAGCCGGTGCAATATTGTTCCTCGCGATCAATGCGTTCGGACGCGCCGGCCTGTTGGGGCCGAGCGCGGGGAGGAGCGAACGCTACCTACATCTCTCCGCGGCGCTGTCACTGCCGGCAATCGCTTTCGCAATCGACGCAGTGGCCCGCCGCCTCCGGATTCTCGGTGCTCTCGCCCTGGTCGCGCTAGTGCTGGGAAGTGTGAGCAACGTTCAGCTCCTTCATAGTTGGACGAGACATCATGGCTACACGCTGGGAAGCAAGAGTCTCACGCTGACATATCCGCTCGTTCCCGCGGCTAGCGAAGTTCCGCGTTCAACTGTTGTAGGACTGTTTCAGTCGGCAACTGACGGTCCGACAATCGGCTGGCTCCTCAACGGGGTCCAGCAGGGACGCGTTCCACCGCCGAGCCGAATTGATCCAGCCATCGCCGATCTCGCAGAACGCAACCTTCGCGCGGCCGCGCGCGCTGGCGATCTCCCGGCACCTCAGGGACGCGGCGGTGAAGTCAAGTCTGACTCGCCGCCCCGCGGCCGGATATGGCTCGCACGCTGATCAGTTCCCGCCGCTCGACGCATCGCTTCTGCGATTGCGGGTTGATGGGGAATGGCAACGGCGCATTCCGGACCGCGCGGGACGACGGGACCCCGGCGGTCGCGCGCTCAACTCAGAGGTTGCCGTCGGAACGGCACCGGAGCTCGACGAACATCTGGGATGTTCGGCCTCCGAGTCTCGCCCTGACGAGATCGAATGCCGCGAATCCCGCGGCCAGTGGGCCGTACAGCCGGCGTCGCACCATCGCCTGGCCCGGCTTGCGACGCACCAAGCCCCGGCGCTCGAGAACCGACATGATGCCCACCGCCCAAAACCGTCCGCCCTGCGTGAGCGACAGGCGGTCGACGACGAATCCCGCGTGCTCGGCGACGGAGCGGAAGGTCTCCGGCGCGAACAACACCCAGTGCAGGGCGCGTGGTAGCCCCCAGTCGCGATGCCGCCGCACCCTGGCGTCCAGCGACTCGACGTTCGGAGTCTTCACGAGCACGACGCCGCCGGGCTTCGTCAAACGACGTACGCCGGCGAGTACCGATGCGGGATCCGAGACGAGCTCCACGAGGTTCAGCATCAGGATCACATCGAAGCCCGATCGTCGTCGAAGTCCTCGACCCGGCTCGTGACGAATCGGTGTCCGGCGGCCTCGGCCGGCGCGGCGGCGCGGTCGTCGAGGTCGACGACCACACTCTCGGTGACGCGGCGCTCGATCCGGCGCACGATCGACGCCATCGAATTGCGCGTCGAGTTGAGCAGTGGATACACACCACCGACCGCGATTGCCCACGCCGCGGCCGAGCCCCGTCGGCCGGCGCGGAGCAGACCGATGACAACTCCTGTGTGGAGTGCGGCGCCGAACAACGGGACGAGCTTGGACGGACGCGGGCCTTCCGTGTCGGCGGCCGCGAGCAACTGTCGCAGACTGAACATGACGCGCGCGCCGCTCAGACCGCGAAGCACGAAGCGGCCGTTGAACCGCTCGAAATAGCCGCGTTCCGGATCGTCGAGCGGCCCCGGCTTGCGATGGTGAACCATGTGGATCGGCCTGTACGCGCGCACGTCGGTGAGTACGACGACGCCGACTGTTGCATTCGTGACCCGATCGTTGATCGCCTTGTCGGGCGCGACGTTGAAATGCGCGCCTTCATGGAGGAAATGACCGAGTCGGTGAACCGTCGTGCCGACCGCGGCGGCCGCGAACGGTGCGACGAGCAGCCCCATTTACCGAGCCGCCGCTCGTCGATCCGGGCGGACGCGACGGGGACGACCGCAACCGCCGCGATCGTGGCCGCGAGCTCCGCCCAGACGCGCGGCCAATGCGCTTCGAGGCCGCTTCGCAGTTCGCGATACGTGTGCCGTCAACGGTCACGATGCGGGTGCGTAACGGAGCGAAAACATCCGAATGGTCGGGGATTGTCTCTTCGCTCACGAAGGCCGCGCGCAGATCGTCCCACCTCCGGAAACACCTGCGTCCGCCGACGAGATTCGCCTGCGCTGCCGCCCGGTCAGGAGATATGAATCACACAGGAAACGGGTCTGGACGCGAGGTGCGCCGGGTCGGTGCCGCACGCCTCGAGAACGGGCTCCGATTCCGTGCGACCTCCGACCGTCGTTCATTCGGAGCCTCGTTTCGTGGTCCGTATAATCCCGACGATGCACCCGAGGTTGCCGGGCATCACCGAACGACGCGCCGAGTTCGACGCGGCGTCTCACCGGCT
>JAODBI010000142.1 GCA_025463875.1 Actinomycetes bacterium
CCGGCGAATACGGCCCGGCCGCGGGCGGCGCACTCGGGGTGGGAACCGGAACGATGGGCATGGTCACCTCCTGGGAGCGGGAAACGTAGTGGGTCGGCCGAGGGCGTTCCACGCCGACGCGGCGACCGCCGCGAACACGGCGTCGGTCGCTCGGGCGCGGGCCGGTGCCGCGTCGCCGGCGATGGTCACGTTGATGGGTGGCGTCTCGGACGCGCGCAGCACGCCGAACGACCGGATCGTGAGGTCGTGTATCTCGCCCGTTTCGGCGTCGACCGCGAGCCCTTCACTCGTGACCCAACCCAACGCCATGTGCGCGGCGCCGATCGCGTAGGAGCGCAGCACGACCTCGTCGAGCGGATCACCGGCCGCGAGCGTGACGTCGACCCGCGCGACCTTGCCGTTCTCGACAGTCACGGTCGCGCTCGCGCGCGCTCCCGTCGGCGTCACGACCTCGACGTCGCGTCCGAGTGCACCCGCGACGAGGACCGCCTGTTCCGCGAGGCCGGACGCCCGCAGGTCGGAGCTCACCGGCGGGCCCGCAACATCGACCTCCGACCAGCGGGCGCGCACCTCGATTCCGGGGAGCGTCGGCCACACGCGTGGCTCGTCGGCACCGCGCGCGACGAAGCCGTCGATCTCGACGACACCGTCGCGCAACACGGCGACGGCCGCGATGGGCGGCCGCTTCGGACCGAGGCGCACGACGTCCTCGCGGGAGTACGCGACGCGCACCGTGCGGCCGAAATGGTCGGCGAGCTCGCGAGCCGCCCGCGGCGCCGTCGAGTGTGACTTGCCCCCGAACGCTCCGGCGTTCGCGAGCGGCGACGCGGGAGCACCACCGGGTTCGCACCACGAGGCGTCGGGTTCGAGGTATGCGGGCTCGACCCACTGCGTCGCCAATTGCACTCCGCCCGGCGGGCATTCGGGCATGAGATGGACGAGTGGCGCGCGCACGCCGACGGTCGTACGCCGGCCCTGCACCTTCGCGGCGCGCGCGCGGGCCGCAAGCAACGAGTCGGCCACGACCCAGCGCATGCCCGCGGCTTCGATCGACTCCGCGGCGGAATCAGGTGGGAGGGGCACCGCGACCAGGGCGTCGCGCGGAGCAGTGTCGTCGGCGAATGGTGTCGCGCCGAGCGGCACGAGCGCGTCGACGCGTTGCGTGCCGTCGGCTTCGAGCGCGGCCCGGCGCGCGGCCGCGGCGAGATCACGCGGGGCCCGCGCCGGCGCATTCATGGAGGTATCGGCCGACACGGCGTCGCGCACCGTCACCCAGCCGGTGCATCGGCAGAGGTGCGCGGCGAGCGAACGGTCGACCGCGCGCGTCCGGGTGCCGGCGAAGCGCATCACGATCCCGGGAGTGCAGAAGCCGCACTGCGAACCGCCGGTTGCGACGAACGCGGCCGCCGCGCGGTCGCGCTCCGCGGGATCGAGCCCTTCGATCGTCGTCACCGCGCGTCCTTCGACGCGCGCGGCCGGCGTCACGCACGCGACGCGCGGCTCGCCGTCGACGAGCACGGTGCAACACCCGCACTGACCCTGAGGCGCGCAGCCGTCCTTGGCCGACACGACACCGAGCCGTTCCCGCAGCACGTTCAGGAGCGATTCGCCTCGCTCGACGTCGGCGTCGACCGCGACCGCCGCCCCGTTGAGCACGAACGCGATGGAGGCCGTGGGCATCGCGGCGACGGTACCCGGCGGGTTGTGTCTATGGGTCGCTCGCGCTCATGGACGCGCAACGGCCCCGCCGGAGCGGGGCCGTCAGGTGGATCGGATAAGAGGGGTCAGGAGAACGACTGACCGCAACCGCAGGTGCGCTGCGCGTTCGGGTTGTTGATCGCGAAGCCCGCCCCCTGCAGACCGTCCTTGTAGTCGAGCGACGCGCCGACGAGGTGCTGTGCACTGTCGGGGTCGACCACGACCTGGACGTCGCCGTAGGACTCGACGATGTCGTCGGCGGTCTTCTCGGTGTCGAAGAACATCTCGTACGAGAGGCCGGAGCAACCGCCGGGGCGCACCGCGACCCGCAGATAGAGCTCGGGCTGGCCTTCGGCCTCGATCAATTCCTTGACCTTGGTGGTTGCTGTTTCGGTCAGGGCAATCATCTGGGCCTCCGTGAGCGCTTCGAAAAAGAACTGGCTTCAGGATACTTCTACGGAAACGGTAACCCGGCACGGGTCGCGGTCGTACAACGTCGAGAACTCCTCGACTCTTCCCCCACCCACCGAAGAAACCACGCCTTCGCAGATTCCCCGGTGCAGGTTGCAGACGAGCTCGGGGTAGGCCTCGGCCAACTCTCGGAACGGGCAGTGCAGGAACGCGATGTCGGCGCCGCCACCCGGAAGGACCTCCCGCTCGGGATCGAACCCGAGGCGATCCATCTCACCGAACAGCGCTTTGACACACGACGTCGAACTGGTGCGACGCCCCGCCTCGACGCCCCACGAACGGCCCGCGGCGCTCGCGTCGGCCGCCTCCGCGCCGACCCGCTCGGCCAACATGGCGAGCATGCCGGCCAGGAGGGTGTAGCTGGGCGGGTCGAGACCAAGACCCGGTGCCCCGGCGGCCAATGAATAGACGTGCTGTGGCCGTCCTACCGTGCCCCGATGGACGGGCTCGACGTCGACGAGACCGGCTTCGCGCAGCCGTTCCAGGTGCAAGCGCACGGTGTTGGCATGCAGGCCCAACCGGTCGGCCAGCTCCGTCGCGGTGATCGCGGTCGTGGAACCGGCGAGCTCTTGATACATCGAGAAGCGCGTCTCGTCCCCGAGGGCTTTCAAGACGGCCAGAAGATCCATTTCCTTGACGGTACTTTGCAATCGGGCATATTTTCAAGGCCTTCACTGGTTTTATTGGCTGCATGACGAACGACGCCCCGCTCGACCCCACCCCGCCGCTTCCCGGCGCGCCCGCGTTCGTTCCCGCGGCGCCCGTCCCCGGCGCCGACGAGGTCCGGCGGGTCCTCGCCGGGGTCCTCGATCCCGAGCTCCGGGCCTCGATCGTGGAGCTGGGAATGGTCCACGACATCCGGGTCGAGCCGAACGGCGACGTCATGGTCAAGGTCGCCCTCACGACCGCCGCGTGCCCGCTCCGGGGTCAGATCGGCACCGACGTGCGTTCCAAGGTGGCCGGGCTGGCCGGCGTGGGCGAGGTCCGGGTCGAGTACGACGAGATGACGCAGGACGAACGGTCCGCGCTGATGCAGAAGGCCCGCCTGCGGGCGTCGCAGTCGGCGCCTACCACCGAGGTGCCGCCGACCACCCGCGTGATCGCGGTGGGCAGCGGCAAGGGGGGAGTCGGCAAGTCGTCGATCACCGCGAACCTCGCCGCCGCGCTCGCGGCGCGCGGCCTCACCGTCGGAGTACTCGATGCCGACATCTGGGGCTTCTCGATCCCGCGCATGCTCGGCGTGAAGGGGCGTCTCGCCGGAGAGAAGAACGCGGACGGCAAGGGCAAGATCGCGCCGAACGAGGTCGAGGTCGGCGACGGCGTGCTGCGGATCGTGTCGATGGGCCTGCTCGTCGACGACGAGGACACCGCGCTCATGTGGCGCGGCCTCATCCTTGCCAAGGCGCTCGAGCAATTCCTGGTCGACGTGCGCTGGGGCGACCTCGACTACCTCTTGATCGACATGCCCCCGGGCACCGGCGACATCCAGATGGCGTTGGCGCGCCTCCTCCCCCAGACGGAGATGCTCGTCGTGACGACGCCGGCGGTCGGCGCGCAGAAGGTCGCCGCGCGCGTCGCCGACATGGCGCGCCGCTCGTATCTGAAGGTGCTCGGGGTCGTCGAGAACATGACCGAGTTCGTCGCGCCCGACGGCTCGCGCCACGCGATCTTCGGCGCAGGTGGCGGCAAGCGCCTGGCCGCGCTCACGGGTGCGCCGCTCGTCGGCGCGGTCCCGATCGAGCCCGCGGTGTCGAGCGACGGAGACGCGGGCACGCCGGTCGTCCTCGCGCACCCCGATTCACCCGCGGCGCGCGAGCTCAGCTCGATCGCGGAGCAGATCGTGACCGAGCTCCTGCCCCCCGTCGAGATGGCGGGCTGCACCGCCCGCATGTTCGACCTCGTCCAAAAGTTGGCGTGAGCCCGAAAGAACGGTCCGCGAAGAACTCGTCCAAGGATCCCTTCGGGCGTCTCGTCGACACCCTCCTCGGCGGCCACGGTCACCATCCCGTGTGGGGTCAGCATCCTCAACGGGCGTTCGGGCGGGGCTTCGACGAACGCCGGTTCCGCAAGGCGCTGCGTGCGTACTGGGGTGCCGACGCCGACTCGATGCGCGTGTCGCTCGCGGTACAGGACGCAGTCTTCGCGGCGGGAGTCACACGCACCATCATCGAGCAACTGCGACTCGACGGCGACGATCAGCGGCGCGTCGCGGCCGCGGTCGTTCGGCGCCGGCTGCTCGGCGAACCGGATCCGACGCTCGACGACGTCGACGCGCGCTGGCGCGAGTGGTGGCCACCACCGCCCGGTGACGAGGGTCGCGAGCTCTTCGGGGAATTCCTCGGCGCATGGCGGCGCTGGCTGGCAAGCTCCGAGGCGTGAGCGATTCGGGACGAGAGCAACGCTTCGTGTTCGGCGAGGTGGCAGAGCAGTACGACGAGTTCCGGCCGTCGTATCCCGACGAGCTGTTCGACACGATCGTCGAGTACGGCCATCTGAAGGTCGGCGACCGCGCGCTCGAGATCGGCGCGGGGACGGGCAAGGCCACCGCGGGTTTCGTCGCACGCGGTCTCGACGTGCATGCATTGGAACCGAGCGCGGGCATGGCGGCCGTACTCCGCGGAAAGGGCGTCGAAGCCGAGGAGACACTGTTCGAGGAATGGGATCCGGTGCCCGGCGGCTTCCGACTGGTGTACGCCGCCCAGGCGTGGCACTGGGTACGCGGCGACGATCGCTACGACCGGATCGCCGTCGCGCTGCGGCCGGGCGGAACCGTCGCGTTCTTCTGGAACAAGGGGCGCAACTGGACCGGTGCGCTCGGCGCCGACAACGACGCGGTGTACGCGCGACTCGCCCCGGAGATGTCGAACATGCAGTGGCAGCTCGACTGGGTGAGCGAGGGCATCGACGCATGCGCCTTGCTGGAACCGCCCACCAAGCGAGTCGTCACCTGGACGCAGCCCTACACGCGCACGGAGTGGGAGCGGCTCCTCGGCACCCACTCGGACCATCGCATCCTGCCCGACGAACAGCGAGCCAGATTGCATTCCGCGGTCGGTGACGTGATCGACCGCCACGGCGGTCAGGTCGAGGTGGTCTACGACGTCGAGATCTATCTCAGCCGGCGCGTCGGATAGCCGAATCAATCGGCGAGCCGCAGCGCGACCGCGGGCCGGATGCGCGACGCCGATCGCGCGGGCGCGGCCGTCGCGAGAAGCGCGCAGACGAACGTGCCGAGCACGAGGCCGCCGATCGCGCCGAACGGGATTCGGAACGACAGCGCCGACCCGAACGCATCGGTGAGGGTGATCGACCAGGCGCAGACCAGCGCGAGAACAGTCCCGATCAGCACGCCCTCTACGGCCACGAACGCGGACTCGACGACGAACGCCGCCCGCACCGCCTTCCCCTGGAAGCCCAGCGCGCGCACCACCCCGACCTGGCGCCGGCGCTCCCTCACCGCGCGAACCTTGATCACGCCGATTCCGGCGATTCCGACCACGAGACCGAGGGCGTGGTAGGTGCGCATCAACAAGAAGAACTGCTGTTGCTTCGACAACGCGCTCTGGACGACGCCCCGCAGGGTTTCCGCCTTGCCACCATTGGCGAGGAATCGACCTGCGAACGCGTCGGCGAACGGTTGCGGATCCGACACATCGAGGTAGGCGCGGTTCGGAACCGCGCGGGCACCGAAGAGCGACCGTCCGGCTGCCGCGCCGAAGACGATGCCGTTGTCGGCCACGTCGGGGGTGCTGATCGCCGCGACGGTGAAGGTGCGCTTCACACCACTCGCCTCGTCCTGGACGGTGAACCGGTCACCGAGGCCGATCGCACTGTCGGGAGGACCACCGCCGGACGCGAGAAACGAATTGTCGATGATCGCGAGGTCCGTCGACGCCAGCACCGCGCGGTACGCCGCGGCATCCGTCGGGTAGCCGCCGGCGTCGTCGAGCTTCGGGGCTCCGTGATCGACGAACCGCGCGTCGAAGCTCGTCGCGCCCCACTCGCGCGGCCGGCTGAGACCGGCCGCGGCGACGACTTCGACGTTCGTCGTGACGAGCGGCGCGACCGCGCGCACGCCGGGCTCGCGCGCGAGCGCGTCGAACGCGACCGGATTGCTCGGGTTCGACTGGACCACGACGTCGAACCCGCCCGAG
>JAODBI010000205.1 GCA_025463875.1 Actinomycetes bacterium
TCGTGGGGGCAGGATCTTCGGTTGGGTAACCGGTGGAAGCTAGCAGATCACCTCGATCGACCTATCGACGGCGACGCTACAAGAGGGGTGAGACAGTGTCACTCGATCACCCGCACGCGCCGAGCGCTCCGGACGCCGCGCCCGATCCCGCCGGCCGCTCGAGGGCATAGCGATACCGGCTCTTCGCCGCGTACGCGGGGCACGTTGCGTCGGAGCCGTCCGGGCACGGCGACATCGACACGTCGTCGACCGGCGTTCCGCGGGCCGAGAAGAACGTCGCCTCGAGCGGGAGCGGTGTCGAGGCCATGGTGAATCGAGCGTCGGTGTCGGACGGGAAGACGAACAACATCCCGTCGTACGGAGCGATCGAGCGCACGTCTCGTAGGCCCTGCACCCGTTGGCTCACCGACGACGCGACCAGCACGCGCAGACACTTCGATCCCACCGCGACCCGCGCCTCGGAGAACTCCCCGAACGGTGCCGCGGCCGGGGTACTCGACGCGAAGGCCAGGTGTCCGGCGGTGCTCTCGTCGGCGCGGATCCGGACGACGATCGCGATCATGCCCGCGAGCGCGCCGAGCGCAACGACGACCGCCACCGCGATCCGGGCCCGCGGCGACACTCGCGTTATTGCGCGAGCTCGGGCTCGGCCGCGCCCCCGTACAAGCCGAGCGCCTCGGCCATGCGATCGGTCATGTGGTACGTCTCGGCGCTCGCGGGATAGCTCCCCGCGCGCACGTCGGCGCAGAACTGCCCGATCGACTCGGTGGCCGCGGCCTCGAGCGACGCGTACGCGCGCACGAACTTCGGCGCGCGGTGGTCGGGACCGGCGAAGCCCAGGAGGTCGTGCCAGACGAGTACTTGGCCGTCGCAGTGTCGTCCCGCCCCGATGCCGATCGTCGGCACCGCGACCGACTCGGTGATCACACGTGCGACCGCGTCGGGGACGCACTCGAGCACGATCGCGAAGACGCCCGCCTCGGCGAGCGCGCACGCGTCGTCGGCGAGCGACTTGGCCGCGTCGAGCTCCTTGCCCTGCACCTTGAAGCCGCCGAGCGCGTGGATCGACTGTGGCGTCAGGCCGATGTGGCCCATCACCGGGATCTCGGCGTCGAGGATCGCGCGCACGGAAGCGATGCGCTTACGACCACCTTCGAGCTTCACGGCCCCGGCGCCCGCTCGCACGAGCCGGGCCGCGTTGTGCACGGTCTCCGCGTCGCTCACGTGGTAGCTGAGCCACGGGAGATCGGCGACGACGAGCGCGCGCGGTTTGGTGCGCGCCACGGCGCCCACATGGTGCGCCATGTCGTCGGTCGTGACCTGGAGCGTGTCGTCGAAGCCGAGCACGACCATTGCGACCGAGTCGCCGACGAGTATCAGGTCGGCACCGGCGGCATCGACGGTGCGCGCCGAGGGCGCGTCGTACGCGGTCACCATGACGAGAGGAGTGTCGCCACCCTTGCGGGCGGCTACGTCGGGCGCGGTCATTCGCCGCGCCGAGATCGAGGTCATCTCCGTTACCTCCACCGTCCAGGGCACATTCGGCTCCCGGCGGTCGTGTCAGAGTACCGGTCCACCCGGCCCGTCACCAGGGCGCAAAAAGCCCGGGGCGGCCGGCCGGCGCTCGTCGCCCGTTGGAGCGAAGCGAGAGTGGGAGACTGCAGGCGTGACGGTGCACGCCTGCGAGAACTGCGGGATGCCGGACGAGGAGCTCGTGCTCGTACGCCGCGTGTACGTCGTGCCGCCGTCGTGGGACACTCCCGGTTCGCACACGGTCCTCGCCGAGCCGGAGCTGTGGTGCATCTCGTGCGTATCGCAATATCCGTGCGAGATCGTCGACGACTGATCCACTGAAGGAGCTCTCGGGACACCTCGCGCGTACACGAGGCGTGTCGGCTCGCCGGCAATCCGCGGGGCGGTATTCAGCTCGCGTGGAGCCGGCCGTGCAGCGACTGGCGGCGCAGGTGGTTCCAGCGGCAGTCGACGCAGACTTCGACGTCGTAACAGGCGAATTCGTCGCACGAAGCGCCCAGCTTGCGCAGCTCCGCCTTGTTGCTGATCGCCCGCCCGTTGGCCTGCTTCAGCTTCTCGCCGTACACGTACGAGACCAGGCGCAGGTTCGTCGTACCGCATACCGGGCACTCGTCGTCGATGTCGGTGCCGATGAACTGCGCGGCCCGGAGCAGCTCCGGGTGCGCGTCGCACACGTCGAGGCGGGTCAGCGTGCCCCGGCGGAAATCGCGCAGAACCGCCCGGCGGGCCAGGGCGTAGTCGGTGACGCTCTGCATTGCCGGGAAGTGTAGGTGCGCGCACAAGCGTTTCGAAGAGCGCGGTCCCGGGTTTCGCGCCGCGCGGCCCAGGTGCAACGGGCGCGCGAACTCGGGGCCGGGAGTCCGGATCCCCGGCGGGAGGCGGATCCGGGAGGAGGGTTGCGCGATATATCGATTCGATATATCGTGGTGCACATGTTGGAGCTGGCGGTACTCGGGTTGCTCGCAGAGCAACCGCGCCACGGGTACGACCTCAAGAAGCGGCTCTCGGAGACGCTCGGGCCGCTCTGGGGAATTTCGTTCGGCTCGCTCTACCCGGCGCTGCGCCGGCTCGAGCGGTCCGGGGCCATCGCCGAAGTCGACGAGAACGAGGCTCCGAGCGCAACGACGGGCACCTTCGTCCCCACCGGTTCGCTGAAAGGCGACCTCGCCGCGGCCCGGATGCGCCTGCGCGCCCGGCCGACGCGCCGCACCCGCCGGGCCTACGCGATCACCGACCAGGGTCGCGCCCTGTTCACCGAGCTGCTCACCGACGAGAGCGACGACGACGAGCGCGCCTTCGCCGTCAAGCTCCTGTTCTGCAGCCACCTCGACCCCGCCGCACGGCTCGCGTTCCTCGAACGGCGCCGGGCCCAGCTCAACCAACGGCTCGTCGCCGAGCGCAAGCCCGCGACCCGCACCATCGACCGCTACTCCCGATCGCTCCTCGAGCACCGGGCCCGGTCCACCCAACACGATCTCGATTGGATCGCCGAACTGATCGCGCAAGAGCGCGCGGACCAGGCCGGCGACCGAACCGAAGGAGCAACCGCATGAGTTCCCCCCGCGAAACCCACGAACCCGCCGCCGAGAGATCGATCTCGTTGAAGACGGTGCGCGTCGCCGTCGCCGGCGTCGGCAACTGCGCGAGCAGCCTGGTCCAGGGCGTGCAATTCTACCGCGACGCCGACCCGAACGAGCGGGTTCCCGGACTCATGCACGTCGAGCTCGCGGGCTACCACGTGGGCGACATCGAGTTCGTCGCGGCCTTCGACGTCGACGCCGACAAGGTCGGTCTCGACCTCGGCAAGGCGATCTTCGCGAGCATCAACAACACGATCAAGTTCGCCGAGGTGCCGGAGCTCGGTGTGCACGTACAACGCGGCCCGACCTACGACGGCCTCGGTCAGTTCTACCGCGAGCTCGTCGAAGAGTCGCCGAGCGAGCCCGTCGATGTCGCCCGGGCGTTGCGCGACGCGCGGGCCGACGTCCTCGTCTCCTACCTCCCCGTGGGTTCCGAGGACGCGCAGAAGTACTACGCCCAGGCCGCCCTCGACGCGGGAGTCGCGTTCGTGAACGCGATTCCCGTGTTCATTGCAAGCAATCCCGAGTGGGCGAAGAAGTTCGAGGACGCGGGCGTGCCGATCATCGGCGACGACATCAAGAGCCAGGTCGGAGCCACCATCACGCACCGCTTGCTCGCCCGTCTGTTCGAAGACCGCGGCCTCGCGATCGACAACACGTACCAGCTGAACTTCGGCGGCAACATGGACTTCAAGAACATGCTCGAGCGCGAGCGCCTGCTGTCGAAGAAGATCAGCAAGACGCAGTCGGTGACCAGTCAGATCGACCAGGGCATCAGCAGCGACCACGTGCACATCGGTCCGTCCGATCACGTGCCCTGGCTTAACGACCTGAAGTGGGCCTACATCCGCATGGAGGGCCGCAACTTCGGTGACGTGCCGCTCAACATCGAGCTCAAGCTCGAGGTGTGGGACTCGCCGAACTCGGCCGGCGTGATCATCGACGCGGTGCGGTGCGCGAAGGTCGCTCTCGACCGTGGTATCGGTGGCCCGTTGCTCGGCCCGTCGGCCTACTTCATGAAGTCGCCGCCGGTTCAGTACCACGACGACGAGGCGCACCGGATGATCGAGGAGTTCGCTTCCGGCGCGTAGACCGTTCGGCGGGCCAGAATGCGGCCATGACGAATGGCCTCACGCCGTGAACACCGAAGTCTGGGATCGCATCGCGCAGAGAAACCCGACGGTCGACCTCGAGGTGATCCCCGACACCGTCGTGTACGCGCCCGGGGGTCCGACCGAGAACGAGTTGCGGCTCTGCGGCGACGTGAGCGGCAAGCGCGTCCTCGACCTCGGTACCGGGAACGGCCTGAACGCGATCGCTCTGTCGAACCAGGGCGCGCATGTCATCGCGCTCGACCGCTCGCCGGGACAGCTCGCCCGGGCCCGCAAGCTCGCCGCCACGATGGACACCCGCGTCGAGTGGCACGAGTGCGACGCCGCGGATCTCGCGTTCCTGCGCGCCGACTCCATCGACCTCGCCTTCGCGGCCTCCATGCTCGGTGAGGTCGAGGACATCGATCGCCTGTTGCGCCAGGTGCACCGCGTGCTGCGGCCGGGCGCCGCGTTCGTCTTCTCCTACGACCACCCGATGGCGCTCGCGGTCGGCCGCGAGGGCGAGGCGCCGGGCGCGCTGCCCCTCGGCACACTCGAGGTCCGCCGCTCGTACTTCGACACCCGGCCCGTCACCGTCACCCACGACGACGAGAGCATCCAGATCTGGCCGCGGACCATCGCCGACGTGTTCGCGTCGCTGCACCGCGCCGGCTACCGGGTCGAGCTCCTGCTCGAGCCGGAGTCGGCCTCTATGGGCGGACCCGGACCCGAGTTGCCCCGCGTCGTCATCTGGCGGGCGCGCAAGGAAGGCGTCTGACCGAGCCCGCGCCGGCGCGCGGGTCAGGCCGTGGGCGCGCCCTTCGGTTCGATCCCGCGTTCGCGCGCCCAGGTCGCGAGCCGGACGTAGGCCTCCGCCTCGTCCATCGGCCCCTCGTCGAGCCGGAGCTCGAGCAGGAACTCCAGCGCCTCGCCGACGACCGGACCGGGCCGAATGCCGAGAAATTCCATCACGCGGTTGCCGTCGAGCGCGGGGCGGATCTTCGCCAGCTCCTCGTGCTCGCGTAGCTGAGCGATGCGCGCCTCGAGCTCGTCCATGCGCCGGCCGAGCGTCGCGGCCTTCCGGGCGTCGCGCGTCGTGCAGTCGCAGCGCGTGAGCTCGTTCAGGTCGTCGAGGAGAGGGCCGGCGTCGCGCACGTAGCGGCGGACCGCGCTGTCGGTCCACCCCATGCGATACGTGTGGAAGCGAAGGTGCAACTCCACGAGCTTCGTGACCTCGTCGACGAGGTCGTTCGGGTACCGCAGCGCCAGCATCCGCTCCCGGGCCATGCGCGCGCCGACCACCTCGTGATGGTGAAACGTCACGCCCTGGGGGCCGTAACCCCGCGTCTTGGGCTTGCCGACGTCGTGCAAGAGCGCGGCGAGACGGATCCGTAGTCGCGGCGACGTCTTGGCCACCACCGCGATCGTGTGTGCGAGCACGTCCTTGTGGCGATGGATCGGATCCTGTTCGAGCTGCATCGCGTTCAGCTCCGGCAGGAACTCGTCGGCGAGTCCCGTCCGCGCAGTGAGCCAGAGCCCCGACGACGGGTCGTCGGCGACGATCATCTTCGACAGCTCGTCGCGGATCCGCTCCGCGCTCACGATCTTCAGGCGCTCGTGCATCTGTTCGATCGCGCTCACCAGCGCGGGGTCGGGCTCGAAGCCGATCGTCGAGACGAAGCGCGCGGCGCGCAGCATCCGCAACGGATCGTCTTCGAACGAGATCTCCGGCGCGAGCGGTGTCCGCAGCCGGCGGGCGGCGAGATCCGACAGACCGTCGTGCGGGTCGACGAGCTGCGGGCCGGTGCCGTCCGGATCGTCGAGGGCGATCGCCATCGCGTTGACCGTGAAGTCGCGCCGCGAGAGGTCGGTCTCGATGTCGTCGGAGAAGGTGACCTCGGGCTTGCGGCTCTCCGGTCGGTAGACGTCGGCGCGGAACGTCGTGATCTCGAAGCGTTCGCCGTCCTTTTCGCAACCGACGGTGCCGAAGCGTTGTCCCTGCAGCCAGACCGCGTCGGCCCACGGGCGCACCGCGGCCTCGATGACCTCGGGTCGCGCGTCGGTCGTGATGTCGACGTCGACGATGTCGCGGTCGAGAAGCGCATCACGGACGCTGCCGCCGACGAGATACGCGCGGTGACCGAGGGCACGGAGGCGCGCCGCGAGCTGCTGGGTCGGCGAGTCGGCGACGAAGAACCGAACGAGCCGGTCGGGAACTGCGGTCACAGCCGCCCATTGTGGCGCGGCGCCTCGAAATTGCCGGGAAACCTCCGGCCAAAGCAAGCACGCTCCGATCAAGACGCAGCGCGAGCGACCCACGAAACGACGAGCGGCAGCGGAGTCGACCCTCCGGACACCGCAAGCACGCTCCGATGAAGACGCAGCGCGAGCGACCCGAAATTATTGCCCGGCGGCGGCCTGTTCGGCGGCCATCTCCATCGTGTGCTGTTCGATCATCAGCCGCAGGTCGTGCGGCGTCGTCGAGGCCGCAATGGCCTCGCGCAGGTCGATCGTGCCGTTCTTGTACAGGCCGAGGAGACTCTGATCGAACGTCTGCATGCCGTAGTACTCGCCCTCGGCGATGATCTGCTCGATCTCGTGCGTCTCGTCGGGATTCACGATCTTGTCGAACACCCGACCCGTCGACACGAGCACCTCGACCGCCGGCGCGCGGCCGCCCTGACGCTTCTCGACAAGCCGCTGGCTCACGATGCCCCGCAACGACGACGCGAGCGACATGCGTACCTGGCGCTGCTCGTGCGGAGGGAAGAAGTCGATGATGCGGTTGATCGAGTCGGTCGCGCTGATGGTGTGCAGCGTCGAGAAGACGAGGTGACCCGTCTCGGCCGCGGTGAGCGCCGTCTTCACGGTCTCCACGTCGCGGACCTCACCGACGAGGATGACGTCCGGGTCCTGGCGCAGCACGCGCTTCAGTGCCGAGTGGAAGTCGGCGGTGTCGGTGCCCACCTCGCGCTGGTTCACGATCGAGCACTTGTCGGCGTGCAGGATCTCGATCGGGTCCTCGATCGTGACGATGTGCCGGTTGTAGTTGTCGTTGATGAAGTCGATCATCGAACCGAGCGTCGTCGTCTTGCCCGAGCCCGTCGGTCCGGTGACGAGGATGAGACCGCGCTGGTGATCGGTGAGCTTGCGGACGACGGGCGGGAGGCCCAACGCATCGAACGTGGGGATGTCGCTCTGGACGCGGCGCAGCACGAGGCCGACCGATCCGCGCTGGCGCATCACGTTGACGCGGAAGCGACCGAGACCCGACACCGAGTACGCGAAGTCGGCCTCGGAGCTCCCGATGAACTCCTCGGCGCGTTGCTTCGGCATGATCGCAAACGCGATCCGTTCGGTCTCGACCGGCGACACCGGGGCGAGATCGGTGCGGTCCAACCGGCCGTCGATGCGGATGAAGGGCGGCGAGCCGACCTTGATGTGCACGTCGGAGGCGCCCCGCTCGACGGCCGTGCGAAGAAGCTGATCGAGATCCAACACGCGAGACCACCTTGTCGCCGTTTGGCCTGGTTGCCGTTTGGCCTGCCCTCGGCCCTCCCGTTGTCGATCGGCACGCGTCGGGTCCCGCTGGAGCCGACCGGGTGCGGAATTGGCCGGTGCCCGCTGAAATCGGACGCGCCGAGCACCGTCGCCCGGGTGCGGGCGTCAGTCGGCGGCCGGGAGGTCGCGCTCGCGCAGGTCGCGTACTGCGTGCACCACGGAGCGACCGGGCCCGTTGGCCGTCGCCGGCTCCACCCGCTCGGGTTGCCCGAGCAACGCCGACACCGTGGCGGTCGTCGAGTCGCGCAGAGCGTCGAGGTCATAGCCGCCCTCGAGGAACACCACGAGCCGCCGGGGCGCGGCCAGCGCCATGATCCGGGTCGTCAGATCGACGTAATCGCCGGCCGAGAGGCCGAGCCCGGTCAGCGGATCGGCGCGGTGGGCGTCGAAGCCGGCCGAGATGAGCACCCACGTGGGCGCGAAGCGCTCGGCCGCGGGCTCCACGACCGTGTCGATGGCATCGAGGTAGACGTCGCCGGTGGCGCCCGCAGGCAGGGGAAAGTTGACCGTCGCACCGAGGCCCGATCCCGTCCCGGTGTCGGTCAGGCGGCCTGTTCCCGGATACAGCGGCCACTCGTGCATCGACACGTACATGACCGAGCCGTCGGCATAGAAGATGTCCTGGGTCCCGTTGCCGTGGTGAGCGTCCCAATCGACGACGAGCACCCGCTCGCCCCGGCTGCTCAGGGCCGCGGCGGTGACCGCGACGTTGTTGAGCAGGCAGAAGCCCATCGCGCGCTCCGCGACGGCGTGATGCCCGGGCGGTCGTACCGCGCAGAACGCGAAATCGCCGTCGCCGCGTTCGAGCGCATCGACCGCCTCGAGTCCGCTGCCGGCCGCGAGCAGCGCCGCCTGCCACGACGCGGCGGACGCGCCGGTGTCGCCGTCGAGGCGACCACCGCCCGCGGCACAGAACCGTTCGAGATGATCGAGGTACGCGGGGGTGTGCACGCGCTCGAGTTCGCTTCGCGTGGCCCGCCGGGGCTCGAGCCGGTGGCGCGCGTCGGCGGGAGCGCCCGCATCCAAGCCGTCGAGGACCGCCCGTACCCGGGCCGGTCGCTCGGGGTGACCACGGCCGGCGTCGTGCTCCTCGAAGTGTGCGTCCGTCGCGACCAATAGCACGCTGCGAGGCTAAACGAACCGCGGCTCTGGACGGTTCTGCGCGCCTTCCGTCGCTACGCTCGCCGCCGGTGAAGGCGCACCGAGCGCAGTCGTACCGATTTCGTGGGGGCGTCGCCCGGGTCGCGGCGTGGCACGGTCGCACCGACGTGGCGTCTTTGGCGTTGCACGGACCTGACGCGCCCTCGGCGCGGACGCTGCACCGGCTCCTCGAGCGCCTGCACGAGGCCGGCTACCGCGAGGTGGTCACCAACGCGCTCGGACCGGGAACGTGCCTGCCCCTCGTCGACGTCGGCTTCGCGGTCCGCGGTCGCCTGCATCTCTTGGCCCACGATCTCGCCGGTCTTCCGCCCGCGAGCGGTCGCACGCGCCGGTCCAGGCGCGCGGATCGCAACCTGTTGCTCGCTGCCGACGCGGCCGCGTTCGACGAGTTCTGGCGTTTCGACGCGCTGGCACTGCGAGAGGCCATGCGCGCCACACCGCGATCGCATATCCGCGTCGCGCCCGTCCGCTCGGAGGCGCGCGGCTACGGGCTCTTCGGGCGCGCCGGCACGGCCGGTTACGTCCAGCGGCTCGCGGTCACGCCCGAGGTGCAAGGTCTCGGTATGGGGCGCGCGTTGCTCTCCGACGGGCTGCGCTGGCTCCGGACGCACGGTGCCCGGCGCGTCTACGTCAACACGCAGGAGGACAACGAGCGCGCGCTCGCGCTGTACGTCAAAGCGGGTTTCGCGCAGCTGCCCATCGGTCTGCACGTGTTGGGGCGAGAACTGTGAGCGCTCGGCGTCCGACGTCAGGTCGACGCATCGGGAGCCGGCGCATCGGCGCCGCCGTCGCGGCGACCGCGGTGTTCGCGGGCACGCTTGTGTTTGCCGGCGCGTCCGGCGCGCCGGACGCGCACGCGCAGGAGACGACCACGACGTTTCCCGGTGAGAAGCCGGTTCCGGTCGGCCTGACCCTCGTGAGCCAGAGCCCGTGGGTGCCGTTGCGGCAGACGTTCACGATGAAGCTGCACCTCGACGATCCCACGCTCGCGGCTCGGCCGGGTGCCGCAATCGCGGTCCGCATCGACCAGTCGAAGGATTCGCGCAGTGGATTCGACGCCGTCATCGAGAAGGGCCCCCCGGGCGCCACGCTCTACGTGCCGAACCAGATCAGCGTCGCGTCGCTGCAGCCCGACGCTCACGGCAACGTGTCGATCACGTTCGGTCTCTCGAACTCGGGGGTCCAACCGACGCTCGGTATCGGCCACACCGGCGTCTATCCCGTCGAGGTGCAACTGGTGAACACCGGCGTCGCCTCGGCATCGTTCATCACCTGGCTCGTCGTGGTCGACAGCCGCGCCGAGCGGCCGATCGAGAAGAAGCTGTCGGTGGCGTTCGTCCTGCCCGCCGTGGCCAATCCGATCAAGCTCCCGGAGGGGACCGACGACCCCAAGGTCGTCGCGGAGATGCGCTCCGGCGGACGGCTCGATCAGATCTCGCAGGTCCTCGCGCGCGCCAAGGATCTCCGGATCTCGCTGGTGCTCGGACCGGAGACGGCCGAGGCGTGGAAACGGCTCGGCCAGCGGTATCCCGCGGCGAAGGCGTCGTTCGCGCGCGTGCGCGCCGCGGCCCTGCGGTCGAGCACCGAGGTCCTGCCGACGCCCTACGTGCCGATCGACGCGGCCTCGCTCGAGGCGGCCGGTCTCGGGCACTACCTGCCGGCCCAGTACGACAAGGGCAAGAGCGCGCTTCGGACCGCGCTCGGCGGGACTCCATCGCCGGCGGCGCAGTCCGCGTTCATCGATCCGGCCCCGACGAGTGACGCGGTCGTCAACGAGTTCCGTCAGGCGCTGATCGATCGGGTCGCGGTTCGCGAGCAGGCGCTCATACCCGTCGAGCACCCGTTCACGCCGGCGGAGGCGTTCGTCCTCGATACGACGGGGGGCGACTCCCGCGGTGTCGCCACGGCACCCTTCGTCGAGAAACTGTTCAACGGGCCCGACTCGAGCGCGTTGCGCGCCGAGCGCGTCATCGCGGCGCTCGCGGAGATCGCCTACGAGACACCGTCGATCGCGCGCGGCATCGTCGTCGCGCCGCCGGAGCGTTGGCGCCCCGACCTGAAGACGATGAACACCGTGATCGACGCGCTGCGCACCCTGCCCCTGGTGCAGACCGTGACGCTCGACGGCCTGTTCGCGACGATCTCCGACGAGCAGGCCCTCGGAGCCGGCGTCCAGCGGCGCCTCGTGCCGGCCGTGGCCGCGCCGACACCCGTCAGCTCGTTGGAGTACACGAGCACCGCGAACGAACTGTCGGCGTACGCCGACGTCGTCGGGAAGAAGGACCCGGTCGTCGTGAACGGTCAGGCCGCGCTGTGGACCGCGTTGTCGACGAGCATCTCGGCCGCCCGCGCCCACCGCGAGCTCGCCAAGATCGACAGCGCGGTACGCGCGTTCACGGCGGGTGTCACGGCAGACGAGAAACGCATCACGCTCACCTCCCGCCGCGCGGATGTGCCGCTGAGCTTCGAGAACAATCTCAAACCGGCGCGCGACGTCGCGATCCGCGTGCACCTCGACAGCCCGAAGCTTGCGTTCCCGAAGGGCGCCGACCAGGTCAGGACGCTGAAGCCCGGGAACAACACGATTCGGTTCACCGTGGAAGCGCGCGCGTCCGGCACGTTCCCGATGACGATCAGCGTCACGTCGCCGAACGGCCAACTCAAATTCGGTGCGCCGGTCCGCGTTTCGGTGCGCTCCGCGGTGTTCGGCGGTTGGGCGGTCGGCGTCACCATCGCCGCACTGGTGTTCCTCGCGGGCTGGTGGCTGAACCACTTCCGTCGCACGCGTCGCGGCCGGCGCATCGCGTCGGCGCCCGGGCCCACACCGGCTCCGGCGACGTGAGCGACGCCGACGAGCTGAGCGACGCCGACGACGTCCGACGCGTCGACGGCAGGACCGTGCGCGGCGCCGTCGACGATCACGAACGGGGCCGCGCCGGCCTCGCCCGATCGAGCGCGTTCGTCGCGGCCGGCACGTTGCTTTCACGGCTCACCGGCCTCCTGCGCGTGATCGTGCTCGCCGCCGCGATCGGCAAGGCGACACTCGCCGATACGTACAACCTGGCGAACATCACGCCGAACATCGTCTACGAGCTACTCGTCGGCGGTGTCCTCGCCGCGACGCTGGTTCCCGTGTTCGTCGACCTCCTCGACCGCGACGACGAACGCTCCACCTCGGCGGTCTTCACGGTTGCGATGGCGGCGCTCACCCTCTTCACCGTCGCGACGCTGGCGCTCTCGCCGCTTCTCGCCCGCCTGTTCGTGCTCCGGGAGCACACCCCCGATCGCGCCGCCCAGCTGCACGTGCTGACCGTCTTGATCCTCTGCTTCGTCCCGCAGATGGTGTTCTACGGCTTCACGACGTTGGCCAGCGCGCTACTCAACGCGCGGAACAGGTTCGTCGCCGCCGCGTTCGCGCCCGTCGTCAATAACGTCGTCGTGATCGCGGCGTTGCTCGTCTTCGCGTTCCGGACATCGGGGCGCCACGGCCAAATCGCCGACGTCGCGCGGGTTCGTCACGACCTCGGCCTCTTGTTGTTGCTCGGCCTCGGTACGACGGCGGGCATCGTCGCCATGGCGACGGTGCTGGTTCCCGCGATCGCCCGCGCCGGCGTGCGGCTCCGCTTCGTGCTCGCCTGGCGCGATCCCGCGATCCGTACCATCCTGCGCCTGTCGGGTTGGACCGCCGGCTACGTGGTCACGAATCAGCTCGCGCAGCTGTTCGTGCTGGTACTCGCGAACGACGCATCCGGGAATGTCTCCGCGTACGTCTACGCGTTCACGTTCTACGTCGTTCCGCACGGCCTGCTCGCAGTCTCGATCATGACGACGATGACACCCAACCTCGCCCGGCTCGCACGGGTCGACGACTTCGACGGGATGCGCCGGGAATTCGGATTGGGGTTGCGATACATCGTCGTGCTGGTCCTGCCGGCTTCGGTGCTCTTCGCGGTACTCGCGCAACCGATGCTCGCCGTCATCGTGCGCCACCAGTTCACGACGCACGACGCGATCGTCACGGCCGACACCCTGCAGGCGTTCGCGATCAGCCTCGTGCCGTTCTCGGTGTACCTCTATGCGATGCGCGCGTTCTACGCGGTGCAGGACACGCGGACACCGTTCGTCCTCAACGCGTTCGAGAACGGCCTGAACGTCGTCTTCGCGATACTCCTGTTCCCCCACTTCGGCGTTCAGGGTCTCGCGCTCGCCTGGAGCGCGGCGTACGGGCTGGCCGCGGTGGTCGCGCTCGTCGTCCTGAGCCGGCGGATCGGGAGCGTCGCCGATCCGGCCGTCGTCCGGTCATCCGTCCGAGCCGGTCTCGCGGCGCTTGCGATGGGTGTCGTCGCCGCGCCGATCGCGGGAGCGATCGGCCGATCCTCGCCGGGCACGGCGCTCGTCGCGACGGCGGTCGCCGGAGCCGCCGGCGCCGCCGTGTACGTCGGCGCCCTGGTCGTGCTCCGTTCCGACGAGCTCGCGGCGCTGGTCGCCCTGGTCCGGCAGCGCACTGCGACCCCTCCCGGCGTGTAACGATGGGCGCTGTAACCCCGAGCGGTACCCGGGGATCGGAACCTTGACGCACGGGGTACCGAACGAATGAGCCCGAGCATCGATCGAGGCCCGAACCCATCAGGCCGAACCCATGAGGAGGGCGCATGCCAGTTCGCATCGTGACCGACAGCGCCTGCGATCTCCCGGAGCCGATCTGCGAGGAGCTCGGCGTCGAGGTCGTGCCGCTCACCATCCGATTCGGCGACCGTGAGTTCGTCGACCGCAAGGAGCTCAGCGTCGACGCGTTCTGGCGCGAGCTCGGCGCATCCTCGGCGCTCCCCGAGACCGCGGCACCGTCGGTCGGCGCGTTCGAGGAGACGTTTCGACGCCTGAGCGACGAGGGCGCCGACGCGATCGTCTGCATCAACCTCTCGGCCCGACTCTCGGCGACAATGCAGTCGGCGCAGGTGGCGGCGAAGAGCGTCGACGGCGCGACACCGATCGAGATCATCGACTCCTTCAGCGCGTCGATGGGAATCGGCAACCTCGTGCTGCACGCGGCGCGGCGCGCCCGGGCCGGCGCGTCGCTCGAGGAAGTCGTCAGCGAGGTAGAAGCCCGGCGTGCTCGCGAACACGTCTTCGCCGCGCTGGACACGCTCGAATACCTCCGTAAGGGAGGACGCATCGGCGGCGCGCAGGCGATGCTGGGCTCGATGCTCTCGATCAAGCCGATCATCAGTGTGACCGACGGCGCGGTCGAGCCCGCCGGCCGGGTGCGGACCCGTTCCAAGGCGTTGCGCTTCCTCGTCGACCAGGTTCCGGTCGGGAACGTCGAGCTGATCAGCGTGCTCCACGCCGGCGCGCCGGACCTCGACGAGTTCCTCAAGATGCTCGAGCCCAAGGTCCCCGACGCCGAGGTCACCGTGGGCACGATCGGTCCGGTCATCGGCGTCCACACCGGTCCGCGCGTCATGGGAATCGCCTGGATCGACAAGGAGTAATCGTCGTCGGTGCGGGACGACGAACACGACGACGCGCTGGCTCGCCGGGCCGCCGATGGCGACTCCCGCGCGCTCGACGCGTTGTTGCGCAACCACAGCGCGTTGGTGCACGGCGTCTGCCGCCGCATTCTCGGGAACGCTGACGACGCGCTCGACGCGACCCAGGATGCGCTGCTCGCCATCGCGCGCAAGATCGGCTCGTTCGACGGCCGTTCCAAGTTCTCGACGTGGGCGTACCGGGTCGCGACGAATGCCGCGCTCGACGAGTCGCGCCGGCGCGCCCGCCGCCGGCTCCCGTCCGAGACGCTGCCCGAGACCAGCGGTCGGGCCGGCACCGAAGCCTCCGACACGGGCCTCGCCGACCGCCTCGACGTCGACGCCGCGCTCGCCCATCTGACGCCCGAATACCGGGCTGCGGTCGCCCTCCGCGATCTGCTCGGCATGGACTACGCGGAGATCGCGATCGTGCTCGACATATCGCCGGGCACCGTCCGGTCCCGGATCTCGCGCGGTCGGGCTGCATTGGCCGACCTTCTCGGGAACCGGGAGACCCCTTCGGAACATCCAACGACCTGAGACCATGACGAACGAACACGCTCCTTTCGAACCCGACGAGCTCGACGAGCTCCTCTCCGCCGAGCTCGACGGTGAGCTCGAGGCGGCCGCGCGCGACTTCGGCATGAGCCTCGAGGACGTCACGGCGCGGTTGCGGGCGACTCCAGGTGGTGACGAACGGCGGGCCGCATTGGCCGCAGCCCGCGATCAACTCGCGCACGCGCCCGAGCTCGACGAGCTCGTCGAAGCCCGAGTACGCGCGAAAGCGATACGCGCCGCCGATGACGAGGCCGCAGCCCGCGCGTCCGATCGGCGCGAACGTCGCCGCCACGTGCTCCAGGCGGTCAGTGGGATCGCGGCGGCTGCGGTCCTGGTAGTCGGGGTCGGCGCGGCGCTGCGGCACGAACCGTCGTCCTCGAAGGCAACGTCGGCGCCGGTGCGCGGCATCGAGTCGGGCGGCAGCGCACGCGCTACCGGGACGCACGCCGCGACGAACAATGGCAGCCTGGGCAACTTCTCCGACGTGCGCGCACTCGGGCTCGCGGCGGTCGCCAAGTCCCCAGTGGAGCCAACGGCCAACGGGGCTGCGATCGTCCGGGGTTCGTCCACCAAGTCGTCGACGCAGAACAACGCAACCGCGAGCACGACCGCGCACCCGAACTCCTCGGGCGCCACGACTGACAATCCTTCGGACCGGATTGCAACCCCTCCGCCGGCGCCGCGGGACAGCTTCTCCCTTGCCCAGCGAGACGCGGTCGCGAAGTGCGGTGTGCCTCGGAATGTGCCCGTCAGTGGCACGCTCGTGCTGCGCGCGGCGGCCGTCCTGTCCGGCCGACCGGTCGTCGTCCTGGTCTTCGCCCGCAACGGCCGCAAGACGGTGCTGATCGAAGCGCCGAACTGCACACTGAAGAACCTGCAGCAGTTCGGCTGAGGCTCCCGGGTCTCCGGCGCGTTGTGGGATGTACGCTTCCGGGCCGAGGAAGAGCCGAGGAACCTGCGTGACCGACTGGACGACCGAAGCTACCGATGTGATCGAGCGCACCGTCGGAATGGTGCGCGACAAAACCGTCGAGCCCGCCCGGGCGGCGACCCGCGTGGTCGTCTACGGCCTGCTCGCTGCGCTCATCGCCATCCCGGCGGTCGTCCTGTTGACCATCGGGGCCTTCCGCGGCCTCGTGCTGATCGAGCAGGGATACGTCTGGGGCGGCTGGGTGACCCTGGGCGGAATCTTCGTGCTCGCCGGGGCGTTCTGCTGGACCAGGCGCAATCCCTGATCGAATAGTCCGGTATTCCGGCAACCAACGGAAATGGCAGCCATGAGCGCGCGGGACGTCATCATCATCGGGTCCGGGCCGGCCGGCCTCACGGCCGCCATCTATACCGCCCGGGCAAATCTCAAGCCCCTGGTCATCGAGGGCATCCAGGCCGGCGGGCAACTGATGCTCACCACCGACGTCGAGAACTACCCCGGGTTCCCCGACGGCATCGTCGGTCCCGATCTCATGGCGAAGTTCCGCGAGCAAGCCGAACGATTCGGCGCCGAGTTCGTCACCGCCGACGTGGACGAGGTCGACTTGTCCTCGCACCCGTTCCGGGTACGGGTCGCGGGCCACGACGAGACGGCGCGGTCGGTCATCGTCTCGACCGGCGCCCAGGCGCGCATGCTCGGTCTCCCCAACGAGCACGATCTGCTCGGCCACGGGGTGTCCACGTGCGCGACGTGCGATGGTTTCTTCTTCCGTGGTCACGACATTGCCGTCGTCGGCGGTGGTGACTCCGCGCTCGAAGAGGCGAACTTCCTCACCAAGTTCGCCGACAAGGTCACCCTCGTGCACCGGCGCAAGGAGTTGCGCGCCTCCAAGATCATGCAGGACCGCGCGTTCGCGAACCCGAAGATCGAGTTCCTCTGGAACAGCGTCGTCACCGACGTGAAGGGTGACGGCCGGGTCGAGGCTCTCGAGTTGAGCGACATCGAGACCGGCGACACGAGCGAGCTGCCCGTGACGGGGATGTTCGTCGCCATCGGTCACGACCCCAACACGAAGCTCTTCGTCGGACAGCTCGAGCTCGACGACGGCGGTTACATCGTGACGCGCCCCGGTTCCACGGTGACCGCGGTCCCCGGCGTGTTCGCGGCGGGCGACGTGCAAGACCACATCTTCCGGCAGGCGATCACCGCCGCCGGTTCCGGATGTATGGCAGCGCTCGAGACCGAGCGCTACCTCGAAACCCTCGCCGACGTGTCTACGTCGGTCGAGTAGAGAAAGGTTCCCTGTGTCTGACGGTATTCTGACGCTCACCGACGCCACCTTCGACGAGAGCATCGGCGCGGCCGATACCCCGCTCGTCGTCGACTTCTGGGCCGAGTGGTGCGGTCCGTGCAAGATGATCGCACCCGTGTTGGCAGACATCGCCAAAGAGCACGCCGGGAAGATCCAGATCGCCAAGCTCAACGTCGACGACAACCCGAACGTTGCGCGCCGCTACGAGGTCATGAGCATCCCGACACTCCTGGTCATCGCCGACGGCGAGGTGAAGAAGCGCCTGGTGGGCGCCAAGGGCAAGCCTCAGCTGCTCGAGGAGCTCGCCGAGTTCATCGATTGACCGATTCCGTCGTACTCCGACGGGGCGACCGCGGTGCTGCGGTGCTCGACCTCCGCGCTCGGCTCGGACAGCGCGCCGCGGCCGGCGACATCTTCGACGACCGGCTCGAGGCCGCGGTGCGCGATTTCCAGCGCGCCCGTGGACTACGGGTAGACGGCATCTGCGGCCCGGAAACCTGGGGCGCGCTCATCGAGAGCGGCTTCCGGCTCGGCGACCGGCTCCTCTACCTCTCGTCCCCGATGCTGCGGGGCGACGACGTCGCCGAGATCCAGCGTCAGCTGAACGCGCTCGGATTCGACGCCGGCCGCGAGGACGGCATCCTCGGACCGGAGACGGAGACGGCGCTACGCGAGTTCCAGCGCAACGCGGGCGCGACGCCCGATGGAGTCTGCGGACCGGCGACGCTCGCGGCCATCGCGCGCGTCAACGGACTCGCGGCCGGCTCGGTCGCCAGCCTTCGCGAACGCGAGACCCTGCGCCACGCTCCGCGTCGCCTCGACGGTTTACGTGTCTTCCTCGTCGCCGAGCCCGCCATGAGCGCCCTCGCCCACACGGTTGCGCAAGCCCTGGGCAAGCTCGGCGCGTTGGTGAATCCCGACATCTCGGGAGCTGACGCCGGAATGCTGACCGCCGAGGCCAACCGTTTCGGCGCCGACGCCTTCGTCGCGCTGACCAACAGCGGCGAGCCGGGAGTGCGCTGCGCGTACTTCTCGAGCCGCAACTTCCGCTCCGAGGGTGGCCACTGCCTTGCGTTGCGACTCACCGAGGCCTTGAGGTCGGTTGTTGACGAAGTCGACGAACCCGTCGGGCGCACGTACCGCTTCCTCCGCGAGACGCGCATGACAGCCGTCGTGTGCGAGCTCGTCGGCCGCGACGAGGCCGAAGCACGCGCACTCCTGACGACGCGCCTTCCCGAAGTCACGCGCGCGATCGTCGAGGGTTTTCGGCGCGGGCTCGAAGAGCCCGTCTCCTAGCTCTCGGCTCGGACCGGGCCCTGACTCATCGCGCGGTAGATGCGCTCGAGGTCCTCGAGGTTCGCGAACTCGATCTGGACCCGACCATGGCGCGCACCCATCGTGATCTTGACCCGGGTCTCGAGATAGTCGCCCAGGAGCTCCTCGAGCTCCAGTAGGCCCGGCGGGCGGAGTCGTCCACCGGGATCGGCCACGGCGGCGGCGGCTTCGGTGGGCGGCGGCGCCGGATCCTGACGGTTCCGGATTGCGTCCTCGACCTGACGCACGGACAGGTCTTCGGCGGTGACGCGCTTCGCGAGCTCTTCCTGGAACCCTCGATCCGGCGTGCCGAGCAGGGCGCGGGCGTGGCCCATACGGATCGTGCCGTCCTTGAGGCACCGTTGGATCGACGGCGGCAGCTGCAGTAAGCGGAGCGTGTTGGTGATCGTCGCCCGGCTCTTACCGACCCGGGTCGCGACGTCGTCATGGGTGAGCGAGAAATCCTCGATCAGTTGTTGATACCCGGCCGCTTCCTCGAGGGGATTCAGCTCCTCGCGCTGAACGTTCTCGACGATGGCGTGCTGGAGCATCGCCGCGTCGTCGGCGACGCGCACCATCGCCGGCACCGTCTGCAGCCCGATCCGCCGCGCCGCGCGCCAGCGGCGCTCTCCCGCGATGAGCTCGAAGCCGCCACCTTCGCCGGCCCGTACGAGTACGGGTTGGAGAATGCCGACCTCGCGAATCGAGTCAGCCAGCGCGGCGAGCGCTTCCTCGTCGAAATGCTCGCGGGGTTGCTGCGGGTTCGGACGGATCTCCGCGGTCGGGATCTCGGCCAGGCCTCCGGCCTGTTCCGCAACCGTTCCCGTCGGGATCAATGCACCGAGACCTCTACCCAGACCTCCGGGCCGCGCCACGGCTCACCTCCTTCGCCAGTTCCCGATACGCGAGTGCTCCCCGGGAGGTCGAGTCGAATACCGTCACCGGCTGTCCGAACGAAGGCGCTTCGGAGATGCGCACGGTCCGCGGCACGACGGTTCGGTACACCTTGGATCCGAAATGCGCCCGGACTTCGCGCTCCACCTGCTCGGCGAGCTTCGTTCGGGCGTCGTACATCGTGAGCACGATGCCGCGGACGTCGAGCGCGGGATTGAGGTTCGATTTCACGAGGGCGACGTTGCGGAGGAGTTGCCCGAGGCCCTCCAGCGCGTAGTACTCGCACTGGATCGGGACGATCACGTCGTCCGAGGCCGCCAATCCGTTGACGGTCAGCAGACCCAGCGACGGGGGACAGTCGATCAGGGTGAAGTCATACGAACCCGCGATCTGAGCGAGGGCCCGCCGGAGCTTGAGCTCGCGGGAGAACGCGGGCACGAGCTCGATCTCCGCCCCGGCCAAGTCGATGTTGGCCGGAACCACGAAGAGGTTCTTGACGGTCGTCGGCTCCGTACAGTCGTCGATCGGGGCGTCATTCATGATGACGTCGTAGATCGATCCTTCAACGTTGCGGTGGCTGATACCCATCCCCGTCGTGGCGTTGCCCTGGGGATCGAGGTCGATCACGAGGACCCGGTACTCGAGCTCGGCGAGCGCTGCGCCCAGGTTCACCGCCGTGGTCGTCTTGCCGACCCCGCCTTTTTGATTGGCGATGGAGATCACGAGGGGAAGTTCGACCGGGGCGTCGTCGCCGCCCCGGGCCCGCAGCGCCGCCAGTGCTTCCGGTGGCGGGGCGGGAATCGTGCCGACCTCGGGCTCGGAGGCGGTCGGCGCGTCGGTAGCGGCGTCGGTGGACGGAACCGGCCCGGCTACCGATTCGGTCTCAGGAACGCCCGAACCGGGGGTTACCTGGTCGGGAGCGCCTCCGGCCTCCGCAACCGCGCTTCCGGTCGTCGTACTGCCGAGGTCCATATCGTTCTCCCGATCCTGCGTCGGGGCCGAACCGGCCGACCCCCTACCGAACCAGCGCCGCCTCTGGCCCTCTTGATTGCCGGGTTGGTCTTTGGCTTGATTCCGGGCGAGCGCGTCGTCAGATGCCATTTCTCGCCTCCCAAGGGACGTGATCGGCTGCACGGAACCGAGCGAGCCACCGGACGGAACGACTCTTGTCTACGGCGGGATGCTCATCGTGCGAAGCGGCGCATCGTACTACCGGATCCCACGAATACAACAGATGCAACCATCAATGTTTCACGTGAAACGTGCGCCGGGTCGCCCGCGCGCTCCATTTCCACGAGCAGCGGCGCCGGAAAGTGCGCCGATCTTCTGACGAACCCAGCGAACAAGCTGGTGGGGACCGGCCTTATTGATTGCGGCGGAGAAGACAGAAGCCGTCCGTTCGCTCGGCGCGTACATCCGCTCGACCGTCTGCCGGGGGATGTTTCACGTGAAACATCGTGGGCACCGGTGTCCGGGGCGCACCTCGAGAAACTCGCGACTACGCCGACGTGCCCCGCTCGGTGGACGTTCCACGTGAAACATCACCACAGCGGCCGCTTCCCCGGCCGTCCGACCGCGCGCGGGAAGCGTTCGGGGCACGGCGCCACCTT
Source organism: Actinomycetes bacterium (assembly GCA_025463875.1). Lineage (GTDB taxonomy): Bacteria > Actinomycetota > Acidimicrobiia > IMCC26256 > PALSA-610 > PALSA-610. The sequence continues at coordinate 21,071 of JAODBI010000205.1, forward strand.
GGGAAGCACGGCGTAGTGCGCTCCGCCGTGCGACACAGGTGCCTCCGGCCCGAACCCGAGCTCGCGCAGGCCGGCGACCGGCCAGCGAGACGCGGGATCCGGATCCGGAGGCTCGCTCACGACGAGAACTCCGCCCACCACGACGAGTCCAGCCGAGATCTCGGCCGTGACCGCCGGGGCGGCGAAGCTCCGCGCGGTCGCTACGTCGAAGACCTCGCGGTAGATCTCGTCCCGGCCGAGCGCCTCGGCCCGGCCTTCGACGACCTCTACGCGATCCCGGACGTCGAGCCGTTCGGTCGCCTCCCGGAGGAAGGTGCTCCGCCGATGGCCGCTGTCGACGAAAACTCCCCGGGCCGAGGTCCACCGCAACGCGAGCACCAATCCCGGAACGCCCCCACCGGTTCCGAGGTCCACGAACCTCGTTGGCGGTCGGCCCAGGGCGGATTCAGCCGCGGTGGCGAATCCGGCCGCGTGGTCGAGGTGTGCCTCGATCGGGCCCGGTCCGAGGAAGCCGGCCTCACGGGCATCTTCCAGGACAGGTCGTAGCGCGTCACGGGCGGTGCTCATAGAGCACCGCCCGTGACACGACATTGAGTTGGGACACTACGGATCACGCGGGGAGAACTACCACCCGGCGCCGGGGATCTTCGCCCTCGGAGGTCGTGTCGACCCCTTCGATGTCGGAGATGGTGTCGTGCACGACCTTGCGGTCGGCGGCCCCCATCGGCTCCATCGCCCGCTCCTCACCGGTCTCTTTGACCTCGGCCGCAACCTGACGGGCGAACTCCGCCAGGGCCAGGCGCCGGCGTTCGCGGTACCCCGCCACATCGACGTGGATCCAGGCGCTGTGCCCACCGGCATGATGCTGAACGACCGCCCGCACCACTTCCTCGAGGGCCTGGATCGTCGCGCCGCGGGGCCCGACCAGGGCGCCCAGTCCGTCGCCCTCGATGTGCACCGTCACGTCGTCTTCGTCGATCTCGGTACGGACGGATGCGGAAAAGCCCATCGTCCGAACGAGCTCGTCGGTGAACTTTGCTGCGTGCTCCGCCTGGTCGGTCACCGGGACGGTTTCCACATCGACCTCCGCTTCCACCTTGTCGTCCGCTTCGCCTGACAGTTCCTCGGAGGACGAGGTCGCGACCCGCGCCGCGCCCCCTCCCGTGCCACGGCCCCGACCACCCCGGCGGCGGCGAGCGCCTCCAGATCCAGGGGCTCGCGCCGACGACGGGTTCGCTTCCCGGGGCTGGTTCGCTTCGTGCGAGTCATCGGCGTCGGCCTTCGGCGAGGTGTCACGGGGCCGCTCTCCGGAGTGCCCGCGCGATCCACCTCCGCGCCCGCCGCCACCCTGACCTCCGCCGCCGCGCCCGGCCCCGCCGCCGCCGGTGCGCTCGTTCGGGCGCCGGCGGCGCTTGCGATCGGACGGCTTCTCGCGCGAGATCGGCTTCACCCGGGCCCGGATACGGGCATCCCCTCGGCCCATGCCGAGAATCCCCCGGCGCGGCTCGTCGACGATCTCGACCTCGAGCTCCTCTTCGACGACCCCGAGCCGGTCGAGCGCAAGCTCCTTGGCGTCGTCGACCGTACGGGCGGTGACCTCAATCCAGTCCACGGTTAGCGCTTTCGCTTCTTCTTCTTGCGGCGGGCGGCGTTGGGGGAGGGTCCCGGACGGCCGTTGGCGGAACCCGGTGCATCCGGCGGTGGTGGTTCGGGGCCCGCCTCGAGCTCGACGGATCGCGTCGACGGGGGTTTCGCGTGCTCTTCCTCGTACATCTTGTTGAGCACGAAGTGCTGCTGGCCGATGCGCCACGCGTTCGATATCAGGAAGTAGATCGTGGTCGCGGCGCTGAAGCCGTACGAGATGACCCCGAAGAAGATCGGCATGATCTTGGTGACGGCCTGCATCTGGGCGTTCACGGGCGCCGCGCCGGACTTGGCCTGGCGGGCCTGGGTCTGGCGGACCTGGTACCAGCCCGAGAGGATCACGAGGGCCAGCAGGATGAAGTAGGGGAACGCGGTGCCCAAGCCGTCCTTCACCGAGTTAGCGGCGGAGAGGTTCAGGTCCATCCCGAGGAAGTGCAGTGCCTTCGGTGCCGACTTGGCGATGTTCGCCTTGCAGACCTCGACGGTGGTGTTGCCGCACATGTCCGTGTACAGCTTCGAGAACGTTCCCGTACGGGGAATGTGGGCCTGAATACCCGGGTGGCGGAAGGTACCGAGGACCGCGATACCGATCGGCAGGATCAACAGCAGGGGCAGGCACCCGGCCAGTGGGTTGATCTTGTTCTCCTGGTAGTACTTCAGGAGCTCTTCGTTCTGTTTCGCCCGGTCGTCCTTGTATTTCTGCTGGATCTTCTTGATCTCGGGCTGCACCCGCTGCATCAGGATCATCGACCGCGTCTGCTTCGCGATCAGCGGGAGCTGCACGAGCATCACGAACAGGGTCAACAGGATGATCGAGATGCCGAGGCTGTGGGTCGGGTAGTAGAGCACCGCGAGCAACCAGCCCACGACCTTGTACAGCGGATCGAGGAAACTGCCGGCGGCTAGCACGAGTGACCTCCGACGTCGGCGTGGGTACGTGCCGGGACTGGGTCGAAACCTCGCCCGCCGAGGGGATGGCACCGTCCGAGGCGGCGCGCCGCCATCCAGGTGCCCCGGGCCGCGCCGTGCGTGGTCACTGCTTCACGCGCATACTCCGAGCACGACGGAATGAACCGGCACGGCGACGGTCGGTGAGATCTCAACTGTTGGTAGACATTGATGGCACCGAGCAGAATCCGCGCGGAGCGTGTTGTCTTCATGGCTTCCTAGGCGAAAGTTCGCTGAGAATCGCGCTCAGAGTGCTTGCGAGCTCGGCGTATGACGAGTGTTCGGCGCCCGGTCGGGCGCGGACGAGATATGCGGTACCCGGCTCGAGCTCCGCAACGTGTTCCTGCAGCGCGGCCCGGAGGCGCCGCCGGACCCGATTGCGGGTGACGGCGTCGCCCACGACCCGACCGACGGAAAATGCGACGCGGGGGGGTTCTGGAGCTACCCCGACCACCGCGGCTCTCACTTCGAGATTCCCGGAGCGCCGACGCCGGCCGCGTGCCAGCGCCTGAAATGACGATTGACCACGGACGCGCCAGATCAGGCGGAGAGGTTCGTGCGGCCCTTGGTGCGACGGCGTCGAATCACCGCGCGGCCCGCGCGATTGCGCATCCGAAGTCGGAAACCGTGCTTCTTCTTGCGTCTCCGGTTGTTCGGTTGGTATGTGCGTTTCATCCATGGCCTCCTCGAACGCCCGGGCCGAGGAAAGGGCCCCGGGGCGGGCGCGCGGCGATTGCTGAGCACGCGCGCAAGTGGACGGCAGAGTCTACGGGCAGTTCGTGACCAGCGGCAATCCACCGTCGGCGCGAGCAGCGCGGTCGCGAGGACCTTTTCGGCGAAGTCCTCGGCCAACTCCGTCAGAGTGTCGTGGGGTTTTCGCGCACCTTGTTGGCATCCGCGACGCGCGCTAGCGTGCGCTCCCCCGTGGACCGGTAGGCCCTGGCCTCGGGGACTTCCCCGTGTTCGCGTCGTGGCGTTTTCGGCGGCGCAGCCAACCAGGCCCCAGGAGCAGCCCCGACCGTGCCACGGCCGTGGCTTCTCCACACGTGTGGACATCGCTGTGGACAATCGGGGAGTCGGTATGGGCACTCCAGCGTCGGACGACCTGTGGGTGAAGGTCGCGGCAGCGGTCCGGGCCCAGTTGTCCGAGGCCACCTGGAACACCTGGTTCCAGGGCGTGCACGCACTCGACTGCAACGACGAGACCCTGTTCCTCGGCGTCCCCAGCTCGGTGGCGGTCGAACGGATCCGTACCAGCTACCTCGGTCTGCTGACCGATGCGGTCCAGGCCCTCACCGGTGTTCCCCACGCCATCGAGCTCATGGTCGACACCGCGCCCCGAGCCGATGCCGACGACGACCTGGAGCTGCCGCCGAGCGCGCCGGTCGTCGCCGTCACCGAGCGGGTCCGGCCTCCCGAGCCCGACACGTCTAACCCGTGGCCCAGCACGCAGCTGAATCCCCGCTACACGTTCGACCAGTTCGTCATCGGCGCCTCGAACCGGTTCGCCCATGCGGCGGCGCTGAGCGTCGCCGAGAGTCCGGCCCGCTCGTACAACCCGCTCTTCATCTACGGGCCTGCCGGTCTCGGGAAAACTCACTTGCTGCACGCAATCGGCCACCATGTGCGCGAGCTCTTCTCCAGCAAGCGGATCCGCTACGTGTCAACCGAGACGATGATGAACGAATTCGTCGACGCGATGCGCTCCAAGGGCATGCCGGCGTTCAAGCGCCGCTACCGAGAGGTCGACGTGCTGCTCGTCGACGACATCCAGTTCCTGGAACGCACGGAACAGCTCCAGGAGGAGTTCTTCTACACGTTCAACGACCTGCACGGACGCGGTAGTCAGATCGTGATCTCCTCCGATCGGCCTCCCAAGTCGATCGCAACCATCGAGGACCGCCTGCGCAGCCGGTTCGAGTGGGGCCTGATCACCGACATCCAGCCGCCCGAGTTCGAGACGCGGCTCGCGATCCTGCGCAAGAAGGCCGAAGCCGAGCACCTCGAAGGCATCCCCGACGGCGTACTGGCGTTCATCGCCGACAACGTCGTCGACAACGTCAGGGAGCTCGAGGGATCGCTCATCCGCGTGGCCGCCTACTCCAGCCTGCACCGGGTTCCCTTGAGTGAGGAGGTCGCGAAGGACATCCTCTCCGACCTGCTGCCGGCGCGCAGCCCGCGTGTCATCACCCCGCAGCTGATCCTCGAGACGACCGCCAAGATGTTCGGTTGGACCATCGACGACCTGTGCGGAAAGAGCCGCCGCCGCCCGCTCGTCACGGCCCGCCAGATCGGTATGTACGTTTTTCGCGAGCTGACCGACTACAGCTATCCGAAGATCGCGGAAGAGTTCGGAGGCCGCGACCACACCACGGTCATGCACGCGTGCGAGAAGATCCGGGGCCAGATGGCGGAGAAGCGTGTGGTATTCGAGCAGGTCAACGACCTGATCAACCGCATCAAACACGGGGCGAGTGGATAACACTGTGGATAGTTGCGGACATCACCTACGAGGCAGGGGAGAACACGGGAGTAGCGCCCGGGTTCGTCACGCTCCTGTGGAAATCAGTGGGGAGCGCGGTGCGTTCGCAAAGCCCCGGACACCAGGTTGGACGCGTAGTTGTCCACAATCCACAGGCCCTACTACTACAACTACCAAGAATTTAGATTCAAAAGCTTTGAGGAGGGCCGTGTGAAGTTCCGGTGCGAGCGTGACACCCTTGCGGATGCCGTCGCGACAGCGCAGCGGACGGTGGCGAGTCGGAGCGGGGCACTCCCCGTCCTCCAGGATCTTCGGATCTCGGCGACCGCCGACGGGTTGGAGCTGATTGGCTCCGACCTCGAGATCACCAACCGCGTGCAGGTCCCGGCCGAGGTGGAGGAACCGGGCGTTGCGGTGGTCCCGAAGCTGCTGGGCGAGATCGTCCGCAAGCTGGAGCCCGGGACGGTCACGGTGGCCGTGACGGGCGACGAAGCCGTCATCACCGCCGGCCGCTTCTCGACGTCTCTGCGGTTGAAGCCCGCCGAGGACTACCCGCGCCTCGCTTCGAACGAGGGCGACGGCGTTCGGGTCGACTCCGTGGCGTTCGCAGCCGCGCTGCGCCAAGTAGTGCGGGCCGCGTCCAAGGACGATTTGCGTCCGATCCTCACGGGTGTGCTCATGACCGCGCACGCCGGTGGATTGCGACTGGTGGCGACCGACTCCTACCGCCTCGCCGTGCGCGACCTCAAGGGCGTCGGGATGCTCTCCGAGGGCCAGCGGGTACTGGTGGCCGCCAAAGGTCTGGCGGAGGTCCAGCGGCTCGCCGGCGACGGTGAGATCGAAGTTGTGCTGCGCGAGCGCGACGTGGTGTTCCGCACTTCGCGCGCCGAGGTCACTGCGCGCCTGATCGAGGGCGATTTCCCGAACTACGAGCAGCTCATCCCGGCCGGATACCCGAATCGGCTGACCGTTGCGCGCGAAGCACTCATGGACGCACTGGATCGCGTGCAGATCGTGGGCCAGAACCGCGACAACGCCGCCGTGCGGCTGTCGATGGGCGCCGAAGGGTTGGAGCTGGCGATGTCCGCCCAGGATGTCGGGAACGCCCAGGAGTCACTCGACGCGAAGTTCGAGGGCACCGAGCTCACGGTGGCGTTCAATCCGGTGTTCTTGCGAGACGGTGTGGAAGCAGTCGATTCCGACGAGGTCGCGCTCGACACGATCGATCCGCTGAAGCCGGCGACGTTGCGGGCGGCGGGAGGCGACGACTTCCTGTACCTGCTCATGCCGGTGCGTACGTCCTGAGCTCGAATTCATGTTGGTGACGGCGGACGCCGGGCCCGCGACCCGCGTCGGGCACGTGTGGTTGACCGACTTCCGCTGCCTGCGTGAGATCGACGTCGAACTCGCGTCGGGATTGACCGTGTTGCAGGGCGCGAACGGGCAGGGCAAGACGAGCCTGCTCGAGGCGATCGGCTGGATCGCGCGGGCCCGGTCGTTCCGAGGTGTGAGCGACGCGATGCTCGTACGGTCCGGGGTCGACCAGGCCATCGTGCGGGCCGAGGTCGCCACCGCCGGGCGGGAGCAGCTGTTCGAAGCCGAGATCCGGGTCGCCGGCCGCAACCGCGTGCTCTGCAACCGACAGCCGGTCGCGCGCACCCGCGATCTCCACGGGCTCTTGCGCGTGACCGTCTTCGCGCCCGACGATCTCACACTCGTCAAAGGCGGTCCGGCCGAACGCCGCGAGTATCTCGACGAGCTGCTCGCGATGTTGGCGGCGCGCTACGACGCGGCGCGGTCGGACTTCGAGCGCGTGTTGAAGCAACGCAACGCGTTGTTGCGTTCCGGCGTGCGCGACGACGAGTCGCAGGTCACCCTCGACGTGTTCGACGATCAACTCGTCCACGCGGGCGCTGAGCTCACACGCGGCCGGCTGCGGCTCCTCGAACGTCTCGTCCCGGCGATCTCGGACGCGTACGAGATGCTCGCCCTCGACGCGCGTCCGGTCGACGCGACGTACGTCAGCGAGTCGGCGTCGGAGCCGTTGACCGCGGGCGACGCCGACGTCAACGTCGTGGAGGAGCTTTTGCGGGAAGCACTTTCCCGTCGGCGCCGGGCGGAAATTGATCGCGGACTCACCCTTGTGGGGCCCCATCGCGACGAGCTGCACCTGACGATCGACGGGCTCGACGCGCGCTACCAGGCGTCACAGGGCGAGCAACGCACGCTCGCGTTGGCGCTGCGCCTGGCAGGACACGTGGTCGTGCGCGAGCTCGCGGGTGCGGCGCCGGTGCTCCTTCTCGACGACGTCTTCAGTGAGCTCGACGCGCAGCGCGCTGCGGCGTTGGTGCACAACCTCCCCCCGGGCCAGACACTGCTCACGACCGCCGGTGAGCTCCCACCCGATGTCGTCGCGCAGCGCACGTTGCAGGTGCGGGCCGGCCATGTGGAACCGTCGGAATGAATCGACTCGCATGAAGCGAACTCCGTGAAGAGGCGCGACGAACCGGTACCGCTGCGCGAGGCGATCGCGGCCGTCGGTCGTGACCTCGGACTGGCCGCGCCCGACGTCCTCGCGACCATCACCGAGGGCTGGGTCGACATCGTCGGACCGACGATCGCGGAGCACGCGCAGGTGCGCTCGCTACGCAACGGCGAGTGCACGATCGTGGTCGACGGGCCTGCATTCGCGACCCAACTCCGGTACGGCTCGAGCGACCTCGTGGCCCGGGTCAACGACCGTTGCGGCGCGGGCTCGGTGACGGCGATAAAAGTGGTCGTTGCCGGGTCGCGAAACGCCTGATCCGGCGTCTGTTTCTGGTACACTGAACTGACGTAAAACACCCCCTGTGACCAGGGCATTTGTGTGCCGGGCCGGGTGTTCGAGCACGCCGACGACAGGCTTGCTGGAAGGGATCTCACGCGTGGCGTACGGCGCCAAGGACATATCCATTCTCAAGGGACTTCAGCCGGTGCGCGAGCGCCCCGGCATGTACATCGGTTCGACCGGTCCATCGGGCTTGCATCACCTCGTCTACGAGGTGGTCGACAACGCGGTCGACGAGGCGCTGGCGGGCTATGCGACGCATATCCACGTCACGTTGCTACCGGACGGCGGATGCCGGGTCGTCGACGACGGCCGGGGAATTCCGGTCGATCCGCACCCCGAGTACCCCGACAAGTCCGCGGCCGAGATCGTGCTCACGATGCTCCACGCCGGCGGCAAGTTCGGCGGCGAGGGTTACAAGATCTCCGGTGGCCTGCACGGAGTCGGCGTCTCGGTGGTCAACGCGTTGTCGCGCCGGCTCGAGCTCGAGATCGAGCGCGACGGCGGCAAGTTCGAGATCACGTTCGTCGACGGCGGTGAACCCGTCGGGCCGTTGATGCGCGTCGGCGACTCCGACGCGACTGGGACCACCGTCACGTTCTGGCCCGACCCCACGATCATGGAGGAGGTCGAGTTCCGCGCCCAGACCCTCGTCGAGCGGCTGCGCGAGATGGCCTTCCTCAACAAGAGCCTCGAGATCGTCTTCCGCGACGAACGCGGCGACGAGCCGACCGAGCAGACGTTCAAGTACGACGGTGGAATCGTCGACTTCGTCGCGCACCTGAACGCGTCGAAGGAGCCGTTGTTCGCCACGGTCATCGACATCAGCGATACGTACGACAGCGGCGAGGTCGAGATCGCGCTGCAGTGGAACACAGGCTTCTACGAAGGCCTCCAC
>JAODBI010000274.1 GCA_025463875.1 Actinomycetes bacterium
TGGATCCCGCGCGGGATCGACACGCTCGACTGGTTCCACCGCCGCATGACGCACGGTGGCGCGGCCGAAGCGGTGTTCTTCGGGGCGGTCGCGGGTGGGATGTCGTTGACGCCGAGCGAGTACTTCCGCCGCAATTTCTGGGTCGGCGCGAGCTTCCTGCGGCCGTCGGAGAGTGAGTTGCGCTATGAGGTCGGAGTCGACCGCATCATGTGGGGCGCCGACTATCCGCATTCCGAGGGCTCGTATCCGTACACGACCGAAGCGTTGCGAGCCGCGTTCGCTCCCTGTCCACCGGAGGAGACGCGGCGGATGCTCGAGACGACCGCCGCCGCCGTGTACGGCTTCGATCTCGACGCGTTGCGCGTCATCGGCGACGAGGTCGGACCGACGGTGGCCGAGGTGCTCGTGCCCCTCGACCCGTCCGACTATCCGGCCGACTCCACCTGCAACGCCTTCGACGCGGAGCAGATCATCAAAGCCTGGTGATGCGATCCGCCGGCTGAATCAGCCGTTCCACGCCACGTGGTACTCGTCCTTCCACCATTCGGCGCGCCGGATTTCTTCCGGGGTCGTGACGAGGCTGGTGTCCTGGCCGAGATCGTCGGGTGTGGGTCCGACGCGCTCGGCGATCGGGCGGAGCGCTTCGAGGTCGAACCCGTAACACTCGGCCGCGGTCTCACCGAGGAGCCGGCGGCTGTCACCGACGGGGATGTCACCGAAGTCGCTGCGCAACCGCTCGATCGTGTGGGGCCAGGTTCCCTCGGGATGGGGATAGTCCGTCCCCCACATCGCGACATCGCAGCCGATCGCGTGGCGGCGGCGGATCTCCTCCTTCGACATCGTCGACGCACCCACGAAGATGTTCGTGCCGAAGTACTCCGACGGGAGCTTCGACAAGATTCCCTTCATGAGCGCGGCCATCTTCTTCGTGGTGTGGCCGCCACCGAGATACTGGTCCCACTTCCACTTCATGTCGGCGACCCAGTAACACGCGCCCTCGGTTACGACGAACTTCAATCCCGGAAAGCGTTCGAATGCTCCGCTGAACAGCAGGTGCGAGATCGGCCGGTGCGTCCAGAACACGACCTCCGCGAGGTAGATCCCGATGAACTCGTTCATCTCTTCGCGCGGCGCTTCGCCCGAATGCGTGTGGACCGGCAGCTGCGCGGCCTGGCAGGCAGCCCACACCGGGTCGTACGCGGGATGGTTGTAGGGCAGGTGGTCGCGCCACATCGTGGGCACCATGATCCCGCCGATGCCCGGCTTGTCGGCAAGCCATTCGATCTCCGCGACCGCGCGCCCGATGTCGTGACAGATCGGGACCAGGCCGATCCCGGCGCGGCGTTCCGGGCTCTCGGCGCACAGCTCGACGAGGAACCGGTTGTGGGCGCGGGCCCCCGCGAATGCGAGCTCGGGATCTTCGATCATGCCGGCGGAGAGCCCGGCGCCGAAGGGCGGCGACTCCATCCCCGTGATGGCGTCGGCATCGGGAAAGATCACCTCGGCCGCGACACCGTCGGCGTCCATCTCCTTGTCGCGTTGCGCAGGGTCGTACGCACCGCGCAGTCCTTCTTCGTGGGTCGTCTCCCAGGTGGTGATGTAGTCGTAGTTCAATACCATCTGCGCGTCGCGGTTCGCCTGCCGTTCGGCAAGGAACTCGTCGAACTGCGGGAGGTACCGAGCGTCGAGATACGGCCGGTACTCCTCGCAGGGAAGTCCGGCGTGCGCATCGGCCGAGATGATGGTGTAGCGGTCTGCTCGGGAAGACTCGGCGCTCACGTCTTGTCCTTCATTTCTTGTCGCGGGCATTTCTTGTCGCGGGCACCGAGCACCGATAGATCGTCGTACCGCTGGTGCACGTACGGAAGGAGCCAGTCGGCTGGGACGCGTTCGACGACCTCGCCCTCCTGGGTGGTCGCGACCTGCGCGTACTGCATCGAGATGATGCGACCGATCGGGATGTCGGCGATCGGATCGATGGGCGAGTCGTGCAAGGTCAACGTCGCGTCGAGCGCGCGGCCCTCACGCGCTTCTTCGTGCCGGCGCACGTGCACGAGCGCGGGCTCGGTGTCGAAGCCCTTGCCGTCGGGCGACGGGCTGATCTTGAAGTAGAAGTCGACCTTGTCCTTGGCGGGGATGTCGATCGACTCGCCGAGGGTTCCGTCGACGACCGCGAGCGGGAATCCCATGCGGTCGAAGCGCGCGCGGACGTGCTCGCCGTCCAGATCGATCGTCACGCCGCCGATCTTCTTCGGCTCGCCGTAGGTCTCCCGGCCGCCGACCGTGGCCTGCTCGGTGGTCATCGGCATGAAGAGCGCGTACTCGCCCTCTACGCTGCCGTGCCGGGCGCGCACCCCGAACCATCCGGCGCCGAAGATCGGGATCCCGGTGCCCATGTTCACGGTCGCGAACCGGATCCGGGCCAGGGGCTCCGACGGTTCGAGCGGCGGCGGCAGCACCGCGCGGATCGCGTCGGCGTCGGTCTCCCACACGACCGTCACCGCGGTGGACCAGATCTTCGTCGCAGTCGCCTCGATCTCGCGGTTGCGCTGTTGTTCGGGTGGACGGGCGCCGTATCGAATCGTCATGATCGAGAGTCTTCCACGGCCCACCGGGGCGGAGAAATGCGAGGGAACGTGCGAACGGTCGAGGGCAAGGTCGCCGTCGTGACGGGCGGCGCGAACGGCATCGGTCTCGCCATGGGGCGCCACTTCGCCGAGCACGGAATGCACGTGATGCTCGCCGACATCCAACCCGGCCCGCTAAACGAGGCCGTCGCCGGTCTGCGCGGTGACGGTCTCGACGCCGGCGGCTGCATCACCGACGTGACGAAGTTGGCATCGGTCGAGCACCTTGCCGACGAGACGATGCGCGCGTTCGGGGGAGTGCACGTGGTGTGCAACAACGCCGGCATCGGGCCCGGTGGCCAGACGACGCTGTGGGAGTCGGAGGAGAACGACTGGCGCTGGTGTCTCGATGTCAACGTGTGCGGGATCGCGTGGGGCATCAAGGCGTTCGTGCCCCGCATGCTCGCGGGGGGCGACGAGGGCCACATCGTGAACACGTCGTCGGGCAACGGTGGCATCGCGCCGATGGGCGACGCCGCGATCTACGCGACGTCGAAGAGTGCAGTGACCACGCTCACGGAGCTGCTGTATTACCAACTCCGCACGCAGGACACGAAGCTGTCGTGCTCGGTGCTCTACCCCGGACCGAACTGGCTGCGCACGCGCCTGTGGGAGGCGTGGCGGACGCGGCCCGACGAGTACGCGAAGACCACGCCCCGTGCGACCGCGTACCCCAGCTTCGAGGAGTTCGAGCAGCAGATGGAGGCGGCCGGAACGCCGTTACCCGTCACTCCACTCGAGGAGGTCGCGGGCCGCGTGCTCGACGCCGTGCTCGCGGATCAGTTCTGGATCAATCCCGGAAGCGACGACCCGCTCGACGCGCGCTACGCGGCAATGAAGGCCCGGCGCAACCCCGACTACTTCCGCAACTGGAATCCCACGACGAATCAGTGAGTGCAGTGGTCGGCGACGACGTCGGTCTCGACTTCGGCGCCGTCGAAGTCGGCGAGGGTGCTGATACGGAACAGGCCGTCCTGCTCCGTGTCCCGGCGCATGCGCTCGCTCCGCTGTGCGTAGTAGTGCGCCCGCTCGTATCCCTCCGCTGTGGGCGCGTAACTCGCGACGATGACCCGCCGGGGTGAGTCGCCCCGGTTCGCCGCGCTGTAGTGCGGAGCCAGTCCGTCGAGACACACCGCGTCGCCGGCTGCGAGCTCCACCGCGAACCAGTCGAGCTCGCTCGCGACCTCGGCGCGCACAACCCCGCGTTCGTCGACGGGCAAGACTTCGTCCACACCTCCCGCGAGGAACAGGCAGCCGGATTCGAGACTGCAATCGTCGATCGCGACCAGGATCGACATGACCCGCTCGACACCCGGATACGCGAGCTTGTCCTGATGGGTGCTGAAGCCGGCGCCCCCGGGCTGTTTGTAGTTGATCTTGTCCTTGAATGCCGTCACCGGTTCGCCGAGCGCGCCGGCCGCGCAGTCGGCGAGCACGCCGGCCACGAGCGACGCGACTCCGGAATGGCACACCGACACGTTCTCGGTCCGGCAGATGCGCGGCCCGTCGGTGGTGTGCTCGGCGTAGTGGCCCCAGACGTGCGACCCGGTCGGCCACGCCTCGATCTCGGCGGCCCAACCGCGCAGCGCCTCGACCTGAGCCGCATCGAGCAACTTCCGGTGCACGACCTCGCCGGCGTTCACGCCTGAAACCCTAGACGTGGACCGGGAGAGACGTCGGGGCTACGCGGGCCAGCCCGGGAGGAGATTGCGCTCCGCGCAAAGCTCCTGGCCTTCGATCCATGTTCCGTTGAGCGCACGGGCCTCGGGCTCGGTCACCAACCACGCCGCGGCCGCGCCGATCACGTCCGGGGGCGCGCCGGTGCTGCCGTCGAACCCGAACGGCGCCATGTCGATGAGGATGCGCTCGGTCGTGACGAATCCGGGATGCAGGTTGAAGCCCACGATCCCGCGTTCGCCGAGCTCGACCGCGACGATCCCCGCGAGTCGGTGCACCGCCCCCTTCGACATCGCGTACCCGAGTCCCCATCCACCGTTTCCCGCGGGCGCGGGCGGGTCGGACGCACCCGCTCCCGACGTGAGGACGACGATGTATCCGTCGCCGCGCTCGAGCATCTGGGGCAACACCAGCTTCGTGAGGATGATGGGCGCCATCACGTTCGCTTCGAGGTGCAGGTCGAGCAGCTCGACCGGAGTGTCGAGCAGTTGGTCCATGTGGCCGGGCCCGATGTAGCGGCCGTTGTTCACGAGCACGTCGATGCGGCCCCACGCCGAGAGCACTTGGTCGACGCCGGGCGCCAGCGTCGACCGATCCGTGAGATCCATCACGACCTTCAGCGCGCGCCGGCCCTCGGCCTCTACCAACGCCGCGGTCTCGTCGAGCGATCCCGGGAGCGGCGTGACGTCGGAGCGCTTCAATGTCGACGAGTGCTCGCGTCCTTCTCCTTCGTGCAGCGTGCGCGCCGACACCGCGACATCGAACCCCGCGCGCGCGAGATGCACCGCGATCGCCTTGCCGATTCCCCGGCTCGCACCGGTGACGAGCGCGACTCTTCCTTCGCCGTTCATGCAGCTACCACCCTCGACTACGGTGCGCGACCCGGCTCACGTTACGACATGCAAAATTGATGCTGCGCGATTCGTGCCGCGGGCGTCGAAGGGGAAGCGACGATGACCGATCACGACCTGGTGATACGCGGTGCCACCGTGATCGACGGGAGCGGTGCCGAGGGCCGGCTGGCCGACGTCGCGTGTCGCGACGGTCTTATCACCGCGATCGGCGTCGCTACCGCCGGTGCGGAGGAGATCGACGGCCGCGGTCTCTGCCTGGCCCCCGGCTTCATCGACCCGCACACGCACCTCGACGCGAACCTCTTCTGGGATCCCGATCTGACACCGTCTTCCGGGTACGGCGTCACCACCGTGTTGACCGGTAACTGCGGCTATGCGCTCGCACCGGTCGACGATGCGACCCGCGACTACGTCATCGATGTGATGAGTGTCGTCGAGGCGATTCCGCGCGCGGCGCTCGTCGAAGGTGTGCCGTGGGACTGGTCGACGCTCGCCGAGTACTTCGCGCGCCTCGACCGGGTTCCCACGCTCATGAACTTCGCGACCTACGCCGGTCACGTCGCGATCCGAGCGTCGGTCATGGGGTCCGCCGCCGCCCACGAACGCGTCGCAACGCCGGAGGAGGTCGGCAAGATCGCCGCCCTCGTCGCGCACGCGCTCGGGCTCGGCGCGGTCGGGTTCAGTACCGATCAGGTCACCGACAACATCGGTCCCGGTGGCACGCGCCTCCCCGGTCAGGTGTGCGGCGACGAGGAACTGCTCGCGATCGCGGCCGTGCTCGGAAGCGGACCGGGCCCGGGTGTGTTCGCGATGGCGCCGGCGGCATTGCTCGCCGCCGATCGGGCGGTGCGCGAGGAAGATCTCGAGTGGCATCTCCGGCTGGCGCGTGCGAGTGGCCGCCCGGTAGTCGTCGGTCCGATGTTCGACACGTGGTCCGACCCGGGCGGTGGTCGCGCCATCATCAACGAGACCGTCACGCGCAGCCGGCCCGACGCGCGCGTCATCCCGCAGGTCTCGACCCGTCCGTTCGAGCTGTGGACCAGGCTCGACCTGCCGGGGGTGCTCATCCGTTCCCTGCCGAGTTGGGCGCGCGTGGTCCGCGACGGCGGCGCCGACGGGGTGCGCCGTCTGATCGCCGACGACGCTGCCCGCGCCAAGGTTCGCGACGAGGGCGATCGGATGCGCTCGACGCCGGTGTTCTCCGGTCGCTGGGAGCACGTGTTCCTCCGGTACTCACCCTCGCATTCCGAGTCCGAGGGTTGCTCGATCCGCGACCTCGCGGCCGAGCGCGGCGCGCATCCGATCGACGTGCTCTTCGATCTCGCGCTCGCCGACGACTTCGAGACGCAGGTCGCGACCGCGATGGCGAACGCCGACGACGACGGCGTGGCCGCGCAGCTCCGCGAGCCGGGCGTGATGATCGGCGCGTCCGACGCCGGTGCGCACGTGCAGTACAACACCGATAGTTGCTACGCGGTCTGGACGTTGCAGCACTGGGTGCGGGAGCGGAGCGTCCTACCCCTCGAGCAGGCGATCAAGATGCTCACCGCCGACCAGGCCGACCTCTTCGGGTTTCGAGACCGCGGTCGCGTGCAACTCGGCCTCGCCGCCGACCTCGTCCTGTTCGATCCCAACCGGGTCGGCACGACACGAGTGCGCTACGTCCGCGACCAACCCGCGAACGGAACCCGGTTGGTCACCGACGCGGTGGGCGTCGCCGCGAGCGTCGTCAACGGTGTGGTGGCGACGCGTGAAGGCGTCTCCACCGGCGCCCGCCCCGGCCGCTTCCTCCGCTGACCGATCGACCACGGCTGTTACGAGCCGAGCGAGGTCGCGATGCCGACGATCGGCGCCGACGGCGGGTTGCTCCCGAGGCTGCCGACGAACGCCTTGTTCGAGAACGTGAACACGCCGCCATCGGACGCGACCATCAGGTAGCTGTTGCCGTACGCGACGAGCCCGTTGACCGGTTTGTTCAACGCGACCGATCCGAGCGAGCCACGGAACGGCGCCGAGAACGCGAAGACGCCGCCGTCGGATGCGACGAGCCGATGACCGGTCCGTTGAGCCGGACCGCGCTCATGTCGCCGAAGAAGTGCGCGTCGCCATACGCGAACGCGCGCCCCTGGGTCGTGAAGAGCCAGTAGTGATGAACGTGACGGTGAAGCCGATCGACGATGTCGCGGTGACGCTGAGCGGTCCCTGGTCGAGCCGGCGGTCGTCGATCGGCGCGAACGTGATCGTCTGGGGTCCTTTGGCAACATTGAAGCTCTGAGCGACGGGCGGCGCCGCGGCGTAGACCGCGTCACCGGGTTGCGAAGCGCGCAGGGTGCACACACCGGGAATGTTCGGCCCAACGCCGACCCCGCAGGCCGGCTGACCACGGGGGCGACCAGCGCGCTCGCCGCGAACACGATCACGGCGACCGCCGCGCGTCGCCGCCTTCTCGATTCCCCACTCGGCACCCCGCGGACCGTACCGGCGCGCCGGCGTACAGACGCGGCAATCCGGGTCGTAGGCTCCGGGGACCACCGATCCCGGGGAATGGTCATGCGCGTGTTGCTCGCGGAGGATGACGCACCGTTGGCCGACGTCATTGCGCGTGGGCTGCGGCGGGCCGCGCTCTCGGTCGACATCGCGCGCGACGGCGGTTCCGCGCTGGAGCGCGCGCAGTCGGTCGAGTACGACGTGATCGTGCTCGACCGCGATCTGCCGGTGCTCCACGGCGATGCCGTGTGCGAGGCGTTGAACGCGTCCGGCGCGCTGAGCCGCATCCTCATGCTGACGGCTTCGGCCGCGATCGAGGAGCGCGTCGAAGGGCTCGCGCTGGGAGCCGACGACTATCTTCCCAAACCGTTCGCGATGACCGAGCTCGTCGCGCGTATTCGCGCGCTCGGGCGCCGCTCGATGCGCGCCCGACCGAAGGTCCTCGAGTTCGGCGACGTATGGCTCGATCCCGCGCGCCGGCGCGCGGGTCGCGGCACTGACGAGCTCCGGCTCACGAATCGGGAGTTCGCACTGCTCGAGCAGCTGATGATCGAGCCCGGCGCGACCCTGAGTACAGAGGTGCTGATGGCGCGCGTCTGGGATGACCGCGTCGACCCGTTCAGCAACATCGTGCGCGTCACGATGTTGACGTTGCGCCGCAAGCTCGGCGATCCCGCGGTGATCGAGACGGTACCGCGCTTCGGCTACCGGCTCGCGTAAACCCGAGGCAATCGTGATTCCGAAGTTCGCCGGGACCGTTCGGAAAGGCGGCTGACGTGAAAGTACGGCTGCGGTTGGCAGTGCTCATGATGCTCGCATTGCTCGGCGCGGGTTCGATCGCTCTCCTCGTGAACGCGGTCACCTTTCAGGACTCCACGTACAAGAGTCCCAATGCGTTCCAGAACGCGATCTTCGACGAGCTGCATGTCGACCGTCGAGCCGCCGAGGTGTACGTGAAGGCGCACCCCGAAGTGCTCTTCGACCCGGGCGCCAACGGGTCGAGGGTCAACTCGGCTTTCCAGCGCGTGCAGAGTCGCGTGCAGCGCGATGCGGTCAACCGGTCGCGGCTGTGGACGGCGATCGCGATCTGCGTGCTCGCGGTCGCGGCGGGTCTCGTCGGCTGGTTGATCGCGGGCCGCACGCTCCGGCCGATTCGCCTGATCACCAGTCGCGCCCGGTCGGCCTCTGCGAACGACCTCAGCGTACGGGTCGACCTCCGCGGTCCCGACGACGAGCTCAAGGACCTCGCCGACACGTTCGACGACATGCTCGACCGCCTGGAGCATTCGTTCGTGGCACAACGCCGATTCTCGGCGCAGGTCTCCCACGAGCTCCGCACGCCGCTCGCGGTCGTGCGCAGTGAGGCCGACATCCTGCTCGCGGATGCCGATAGCGACACCACGCGCGCCACGGCCGAGAACATCAAGCACGCGACGCTGCGCGCCGAGCGGATCGTCTCCGCGTTGCTCGCGCTGGGCCGGGCCGAGAGCGGCCGCATCGACCGGTCCGTGATCGCGCTCGACGAGCTCGTCGGAGACACTGTCGCCGAGGTGCTCGAGAACCGGGAGACCCAGGACATCCGCTTCGATCTCGAGTTGCATCCCGTGTCGGTCGTCGGTGATCGGGCGCTCATCGACTGCCTCGTCCGCAATCTCGTCGACAACGCGGCCCGGCACAACCGGAGCGGCGGTTGGGTACGCGTCCGCGTCGACGCCGACCACGGTGGCGCCACCATCGAGATCGCCAACTCGACTGCGACCCGCACCGCGAGCGCGTCTCCGAAGACCGCCGACCCGAGTGGTGACCACGGCATCGGACTCACGGTCGTCGCCGCGGCCGTGGCCGCGCACCTCGGATCGTTCGAACGCGACGAACATCAATCCGGAACCGCCGTCGCGCGTGTGCGCCTACCGCCGGGCGACGCCGCAACCCGAGGTCTTGGGCACGCGTCGTCGTCGGCGTTCGTCACCGACCGGGCCTGACCGGCCTCCCCTTCGGCCTAGGGCGTGTCGACCGCCAGATTCGCGATCCAGCCGAGAAACGCCTCTTCGTACGCGACGCCGAAGTCGACGACCGCGCCGACGTGCGGATCGCGGTTCTCGGCAGCGGCGAGCGCGTCGACGATCCCTCGATACTCCTCGAGCCGGCGTTCGTGTTCGGCGCGGTGGTGTTCGAGGAACCCCGTCAGCGTCGCGTCGTCGAGATGCTTGGCGAACCACAAGGTCACGAGCAGCGGGACGCGGATCTGTTCCTGCGCCGGCTCCTCGTGGATCCAGGCGGTGAACGCGCGCCGACCCGACGGGGTGATGGCGAAGGGGCGCCGGTCCCGCGGCCCGGGATCACCCGCGCGTACGAGCCCGTCCGCCTCGAGCGTCTTCAACTCGCGATACACGTGGCTCGAGGTGACGTTCCAGAAACGGGCCAGGCCGCGGCGCACCTCCTCGATCAGATCCCATCCGGTCGCGGGCCCGTCGTGCAGGAATCCCAACAGTGACGCCTGCGTCGCATTGAGACTCTTCGGGGTGTGCAGCGCGGGTCTGCTCACGGGATCCTCTCCGGTTGACATTCCCTTCGGGAGGGTTAGGCTCAGCATAACATTCCCTAAGGGATGGTGAGGCCCGGGGACGGTGAGGGGAGCACCCATGCGCACCGCCACACTCGAGGACGACGGGTACTGCGTCGCCGAGGGCGTGATCGATCGCGACGAGGTCGAAGCAATCCGCGCCGAGCTCGTCGGCATCTTCGAGGCCACCCCGTTCGGACGCGACGACTTCGAGGGGCACCTGACACGCCGAATCTACGCGCTCTTCGCCAAGACCCGCGCGCTCGACGGGCTCGCGATCCATCCTCTCGTGCTCGATGCCCTCGGCCGCGTGCTCGGGCCCGCGCAGTTGAGCGCTCCGACCGGAATCGAAATCGGTCCGGGCGAGGGCGCGCAGCCCCTCCATCCGGACGACGCGATCTACCCGATACCGCGTCCCCATCCCGAGCTCGTGCTCAACGTGATGTGGCCGTTCGACGACTTCACGGAGGACAACGGCGCGACCCGGATCGTGCCCGGCAGTCATCGCTGGATCGACGAGACGCCCACGCCCTCGACCGACACGATCGCGCTCACGATGCCGGCGGGCTCGGCGCTGATGTACGTCGGGAGTCTCTGGCACGGCGGCGGTGCGAACACCACGGCGACGCCGCGCATCGGCGTCGTGTTGCACTACGCGGTGTCGTGGCTGCGTCCGGTCGAAAACCACGTGCTCGCGGTTCCGTCGACGGTCGTCGCGCAGCTACCCGAGCGCCTGCAGGAGCTCCTCGGGTACAACATCTATCCGCCGTTCATCGGCTACGTCGACGGGCGCCACCCCCGCCGGCTCCTCGTCTGACGTCAGCTGCCGATACCCGGGCGCTTGTCGTCGCGCTTGGCCTGCTTGTCAGCGCGCTTCTCCTTCAACGATTTCCCGGCTTTCTTGCTGTTCGACTTCTTGGGAGACTTGTCAGCCATAAGGTCGAAGGGTAATCCGCGCTCGCCGGACGCGCGCTGCGGTATGCGGGACCATACGACCGAAGAAATGGGCGACCGAGGTACTGGAGGCCGGAAGATGAGTGGGCGGTTGGCGCGCGAACAAGAGGTCGCGGCGTGGCGCGAAGACGGTTGGATCCTCCTCGACGGATTGATCGACGTCGACGAGATCGACACGGCCGTCGACGACTTGAAGTACGTGTTCCCGGCACCGGAAAAGTTCTTCTCCGACCCGGCGAAGTACCGGCCCCCGGGTCGCAGCGACTCGGAATTGCGGCGCGGTTACCCGGAGATGCCCACGACCGGGCCGGCGTTCCGCCCCGAACAGCACCGGTTCCGCGGCGAGTTCCCGTTCTACGGGAGCGGGGAGCTGACGCGTTTGTGTGTGCATCCCGGCATCATCGACTTCATGGAGCGCGCGCTGGGGTCGGCCGACCTTCGCATCTATCAGGCGCAGGTCAGCGCGAAGTACGCGGGTGATGCGAACTTCGAGCAGCCGATGCACACCGACCGCAACCACTCTTTCCTGCCTCCGCGGTCGGAGGCGCCGTGGTGGCACGTCGAGTCGT
>JAODBI010000282.1 GCA_025463875.1 Actinomycetes bacterium
CGTGCAGACCGCGATCGAAGCGGACGACGTCCCGGTCGAGGACGTCTTCGGACGGCGCTACGGCGACATCGGCTACATCACGTTCAACGTCGAGGACGGCGACAAGGCGGCGCGCTTCTTCGGCGCCCTGTTCGACTGGCAGTTGGAGCCCGGATACAAGCCCGGCGCGTTCCACATCTCGTCGATCACACCGCCCGCGGGGATCGACAGCCGGCCGGGTGACCCGGAGGTGCGTCTGTTCTTCCGGGTCGACGACATCGAGGCGGCCGCGGCCCGAGTTCGCGATCTGGGCGGGCAGGTGCTCTCTGTCACCGACTACGACTCGGGCGGCAACGCCGAATGTGTCGACGACCAGGGTCTGCGGTTCGACCTCTTCCGCCCCAGGCCGGGCTACTGACCCAACCGGCTCAGGAGCCGCGGCTCCCGCGCCTCTGCGCGATGCGCGCGCGGATCATCTCCCGCCGGTGTCGCATCTTCACGAACAACACCGCGCGCGTGACCGCCATCGCACCGAGCAGCACGCCGATCACGACGTGACCGTTGACGAGCAGCACCACCGCGAGCGCGGCGGTCAGCGCGACGAGAACCCAACGGACAACCCGCAGTGACGGCATGCATCCCTCCTCAACCCTCCGTGGCCTCGCACCCAGTATCGCGGGCCGTTGTGAAGCAATCGGTCGGGAGATGTGAGGGCTGTGTAAGCCGCCTCGGACGGAACCCGCACGCCCCGAGCGGTGTATGCAATGCACACAATGGATCGACGGAGCGATGCGGAGCTGGTGAGCGGCGCCCGGCAGGGCGATCTCGACGCGTTCGCGGTGCTCGTCGGGCGCTATCGGGTTTCGGCGCTCCGGGTCGCGTACGGGATCGCGGGCAGCGAGGCAGAGGATGCAGTGCAGGACGCGTTCGTGAAGGCCTTTCGCAAGCTCGAAGGATTCCGGACCGATGCGGCGTTCCGGCCGTGGTTGTTCACGATCGTCGCCAACGAGTCGCGCAACCGGCGCCGCTCGTCGTCGCGTCGTACCAAGCTCGACCTCCAGGTGCGCGACCAACCGCAATCGGCGGGTGCCGCAGTCGACGATCTCGTCGCGCAACGCGACCAGCGCCGGCGCCTCCTCGACGTCGTGGCGAGTCTCCCCGACCGGTACCGCGAGGTCGTGGCCCTGCGCTACTTCGCCGGGCTCAGCGAGAGCGAAACCGCAGCCGCGCTCTCGTGCCCGTCGGGCACCGCGAAGTCACGGCTCTCCCGGGCGTTGAACATGCTGCGCGCCCAGCTCGGCGAGGAGGTGACGTTGTGACCGTGATCGAGGACGCCCT
This sequence comes from Actinomycetes bacterium, assembly GCA_025463875.1. Classification (GTDB taxonomy): domain Bacteria; phylum Actinomycetota; class Acidimicrobiia; order IMCC26256; family PALSA-610; genus PALSA-610. The sequence continues at coordinate 1,318 of JAODBI010000282.1, forward strand.
CTTCGATCTGGCCGAACATCTCGACCATCCGGGCGGCGAGGAACTGGAGGCCACGGTCCTCCGGCGGATCAACGAGCCCGCGCCCTTCGACGCGTCCCCGCGTTCACGCGTTCGAACGTGGCTCGCGGTCGCGGCCGTCGTTGTGGTCATCGCGGGCGCGCTGGTCGCGATCGCACCGGCGCGCCGGGCGATCGCCGACTGGCTCGGAATCGGCGCGGTCGAGGTTCGTCGCGTCGACCGACCACTACCGAACGGACCGAGCACGCACACCGTTCCGGGCTCGCTCGGCCCGACCTCGCCCGCCGTCGACGAGGGGTTGCAGATCGCAACCGCGCAGCGGCGCGTCCGGTTCACGATCGCAGTGCCCCGCGACCCGACGGCCGGGACGCGCTCCGGAGTCGAGGTCGACAGCCGGACACCCGGTGGACTCGTCGTACTCCGCTATCCGCGGTTCACCCTCGTCGAGATCGCCTCCCAGGGCGACGTACCGGTGGTCGGCAAGTTGGTCGCACCGGGCGAGCATGTCGATCCCGCGACCGTTGGCGGTGCACCCGGGTTCTGGGTGGCGGGCGCGCACCAGGTCACGTACCTCGACCGTTCGGGCCGTGTGCGGACCGACACCGTGCGCCGATCCGGACCGGTACTGGTCTGGGTGGCGGGCGGCGTCACCTACCGGATCGAAGGCCTCGACCGGGTGACGGCCGCTCGGATCGCGGCGTCGGTGCACTGATCCGGAACCTCGATGCCCCGGCCGGTGTACCCCGGTCATGATCCGACGTCCGATGCTCGTTTCCATCGCGACCGTCCTCGCGCTCACCGGCGCCGCGTGCGCGTCGAGCAAACCGACCGCGACCCGCACGGTGAAGGTCGAAACTCTCGCGCCTCGGTCCGGTCCTGTGCTCCTCGCGCAGTTCGACACGGGGATCGGTGCCGTGACGGCGGGCTCGTCCACACCGCTCTGGCAGGAGCACGACTCGGTCGCGGCGCTCGACGGTTCGGCCGTGTTCACGGTCAGTCACGATCCGTCGAAGGATTCCGACCGGCTGGAGCGCCTCGACCTCCGCCGCGGTGGCGCCGTGAAATCGTGGCCGTTGTTGACGCCGGGGCTCGCGGTCAATGCCGTCGCGCCCTCGGGCCGTTGGGTCGCGTTGACCGACCGGCGACCTGGATACGGGAGCCAAGCGCGCACGTCCACCACGCTGGTCGTGTACGACACGCGCGCCGGTGCCGAAGCGAAGCGCGTCGATCTCACGGGCGACGTGCAACCCGAGGCTTTCTCCGCCGACGGGACCTTGGTCTTTGCGCTCAGCTACTCCGCCGACCACTACCGCGTGCAGACGATCGAGCTCCTGACCGGCGAGCGGTACGACACCAGCGACCGCGACAAGAGGCTTCCGCCCGAGGACATGCACGGGCACGCGGTGCACGGTGTGCTGAGCCGCGACCACGAGCTGCTGGCGACGCTCTACCGCAATCCGGGCGACGCCAAGGAGCCTGGGTTCGTGCACGTGCTCGACCTCGCGCACGGTTGGTCGTACTGCGCCGATCTCCCCGCGCCGTTCGGCACCGGTCCGGCCGGCACCGACGCGATCGAGTTGACGTCCGCCGGCACCCTCGTCGTCGCCGCGAACTCGGCCGATCGCGTCGCCGAGATCCACATCGACGACGTCCGGACG
>JAODBI010000285.1 GCA_025463875.1 Actinomycetes bacterium
GTCGGCGCCCTCGATCGGGCCGAGCTCCGAACGCGCCTTGAAGTCGACCGCCCGGAATCGGGGGAGCTTGCCGTCGGCGTGGAAACCGCCGCCCCCGACCGTCGACGGGAGGTTGTTGACCTCGCCCGCGAAGAGCCGCTCGCCGTCGGCCGCGTCGCGCCGGTAGCTGCGCGGCTCGAGGAACGGGTCGGGACCGAGGAAGTGGCGGCGGCTGAACTTGATCTCGTCGTTCGACACATGGCCGAGCGGCCCGAACGGCGCCTCCAGCGAGAGCAGGTGGTTGCGGCCCTTCTCGAGCATGATCACCGACCAGCCCGCGCCCGTCAGGACGTCGGCCGCGGTCGCGCCCGCCGGTCCGGTGCCGATCACGACCGCGTCGCAGTCGCTCGGTTCAGGCACGCCCGGTGACCTCGTCGTCGGTGTAGCCGCGCGGTTGCACGTCGCCCTCGAACTCGATCACGCGCCAGCCCGCGAGCTCGCGGTTGCCGCCGTACTCCGGCGCCCCGTACGCGCCCTCGCACGCGTGCACGTACAACGTTTGGCGCAGCTCCGGCTGTTCGTGCAGCCGCCGATCCTGTTCCGCGCCGTCGACCGCGCAGAAGTCGTCACCGAGCGCGGCGATTCCCGCGCGGTAGATCTCCTGCCAGCCGCGCATGGGCCCGTTGAACTCTCGTTCCGGAATCCCGCGCGAACCTTCGATACGCGTGCGCCACGCGATCTCTTCGATGCGCGACAGCGACATGAACTTCGAGAACGACGCTGCACCCCCGAAGCGTCCGCTGAACGGTCCGCCCGCGAAGATCAACGGCGGATCGAACGTGAACGCGCCGAGAAGGTTGTCGACGTAGTCGGCTACGCCGAGCGCGGCCCCACCGGGATGCGCGTCGACGGGCGGGATCACTCGATCGGCGGCGGCCGCCACCACCGCGTGTTCGTGATCCGTCAAGAAGTTCGGCACTAGTGGCGATGCGAAGCTTCCGGCGCGATCTTGCGTAAGACCTTCGTCAGGACCTCGAGGTCGCGGGGGCTCAGCTCGCGCAGGATCTCGGGTGCTTCGTACATCCGGGCCTCGACCTGGCTGCGTACCTTGGCGCCCTTCCGGGTAAGGGCTACGGTGCGAATTCGCCGGTCCGTCGGATGAGCGCGGCGCTCGGCCAGTCCGTGCTCCTCGAGGCGGTCGACGAGCCAGGTGACGTTCGATGCGTCGCACTTCCACGCGCCGGCGAGCGAGCTCATCGACTGCGGTTCGTCCGGGTCGAGCTGCAGCAGGGCGTGCATCGCGCCGGGGTTCAGCCCGAACGACGCGGCGAGAGCCGGGAACTCCTCCTTGCGCACCATCATCACCGCGGTCAGCAGCCGCCACGCCTCGTCGGCGGGGTCGTAGGCCGGGACTGGCTCGATGGTCACCATCGGATGGTACGTCTGTTCACGCGATGTTTCAAGTACATCGAAGGTTGATGACATAGATACTTGACTTCATTCAAGCATATGTGAGAAGGTAATCCGCATGACGGACGCCATCATCGTCGAAAACCTCCAGAAGCGGTTCGGTTCGGTCGTCGCCCTCGACGGCGTGAGCTTTTCGGTGCCCACCGGCACCGTGCTCGGACTGCTCGGCCCGAACGGCGCGGGCAAGACCACGTCGGTGCGCGTGCTCACCACGATCCTGCGACCCGATTCGGGGCGCGCGGAAGTGCTCGGGCTCGATGTCACCCGCAATGCGCAGCCCGTGCGGGAACGTATCGGTCTCGCCGGGCAGTACGCGGCGGTCGACGAGAACCTGACCGGTCACGAGAACCTGCGGATGATCGGTCGACTCTCGCACCTGTCGAAAGCGGTGGTGCTGAAGCGCGCCGACGAGCTGCTCGAACGCTTCGCCCTCGCCGAGGCCGCGGACCGCCCGGTGCGTACCTACTCGGGGGGAATGCGCCGCCGCCTCGACCTCGCCGCGGCGTTGGTGCACCGCCCGCCGGTGCTGTTCCTCGACGAGCCGACCACCGGCCTCGACCCGAGCGGTCGCCAAGACCTCTGGGGCGTCATCGAGGATCTCGTGCGCGAGGGCACGACGCTGTTGCTCACGACGCAATACCTCGAAGAGGCTGACCGCCTCGCCGACAACATCGTGGTGATCGACCACGGACGCGTGATCGCCGAAGGGACGGCATCGCAGCTGAAGGCGAAGCTGGGTTCGACCATCGTCGAAGTGGGCTTCGCCGATCCGGCGACCGCACAGCGAGCGCAGGTGGAGCTCGCGCGGATCGGTCTGTGCGACGTCGGAACCGCGTCGTCATTGGTCGAGCTGAAGGTCGATGACGGCGCGCGCGTCGTGCTCGATGTGGTCCGTGCCCTCGATCACGCCAAACTCGAACCGGAGACGCTGACCGTGCGCGAGCCCACGCTCGACGACGTGTTCCTCTCCCTCACCGGCCACAAGGCCGAAGAGCCCGATGTCGAGGACGAGCCGGCCGACGCCGGCCGCCGCCGGACGCGAGGTGCAGCATGACCGCGATAGCAGTTCCCACGACTCCCACGATGATCGACCGCCCCAGGCACAGTGCCTTCAGCTGGGCCGTGCAAGACGCGCTGACGGTCACATGGCGCAACCTTGTCGCGATGAAACGCACGCCTCAGGTGTTGGTCTTCTCGACCATCCAACCGATCATCTTCGTGCTGATGTTCCGGTACGTGTTCGGTGGTGCAATCCGGATTCCGGGTGTCACCCACTATGTCGACTACCTCATGCCGGGTGTGTTCGCCCAGACCGTCGTGTTCGGTTCGATCCAGACTGGAGTCGCGCTCGCCGAAGACCTGCAGAAAGGTCTGATCGAACGTTTCCAATCGCTCCCGATGGCACGTTCCGCGGTGCTTGCCGGACGCACGCTCGCCGACCTCGTCCGCAATGTGTTCGTGGTGGGGCTGATGGTGGGAGTCGGCTTCCTTGTCGGCTGGCGCATTCACACCAGCGTGTACGGCGCGATCGGCGGCATCGCGCTGATGTTGTTGTTCGCGCACTCGCTGTCGTGGGTATTCGCACTGGTCGGTCTGTCGGCGTCGAATGCCGAGGCTGCGCAGGCGGCGTCGTTCCCGATCCTCGCGCCACTCGTCTTCGCGTCGACCGCGTTCGTATCGGCCGCGTCGATGCCCGCACCGCTCGAGTGGTTCGCGAATCACCAGCCGGTGTCGATCGTGATCGATGCGGTCCGGGCCCTCACCTACGGCGGACAGTTCGCGTCGACGGGCAAAGTGCTGGGCGCGATTGCGTGGAGCGTGGCGATCATCGCCGTGGCCGCGCCCCTCGCGGTCCGGATGTACCGCCGCAAGGTCTGACCACGCGGCCTCAGTCGAGTCGCCGTCCGAGTAGGCAGAACTCGTTGCCTTCGGGATCGGCGAGGACCACCCACGGCACGTCGGCGGAGTCGACGATGATCTCGGTGAGAGGTGCAGCCATTGCGCGGTTCTAACCGCCGGATCGGCGTAAGAACAGCGGGCGGCGCAGCTACTTCGCGGGCAACGAACGGGCGTACGCGACGCCGCGCGCCACCCATCCCTCCAGTTGCCGCTTGGTGCGTACGCCTTCGACGTCGACGCGCAGCCATCCGTCCATCGGGCGGCCGCGCATCTCGAACGGACGGGCATGGGCACGCGCGACCAGGCGATCCGTTTCGCCCGGCTCGATGCGCACCATGAGCCCGCCTTGCCCACTCGCGCTCACCGCCATGTTGCCGTTGACGAGGAACGCGAGGCCGCCGAACATGCGCTTCTCGCTCAGCCCCCGCTCCTGCGCGAGAAGGCTGCGAATGCGGTTGGCGAGGTCCTCGTCGAACGGCACGCGACGAGCGTAGGCCGTCGGCATCTGTTCACCTACGCGCCAACCTCGCCCCTACGTGAGCACGGTGGAGCGCGCCCATCAATGTGCGGTCGAGTCGCGCCCGGATCTCCGGTCGAGGGCTTCGACGAGCTTGTCGGTGTCGGCGACGGTGACCGTCAGTGCGGAGTGTCCTGACCGTCGCAGCTTGCTCGCAACCTTGTCGTGGAAGTGGACACATACGCCCGCGTGGTTGTTGGTTCCGAAGGTGAGCCCGTCGTCGGCCATCGACATCCGGGCTCCGGCTGCCGTCCACCACCGATACCCGGACGTGACGTGTGCTCCGTCGATGTTGCTCAGGGGAGTCTCGAGCCGAAGAAAGCCGTAGGTGGCGACGAATCGCCCGTCGTCGGTCAGCGTCACGCCGTCCTTCGACGGTCGAAGTCCGAAGGGCAGCCAGAATGGGAGGAGCTTCTTGTCGAATTCATACCGGAACACTTCGGGCACAAGATCTCCTGGGGTCGGGTGTCAGCGGTATCCCCCGACAATCGTCGCACCGGTCGCGAGGGGAGGCACGTCGCAACGATCGCCGATGTCGGTCACGAAGACCTGGAACGCGGGGACGTCCTGCAACGAGGATGGATTCTCGACGTCGTGTTCGATCACGACGTGCATGAAGCTCACGCCGTCGTCGAGGCGGAACACCTTGTATGTGAAGCCCTCCGGCTCGTACTTGTCGAGGTCGGCGAACACCGCCTCGATCAGTCGCTGGTTCTCGTCCGCCCGATCCGGCTTGGCTTGATAGCGGACCACAGTTGTTTTCATCGCTCACTCCCGTGTCGCAGGCCGGCGGCCCGATCAAACCTACGACCGCCCCGCACGCCCGAAGTCATCGGTCTCGAAACAGGTCCGAGCCTCCGCAGAGTCGCTACGACGGGGCCTCTTCCATTGCCTGGAAGTCGACGTCGGCGGCGTCGACGACGCTCGCCGTACGACCCGGACCGTCCTGCCAGGTCCAGTACATGTTGGTGTGGGCTATGACCTTGTCGGCCGGCGGCAGTCCGTACTCGGTGAAGTCGTCGGTGGTGTGTGCGTCGCCGACCAGGACCGTGTCGTAGCCGCGGGTGAACGCGCCGTGGAGCGTCGCACGAATGCAAGCGTCGGTCTGCGCGCCCGTGATGACGACGCGTCCGACGCGCCGCTGCGTCAGTGCGTCTTCCAGGATCGTGTCCTCGAAGGAGTCGCCGTACTTCTTGTGGACCAGTGGCTCGGATTCTCGGCGCTCCAGGTCGGGCACGAACTGCCAACCTTCACTGCCCTGCGGCATCTCGTCGTTCGAGTGCTGTATCCAGATCACCGGCACCTGACTCGCGCGCGCGTGGCCGACGAGATCGCGGATGTTCGCGATCACCTCTTCGCGGTTGTGGGCGCTCGCCACCACGTCGTTCTGTACGTCGATCACCAGCAGGGCAGTGTTCGGACGGTCGCGCAGGTTGGTCATCGAGATCTCCTTCATCCGAGGCTCGCGAATTCTTCCCGGCAGCCGATCACCTCAAATCTTGCGCGTTGCGGCTCAGGTGGTCGTGCCGCGGCGTTCGGATGCCGCCCTCAATCGTTGCAGCGTGTCCGCCATGTTCTTCTCGAGATCTGCGTGCCGGTCCTTGACTCCCATGAGGAGGCGATCACCCAGGACGAAGTACCAGGGCATGTCGGCCAGCATCTCGAAGGACTCGGTCACCGTGGTGCCGCTCGACGTCGATTCGAAGCGGTAGCTCCACTTGGTCATGTCACGGCCGAGGTGACTCGTGACGAAGGCGAACTCGTTTCCCGGCACGGCGGCGACCACTTTCGTCTTCGTGGACCATCGAGCCTTTCCGTGCGCGTTGCTGCCCTTGAAACGCGCCCCTACGGCGGGCCCGGTGGCTCCGTCGAGCCAGACGCAGCGTTGGCACTCCGGACTCCACTCGCCCATGCGACGCACGTCCGAGACGAGGTCGTAGAGCTCCTCGGGTGACGCGCCGATGTTGATGGTGGCCTTGCCGATCGTCCCCTTGTTCATGACGCTCCTTCATCCGCCGACCGGCCCAACGCGCGCGCTGTTCTAGCCCAGAACGCCGACAACTACGAGTGTGGCTGATCTCGAGGTCCCGTCTTCCCGGGCAGGGTGCGAATCGCCCGGGTCGGGATTCATGGCCGCCGCCCGACGAAACCGATGAGCTTCGTTTGCACGTCGGCATCCGCGCCGACATCGACCTTGGGACCGTATTGACCGCTCTGACGCAGCATCTCGTCGATTCCCTGTAGGCCGCCGAACATGCGAGCGACCTCTGCGACGTCGAGCGTCTCGTCGAGGCCGGTGGCGTGCGCCAGGTCCCAGGTGTGGACGAGCACGTCGCCGAGGATGAACATCATGATTGCGTCGTCGAGTCGGTGCTGTCCCGCGCGGGGATGACTGAACTCGCTGTTCGCTTGCGGGGAATCGTCGAGGATCGCCTGGATGCCATCGCTCATGACGATCCAGGCCTGCGCCGGATTCGTGTCGACCGAAGGACCCGTCGGCAATGCGATATCGGCCCCGCCGGCCAGAAATGGTCGGACCCATTCGACGAGGTGGCGGACGACATCGCGCGCGACCCAGCCCTCGCACGGTGCCGGGTTGTCCCATGCCTCGGCCGGTACGACCTTCGCTCGCCGGCTGAAGCCCTCGGCCACGTTTCGGTAGCGATCGGCCGCGTCGCTCATCTTCCACTCCTTGTTCAGGCTGCCCGTGCTTCGACTTGTCGAGCGAACCGAACCCATCGCGGCCGCCGAAAGATCGTGCCGAGTCTTGTCGACCGAGACGACCACGCGCCGTCGACCGCCGAACGATGAGCTGGATACGCTCGGCGGGATGAGACTGGCTCCTCGCTACGACGGACCGGTGATCATCTCGATCGACGGACCCGCGGATGACGTGCTCGCCGCCGTGTCCCGACAGCGGCGACGGCTCGAGGCGACGCTCGCCGACCTGGGGCCGGGCGAGTGGAGCTCGGCGAGCCGCTGCGACGGTTGGACCGTGCAGGACGTGGTGGCCCACATTGTTGGCGTGAACACGTTCTGGCAGGCGTCGGTGACGGCCGGACTCGCGGGCACGCCTACCCACGTCCTGACCGGATTCGATCCGGCCGCGACTCCACCGTTGATGGTCGACTCGATGCGCGCGCTCACGCCGGCGGAAGTACTCGACCAGTACGTGTCGTCGAACGACGGATTCCTCGGTGCCATCGCCGATCTGGACGGACCGGCGTTGTCGACGCTCGCCGAGTCGCCGGCCGGTCTTCTTCCAATTCGGCTGCTCGCGCACCACGCCTTGTGGGACTGCTGGGTACACGAGCGCGACATCACGCTTCCACTCAGCTTGGCTCAGCCGATGGAGCCGGACGAGGTGCTGTCGTGCCTGCGCTTCGCCGCCGCCCTGAGTCCCGCGTTCGCGCTGCACTCGGCCACCGCACCGAAGGGGATGTTCTCGGTGATGGCGAGCGATCCCGAGTCGTGCTTCACCCTCGACGTCAACGATTCGGTGTCGGTGCGCCAGGGTTCGACCGCGGCCGAGGCTCCGTGCCTGCGCGGAGACGCCGTCCAGTTGATCGAAGCCCTGAGCCTGCGAGTGCCGCTTCCGGTTTCGACGCCCCTCGAATGGCGACAACTGCTCGGAGGGCTGGCGACCGTGTTCGACACCGAGGTCGACGGCAACTAGCCCGCCGGCAGACCACTAGGGATCGGACTCAGTCGTCCGGCGGAGAGTGCGCGATGCCGAGAGACTCGCGCACGCGCTCGAGGTTCTCGGCGAGGGACGCGACTGCGTCGCGCGTCTCGATCGGGAAGCTCGTCCATGGTCGACGTCATGTTTGCACGCTCGCCGACGGCACTCGCAGTCAGACGATCAGCGAGGGCGGAACGGTCAGATCCTCGCTGTTGTAGAGGTCGCGAATGGCCGACAGATCGTTCGACGCGCACGTGGCGGCGACGGTGTCGATGAGCGCGTCGAAGTCGGCGCCGGTCTCGCCCTTGTACGACGGCTGCATCCGTCCCCATTCGTCCCAGGGGAGCATCTCGACCTTGTTCAACGCTGCCAGATCGCGGATCGCGTTCCCGCGTATCTCGGCGATGCCCCACGCGTGCGGCGCGCCGACCACTCCGAAGCGCATCGGGTCGACGTCGGTCTCGCGGCACAGCGTCCACGCCTCGCCCCCGCTCAGGAACTCGCCCGGCTCGAGGTCCTCGGGGGTACTCACGAAGGGGAGCCCGAGAATTTCGGAGTCGACGCGGACCCAACGCGCCTGCCAAGGAGTCCAGTACTCGACGACCCAGTGATCGACGAACTTGGTCCGCTCGAAGTATCCGGCGAAGCCGCAGCGGGCGCGCGCGGGTATGCCTCGATGCCGGAGAAAGGCGCAGCTCAACACCGTGAAATCGCGGCACGTTCCGACCACTCGGTGCTGGGGCGGACGGGGCTCATGCAGCGGAGTCGGGTCCAGCTCCGTCAACCGCGCGACGAGCGCGTTCGCGGGTCGTATCGACCTTTCATCGTTCCGCTCTTCCGGAATGCCCGCGGCGCGCGCGAGATCGGGCGGGATCACGAGGGACTGGGCGATGCGGCAGATGCCAACGACATCGGACGGCAGCACGAAGCGCTCGAGGAGCTCGCCATCGATCTCCGTGAGTACGCCGGGGGTGTCGTACGCGAGGTCGCTCGAGCGCGGCATCCGTCCATACTGGTTGATGGCACTTCGACCTGCGAGTGGCGAGCGCGGTCTGCGCGACGCCCCGATGCCGTTTAGCGTGCAACCGTGACCCGAGCACGCGACGACGATCCCCAGGGCGAGGTCAGGTTGCCCTTGGGCGTGCTGCCCGCGACCAACGGTGAATACGTCCCGCATCCACCGACGCGTCACGATCACGACGTCGAGACGGGCGCGCTCGCACGCGCCGACGAGGCGGCCGGACGGGCCGGGATGGATCGGCGGCGGTTCCTGCAGACCGCGGGCGGTGTCGCGGCAGTGTTGGCGACGATCGATCTCGCGGCCTGTAGCTCGTCGGCTCCGCGCGCCACGCCGGTCCCGAGCTCGCGCGCGACCTCGACCTCGCGCGCGACGACGTCGACATCGGGCCCGGGTGGCTCCTACACCGTTCCGCCTCCGCACGACGTCGAGGCGTGCGAGCACGCGTTGGCCGGCAACGGTGAATTCGTCGTCGACGTGCACACCCACCACGTGATGCCGGACGGACCCTGGACGAAGAACGCGCCCGACACGGTGCAGCTGGTGCTCGGCATGGTCCCCTCGTGCGGAGCGTCGAACCGTCTCGAATGCGCGAGCCGGGCCGCGTACCTGCACGACCTCTTTCTGGCGAGCGACACCACTGTCGCGATGCTCTCCGATGTTCCGAATTCGGGCGCCGCGGACGCACCCGTGCCGTTCCTCGATCAGCTCGGTACGCAGCAGCTCGCGGCGCAACTCACGCACGGTGGCGCGCCTCGGGTGCTCGTGCACAACGTGATCGCTCCGAACTTCGGCGATCTTCGGGCGCGACTCGACGAGATGGAGGCGACCGCCACGACCGGAAAGGTCGCCGCGTTCAAGGTCTACACGGCGTGGGGACCGAACGGCCGAGGGTTCGCGCTCGACGACCCCGCGGTGGGTCTTCCCGTCATCCAACACGCCCACGACCTCGGAGTGCGGACGTTCATCGCGCACAAGGGACTGCCGCTCGTCAGGTTCGACGCCGCCCACAACCGGCCCGCCGACATCGTCGCCGCCTCCCGGATCTTTCCCGATATGCAGTTCGTCGTCTTCCACGGGGCCTGGGACAAGAACCATGTCGAGGGTCCGTACAACCCGAACGCGTCGATCGGGATCGACACGTTTCTGCGCGCGCTCGACGACCACGGCGTTCCCGCGAACGACAACGTGTGGGTCGACGTCGGAACGGTCTGGCGGGAGGTATTGCGCGACCCGACGACGGCGGCCCACACGCTCGGCAAGCTCCTCAAGCGCGTCGGTCGGCAGCGCGTGCTCTGGGGTACCGACGCGATCTGGTACGGGTCGCCGCAGGCGCAACTCCAGGCGTTTCGCGCCTTCACGATCTCCCGGGAGTTCCAGGACCTCTTCGGCTACCCGGCGCTGACCGACGCCGCGAAAGCCGACGTGCTGGGGCTCAACGCGGCGCGCCTGTTTCAGCTCGACGTGCACGCGACGCGCTGCGCGCTCGCGACCGATCCGCTCACCACCGCCCGCACGACCGCCGCGCACCTCCGCGCCGATGGTGTGCTACCCGCCGCGGCCCGGCCCAACGGTCCCACGACCCGACGCGAGATGCTGCAGTGGCTCGCGACGCCGGCCACGCGCTGGACGCCGCTCTGACCGTCTGTCCGGCGTGGTCAGTCAGGTTGCGGTGCTCGGCTTGAGCTGGATCCAGGTGGCACGCGCGACGGCGCACACGCGCGAGTCGGCGTCGTAGATCGCGCTTCCCGACAACATCTTGCGGCCTTCGCGTGCGAGCAGCCAGCTCATGATCACGTGCGGTGCGCCCGATTCCGGCTCGCGATCAATGCGCGCCGCGATCCGACCGAGCACGTGCGGGGGCGGCGCGTCGTCGTCGAGATAGATGAGCGAGGAGCTCGGACAGTCGAGCGCGGCCCAGACGATCGGGGTACCGGTGTCGGTCGGCGTCCACGTCGTCGCGTAGAGGTCGGTACCCGGTACGCGGCCCGCGAACAATCTCAATCCGTCGTTCTCGTGACGATCGGGCCCGCACGCGAAGCAGGTGGGGAACGGATGACGATCGCGATCGCGCATCGGCGATGACACGCTCGCAGCCTGCGCCCGCGCGGGGTCGACGGCGGCCGGCGCCTCGACGTCGACCGTGGTCGGGCCCGCTTCCGCGATCAGGTCATCGCCGTCGAGGAGGCGGACGAGCGCGCCGTCGCGGTCAACGGTCAGCGCCCGGTCGAGCGGAGGCGCGCGCCGAAGCGTTACCTCCGCCGGCCCGTCCACGAGCGCGGCGAGAGTTCCCGCGGTGTACCCGCCGTTGGCGCTGTCGGGTGGTCCGCAGAAGCGCCGCGAAAAAGTGACCATCGCGCCCACGCGCCCATCTTGACACCCCGCGCCTGAGCACGCCGTGCGGAGGTCGCGCCCGGTCAGCCGAAGGTGATGCGGATGCTGCGAAGCGCGTGCGGCGGGACGCGGAAGCCGATCTCGCGTCCCTGGTGCGTCACGTGGTAGTCGACAGGTTGCTCGTCGAGGCCGACGGGCCGGGCGCGGCGCACGTCGATTCCGAACCGCAGATTCACGTCTTCGGACTCGTCGGTGGGATTCATCACGCGCACGACGACGCGGTCGCCGTCTTCTGCGGGTTTGCACGCCGAGATCACGCAGTGGCGGGCGTCGAGCTCCAGTAGCGACGCGCCGCTCTCGAGCAGCGGCGTCTCGGCCCCGAGCACGCCGCGCATGCCGATCTCGGCGGCGCGTGCGTCGGCCGCATCACGGGCAAGTGTGATCGTCGCCGCGACCGGTCCCTGCGTCTGCGCGCCCGGTGCGAGCATCTCGGGCCCGGCCGGCATCGGACGCGTCCGCAGTTCGATGCGCGCGAGCGCGCCGACGCTGCGCACGAGCGTGACGAGCACCTCACCCTCGGGTGTGACCTCGGCCTCGGGCAGTCCCGGCGCGCCCACGAAGAGGCCGTTCGCTCCGATCCAGCCCTGATGAGGGAACGTGCGGGGAGCGGGGTGTATCCAGCCGGTGTCGTCGGCGGGGGCGGTCGAACGGCGGACGGTGTCGAACGTCGTCGCGACCTCGAACGTGGGCGCGGCGGCGCCCGTGGGGAAGCGCAACCGCAAGCGGTGATCGGGTGCCCGGTTGTCGAGCGCGACATTGCACCGGACGAACGGCACGCCCGGTGCGACGCACGCCTCGACGACGAGCGTGCCGATCTCGGTGAGTTCCCGGGTCACGCGCAGCCGTGCGACGCCCGACTTGTGGCGCATCCGTTCGACGGTAAGCGATTCGACCTCGATCTCGCGCACGGGATCCGGATCGCAGTCGTAGGAATCACCCCGATCGACCGCATCCTCGATCGCGAAGAGGCCGTGGTAGGTGCGGTCGCCGAGGGTGACCGACAGCGACCCGTCGTCGGCGACGACGGCGCGCACGTCGCCGGCGTCGATCGCGCGCCGCTCGTCGATCTCGTCGAGAGCAGCCCGGGCCGGCTCGACCGTGTAGCGACGACATCCGAACGCAGGAACCTCGACGGCGACGAACTCGACGTCCAGCCCGCCCATTCCGGGCAGGAAACGGACGCGCGTCGGGTCGTCGCTCGATAGGAGACGGGCCGGACGACCGTCGACGGTGACGCCCCGGAACGAGGGCATCGAGAGCGGATGCATGTCGAATCGGGTCAGGCTCGCCGACCACGGCGGGAAGCCCTCGAGCGGCACGCGTACGAGATCGGTGCGCGGCGTCGCGGACGCGTTGAACACCACGACCGCCTGCGCCTCGGTCGGCGGCGTGTCGCGAACATCATTCTGACCGGCGATCTGCTCGAGCGCGCGTTGCAGGGTGGCGGTACCGAGCCCTTCCGCATCGTCGTAGCGGGCGACCATCCGCTCGTGCACCGGATCGATCGAACACCCGCAGATTGAATCGTGCGCCTGGTTGCAGAGGAGCGCGCGCCACGCCTGATCGAGCGCGGGCCGTTCGTCGGCGAGTCCGAGCGCGTGCGCAAACGCGGCCCACGGTTCCGCCCACGCCGTGAGCAACGTCTCGACGGCGCGGTTGCGCAGCTTCAACGGCATCCGGGCCGACCACACTCCGGGCAGCAGATTCGACGTACGCGCGCCGACGAGCTCGCCGGACCATTCGACGAGCGTCGCCGCGTCGGGGAGCCGCGCCGCGGCCTCGTCGAGAAGCACGCGCTCGGCCCCGATGAGGGCTGCGACATCCGCGGTCGAGCGGTCGGGCGGAAGGTGATCGAACCCGTTCATCAACAACACCGGGTCGCCGCCCGCCGCGACGATGCGGTCGATCACGGGCCGCAGGCGCGCCACGGTCGCGGCGAGGTCGCCGTCGGCGTCGAGTCCGGCCGCCGAGAAGTACCCCTCGGGCAGTTGCCAGGCGCGCACCGACGAGCCGTCGGGCGCGCACCACCGGTAGAGCGGCCCGAGCTTGTCGAGCTCGGCACCGTTCCCGCGCCAGTAGACGAACGGATCGAGCCCGAAGCCCGCGAGGATCTGCGGCAGCTGCGCAGGGTGTCCGAAGGAGTCGGGCACGTAGCCGACCGCCGAGACGGGACCGAGCGCGCCCGCGACCGCGCGCCCGTGCAGCAGGTTCCGCACGTGCGTCTCGCCCGCCGGCAGCAACGAGTCGGGTTGCACGTACCACGGTCCGGCCGCGAGGCGGCCCGCGGCGAGCCCGGCGACGAGCTCGTCCCGTCGGTGCGGCCGGACCACGAGATAGTCCTCGAGCACGATCGCCTGACCGTCGAGGACGAAGCGGTAACCCGGATCGGCGGCCACCAGGTCGAGCACTGCGTCGATCGCGTCGACGAGCCGGCCGCGGAACACCTCGAACGTCCGGTACCACTCCCTGTCCCAGTGGAAGTGGGAGACGAGCAGGAGCTCGTGCGTCACACCGAGATGACGTAGTTGCCGAGACCGTCGAGCATCGCGGTTGCGTCCGGCGGGAGCACCACCACCGTGAACGGCTCTTCGATGAGCGCGGGCCCGACGACGGTGGCGCCTTCGCCGAGACGTGTCCCGTCGTAGACGGGCGTGTCGACGAACCCGTCGCCCCAGTACGCGGAACGTGTGGCGCGGCGCGCCTGTGAGGCGTCGGCGAGTGCACCTGTTTCCGCGAGATGATCGGGCTTGGGCGTGGTACCGCGCGCGATCACGCGCACACCGCGCATGAGCGGTTGCTGCGAACGGAAGCAGAAGCCGCGTTCGGTCTGATGCTGGTCGTGGAAGCGCTCCGCGAGATCGAGCAGGCCGGGTTCGTCGAGCGCGACGCCCTCGGGGATCGGCACGCTCATGTCGAAGTTCTGGCCCGGATAACACATCTGCGCGTAGAGGTTGCGCTCGACGTCGGCCGCGGCGACGCCGGTGGGGTCGAGCTCTTTGTCGACCTCCTGCAGCAGATCGGTGAGGAGATCGCGCACCCGGGCCAGGTCGACCTGCGACAGGGGCGTCACATACGAGCGGACGAGGTCGACGACGTAGTCGGCGACGAGCACACCGAGCGCGCTGAACGCCGGCGCGGCCTTGGGCACGATGATGCGGTCGACGCCCAGCTCCCGAGCGATGGCGGCGGCGTGGACCGCGCCGTTGCCGCCGAACGCGATCAGCGAGAGCGTACGTGGGTCGGCGCCGTGACCGGCGAGCACCTTGCGGGTCGCGTTGGCCATGTTGGAGTTGACGATCCGTTCGATGCCCCACGCCGCGTCGGTGACGTCGATGCCGAGCGGTTCGGCGACGTGGGTGCTGATCGCGGTGCGCGCGGCCGGCACATCGAGATGCATGCGCCCGCCTGCGAAACCGTCGACGGGCAGGTAGCCGAGCACGGCGTCGGCGTCGGTCACGCTCGGGCGCGTGCCGCCGCGCCCGTAGCACGCGGGTCCGGGCGCCGAGCCCGCGGATTCGGGACCGACGAGGAGCGCGCCCTGCCGGACGCGGGCGATCGACCCACCGCCCGCACCGACGCTCTGCACGTCGACCATCGGCAGACCGATGTAGTAGCGGTAGCGCCAGTTCCAGTCGGTCTTGATCTCCGGTTGACCGTGGCGGACGAGACAGATGTCGAAGCTCGTGCCACCCATGTCGACCGCGATGAAGTCGCCGATGCCGGCCGCCCGAGCCGCGACGGTCGCGCCCATGACGCCGCCCGTGGGACCACTCGCGAGCAGGGTGACCGCGCGCCGGGAGACGTAGTCGGGCGGCATGACGCCGCCGGTCGACTGCATGATGAGGAGCGGGCCGAGGTAGCCCGCGCGCCGCAGCTTGTCCTGGAGGTTCTGCGTGTAGGTGGCGATGCGGGGCGCGACGTAGGCGTTGACGAGAGTGGTCGACACTCGTTCGAACTCGGGACCGCGCGGCATCACCTCGTGCGAGAGCGAGATGTGCTCGACGTCCGGGAACTCCTCCAGCACGATCTCGCGCGTGCGCCGTTCGTGCGCGGGATTCACGAACGAGAAGAGGTACATCACCGCGATCGAACGAACCCCGAGTTTCTTCAAGCGCTGCACGCCGCGGCGGACGGCGTTCTCGTCGAGCGCGAGCAGCACGTCGCCCTCGAAGTTCATGCGTTCCGGGATCGGAATGCGTGCCCGGCGGCGGGCGATCGGGATCGGGCCCGGATAATTGGGATCCCAGATCTCCTCTTTGTGGCAGCGGCGCAATTCGATCTCGTCGCGGTGCCCCTCGGTGACCAGCAATCCCGTCGGTGCGCCGTTCATCTCGATCATCGTGTTGTCGGCGGTGGTGGTGCCGTGCACGAGAATGTCGAGGTCGCGGCAGAACGTGTCGATCTCGACTCCGAAGCGGTCGGCCAGCTGCTCCAAGCCGTTCATCACGCCCGTCGACTGGTCGTCGAGGGTGGTCGGCGTCTTGTCGAGCACGATCTCGCCCGTGGGCGTGACGCAGATCAAGTCGGTGAACGTGCCCCCGACATCGACTCCTACCCGGAACCCCATGTCAGGCGCGTTCGGCGCGCGTCCGCTCGGCGCGCATCTGTTCCCTCAGGGCATGGGTGCCGACCTCGTCGATCTCGAGCGTGAGTTCCTCGAGTGATCCGTCGAGGATCACGCCGTAGTCGCGCGCCGCGCCTACGACTGAGACGTACTCGTCGATCACGTCGTCGAGCACCGCACGCGGATCGCGCACGAGTGGGTCACCCCAACCGCCGCCACCGCCGTAGTCGAACATGATGCGCTCGCCGGCGTGGATCGGGATCCATTCCGCGGTGTGCTTGACCGGGAACTCGTCGTCGCTGCCGTAGCGAATGATCATCTCGTTCGGTGAGCCGTCCTCGCCGCCGCAGATGCCGGGCATCGGGTACTTCATGCCGACGACGTACGTGTAGACCTTCGCGTCGACGCAGACTTCCTTTTCGTAGTGCGATCCGCAGATGCCGCGCCACTCGCCCGCGCCACCGCCATCGGTCCGGTAGTCACGGCTCCACTGCACGTGCGGATACAGCGACTCGTTGATCTCGGCCGTCGCCTTCCAGAGGTTGCCGAAGCTCGCGTTGAGCGCGCCCCACGCGTCCATCCCCTTCGACGCGTTGCACCAGCCCGAGTACACCTCGGCCGAGTGATCGGTGAACGACGCGCCGCTGCGCGGGTCGATGCCGACGATGATCGTGGGGATGCCGGTCTTGTACGTCTGCGGGACCGCGCGGTCGGGGAGCACGTACTGCATCGCCTTGGCGATGACCTCACCGACGTCGGCGCCGGGGTGGTGCGTGCCGGCCGACACCGGCTTGCCGGGCTCGGGGTTGAGGAGACAGCCCTTCGGGACGACGAGCTTGATCTGCTCGAAGAAGCCCTCGTTCTTGGGAATCTCCGGGTCCATCATCGCCGCGATCTGACCGACGGTGTACCCACGCGTGTTGCCGAACGTGGACCACGACTGCAGCTCGTTGCGCGTGTCGGTACCCGTGAAGTCGATCGTCAGCTCGTCGCCCGCGACGCTCACCTTCACATGCAGGTGGATGTCGGGATTGCCGAGCGGGTCGTGGTCGACATAGGAATCGGCCTCGTACTCGCCGTCGGGCCACTGCGCGACTTCCTCACGGAAGCGGCGGGCCGCATAGTCGATCATGTAGTCGACGGACTCTTCGATCGAGTCGACGCCGTACCGCTCGATCAGGTCGCCGAGCCGTTGCGCGCCCAACTGCGCGGAGCCGATCTGGGCGCGCAGGTCGCCGATGTAACTCGGGATGCGGTTGTTCGCCTGCAACGCGTAGAGGACGTCGCGCCGTTCGATGCCGCGGTCGAGGACCTTGATGACCGGCCAGCGCACGCCCTCGCCCCAGATGTCGGTGGCGGTGATGTTGTAACCGCCGGGGACGCCGCCGCCGGTGTCGCCGTGGTGACACTGGATGCTGGCGATCAACACCATGCGCCGTCCACCGGGTGCCGCGGGGTCGGCCGCGAACACCGGCGCGAACACGTTGTAGTCGGGGAGGTGACCACCGCCGTGGTAGGGGTCGTTCGCGACGAACACGTCGCCCTCGCGGAACTCGTCGACGCCGAGGAACTCGAGCGCGAAGCGCACCGGCAGCGTGGAGGTGAGCATGAACTGCGGGATACCGACCGAGAGAGCCGCCAGCCGGCCCCGCGCGTCGAGGACCGTGGCATTGCGCTCGTTCGACTGGTTGAGGATCGGAGTGGTCGCCGTGCGCGACACGTACTCCGCCATCTCGAAACACACCGTCTCCATGCCGCCGCGGATGACCTCGGCGGTGACGAGATCGACGGTGGGCGCATCGGAGATCCGGCCCCGGCTCCCGGCCAGGCGCACCAGGTCGACATTCGTCATTGGCTTCCCCCAGATGTGCGCGAAACTGACGCAGACGTCAGGGAAGTCTAGACCGTGGCCGCAGCGCCGACCAAGAGACCGAGCGTCGGCGGACTGCCGGTTTCGAGCAGCGCGCTTACTGGGCGGACGGATCGGGCGGCGCCCATCGGAGGGCGGGATCGATCGGACTCATGAGACCCACGCTGTTGTCGTCGGGATCGCGCACGACCGCGTAGCGGGCGCCGAAGAACGCGTCGTAGGGAGGCTGTTCACCGACGTGGCCCGCCCCGACGAGATCGTCGTATGTGCTGTCGACGGCCTCTCGGGTCGGCAGCCGGAACCCGATGACGACACCCGTGCGGTCCGGAGTCCATCCCTGGTTCCACAACTGCGCAGACGCGGCGCTGTCGAAGTCGAAGTCCAGACCGCCCGGCGTCGACGCGTTGCGATGGTGGCGCTCCCATTGCGGAACCGTCGGCGCGATCTCGACGCCGAGTCGCCGGTAGAACGCGGTCATCGTGTCCATGTCGCGCACGACGATGTTGATCTGGTCCAGCACCGGCCCATTGTGTTGATCGCTCATGCGAGGCACCTCCGGAGGCTCGAAGCGCTGCCAACTATGCGGCGACCGAGAGAGCCAGGCAAGCGGTGATCAGGCGTCGATGAGCAGGTCGGCGAGGCGGTCGAGGTGCCAGCCGGTGGTGCCGAACAGGTATTCGTCGCCGGTCGCGCGCCGCAGGAAGAGGTGCAGATCGTGCTCCCACGTGTAGCCGATGCCGCCGTGGATCTGGATGCCGTCCTTCAGGATGCGCCGGGCCGCTTCGCCCGCCGAGGCCTTGGCCACATGCGCGGCCCGACCGCGTTCGGGGTCGTCGCCGTCGATGGTCATCGCCGCGTAGTGGACCGCGGCGGTCGCCCGTTCGAGCGCGAGGGACATGTCGGCGAGCTTGTGCTGTATGGCCTGGAACGAACCGATCGGCACGTCGAACTGCTTGCGTTCCTTCGCATACCCGAGCGCCATCTCGAAGATGCGACGCGCGGTACCGACCATCTCCGCGGCCAGGCAGGCGTAGGCGCGGTCGCGCCAGCGGGCGTAGTCGGAGGCCGGGAGCGGTCGGGTATCGCGCTGCGGAAGGTCGAGCACGAAGAGCCGGCGGGAGAAGTCGACGGTGGAGACGAAACGCGCCGCAACGTCGGCCGCGTCGACGACCGCGAGCCGGAAGTCGGGCGTGACGATCGCGATGCGGTCGACGCGGTCGGCCTCGAGCACGAACGGTTGGATCGGATCGTCGACGAGCGCGACGGTTCCCGTGGCGGTGTCGTCACCGGTCAGCGCGGTGTACAGCGTCGACGCGAGGAACGGTCCGGGTGCGGCCGCGTAGCCCGTCTCTTCGAGGAACAGGCAGTGGTCGGCCGCGTCACCCGCGCCGAGCGCGACGTATTCCGACAGGTGGCGCCAGAGCGGTTCGTACGCCGAGGGGTCGTCGATGTGCGCGCGCACGACCGACGGAGGGCACTCGCGTTCGAGCAGCTTGCGCCCGGTGTCCTGTAGAAGCTGTTGGTCGGCGGTCAGGGAGAAGTCCACGGCTCCGGTGCCTCAATGCCTCGGGAGGCCCAGCACGCGCTGGGCGATGATGTTGCGCTGGATCTCCGAGCTGCCGCCCGCGATCGTGTTGGCGAACGACATGAAGAAGCCGTGCACGAATCGGTTCGTCGACGCGCCGAGCTCGGGATCGGTGACCGGGGCGAGCGTTCCCGAGATCTCCATGCCGAGCTCGAATGCCGCTTTGCTCGCCTCGGACATCGCCATCTTCATGTAGCTGTGCTCGGGCGCACTCGAACCCTGGGCGAAGGATGCGAAGCCCTTGTAGCCGAGCGCGCGCAACGACGCGGCGAGCTCGTACGCGGCCGCGATCTTGCGGCGGATGATCGGGTCGTTCGCACGACCCTGTTCCCGCGCCAGCTGGATGAGTCCCTCGATCGTCTGTTCGAACCGGGCGACGCCTTCGACCCACAGACCGGCGCGCTCGTGCGCGAGCGAACCCTGCGTGATTGCCCAACCGCCGTTGAGGTGGCCGACGAGGTTCTCGCGCGGGACGATCACATCGGTGAAGAACACCTCTGCGAAGCCCGCGGTGCCGTTGATGTGGCGCAGCGGACGGATGTCGATGCCGGGGGAGTCGACGTCGATGATGAGCAGCGAGATGCCCTTGTGCTTCGGCAGCGTGGGATCCGTCCGCACGTAGCAGAAGCACTTCTGGGCGATCATCGCGTAGCTCGTCCAGACCTTCTGGCCGTTGACGACGAAGTGGTCGTCGTACACCTCGGCGCGCGTCTGCAGTCCGGCGAGGTCGGAGCCGGCGTTCGGCTCACTCATCCCGATGCACCAGATGGTGTCGCCGCGGATCGCGGCCGGCACCAACTGCTTCTGTGCGTCGTTGCCGTACTCGAGCAGGCTCGGGGCGACGATCGCGTAACCCGGAAAGTGACCGCTGCGCAGGAGACGGCGGCTCGACAGCGTCTCGAGGTAGATCAGCGTCTGCACCGGCGTGCAGTTGCGGCCGCCCCGTTCGGGCGGATAGCCGGGGATCATCCAGCCGTGGTCGAAGAGCGTC
>JAODBI010000031.1 GCA_025463875.1 Actinomycetes bacterium
ACTTCAGCCCAACGAACTTCAGCCCAACGAACTTCAGCCCAATGAACTTCAGCCCAACGAACTTCAGCCCAACGAACTTCAGCCCAACGAACTCAGCCAAGAAGTGTGTTGAGGCGCTCCGTCGTCGAGATCCACTCCTCGACCATCTCGAAGATGACGTCCTTCGTCGGGCGCACCTCGTTGAGGCGGCCGACGATCTGGCCGACGGGAAAGCCCGTGAGCTCCTTGTTGTTGACGCGCATGAAGCGGCGCGCTGCCTCCTGGTGGAGGATCCCCTGCAGCGGCATCGGCAGCGTGCCCGGCCCTTCGGGGTTGTCGAACGCCTCGGTCCACGCGCTGCGCAACTGACGCGCGGGCTTGCCCGTGTACGCCCGTGAGCGCACCGTGTCCCGTGACGTCGCCGCGAGCAGCCGCTCCATGATGACGGGACTCGTGTTGGCCTCGGCCACCGTGAGCCACTGCGATCCGGTCCACACGCCCTGGGCGCCGAGCGCGAGCGCGGCGGTCATCTGCCGTCCGGTCGCGATACCGCCCGCCGCGAGCACGGGAACGTCGGGACCGACCGCGTCGACCACTTCGGGGATGAGCACCATCGTCGAGACCTCGCCGCAGTGACCACCGGCTTCGGTGCCCTGCGCGACCAGCACGTCGACCCCGATCGCCACCTGACGTTCGGCGTGCGCCTTGGCGCCCACCAGCGCGCCGACGAGCAGGCCGTGCTCGTGTGCGAGGTCGACGACGTCGGGCGGGGGCGGCCCGAGCGCGTTCACGAGCATCTTCACACCCGGATGCTGCAACGACACCTCGACCTGGCCCGGCGCCTCCGCGTCGACGTTCAGACCGGCGGCCTTGATGACCCCGCCGTCGAGCTCCTCGGGCAGGGGCGGGATGTGGTGCCGGTCGAGGAGCTGCTCGACAAAGTCGCGGTGCTCCTGCGGGATCATCGCGTCGAGGTTGGAGAAGTCGGCCTCGTCGCCGCCGCCCTTGCCCATGTACTTCATGGGCATGACGATGTCGACGCCGTACGGCTTGCCGTCGACATGCTCGTCGATCCAGTTCAACTCGATCTCGAGCTCCTCGGGCGTGAACGCGAGCGCGCCCAGCACGCCGAAGCCGCCGGCGCGGCTCACCGCCGCGATGACGTCGCGACAGTGCGAGAAGGCGAAGATCGGGAATTCGATGTCGAGCCGTTCGGCGATCGGTGTACGCACGAGACCCTTCCTGGTGGGGACGCGCTATCGCAGCGCGGTGGCGGCATCCGTGATCGGCATCACGTTGACCGCGTCGCCAATCATGTCAGCCTGCAGTCCGTTCTTCACGAACGAGAACGAGATACCGGAGTCGGGATCCGCCCACGCGACCTGGCAGTGGGCGCCGGCGTGACCGAAGCTGCCCGGTGAGTTGTCCTTGCCGAACATCCCGTACCGGAACTGATGGAGACCGTCGTCACCCGCGAGCACGAGGCCGAGCGTCCGGTTCGCGCTCACGTTCATCAACGGGTCGGGGAAGGTGCACCGTATGTTCGTCTTCGCATCGCGCAACACGTCGGGGTCCCACACGTGATGCGGGTCGTGCAACAACGCTTGGTAGAAGCGCGCCATCGTCGCCGCGGTCATGATCGCACCGCCACCCGGAACGCCTGCGGCGCGCACGTCGGCGTGACCGAGCGTCTTCAGGTCGAGTCCCACGGGCAACGGCGAGTCGGCGGGTGCCGCACCGAGCGGGATCAGCTCTGCGATGTCGTCTTGTTCCTCGGCCGTCAACCCGAGGAGGCGCGGGAGGCCGTTGGGAGTGCAGACGCGGGTCTCGAGGAAGTCGCGGAAGTCGACCCCGCTCAGCCGGTCGATCAGCTCCGCGAGCACCCAATGCGCGGCCAGCGCGTGGTACTCGAAGCGCGTACCCGGTTCCCATTCGAGCGTCCATTCCGTGAAGCGCTTGACGCGGGTCACAGTGTCGCCGCCTTCGACCGGATCCATCGGCGCGTTCGGGAAGCCCGACGTGTGCAGCATCACCTGCTCGACAGTGATGCTCTCTTTGCCGTTGGTTGCGAACTCGGGGATGTAGTGGGCGACCGGCCGGCTCGGGTCGAGCAGTCGGTCGCCGATCAACAGCCACACCGCGGACGCGACGATCGGTTTCGTCGCGGAGAAGACGCAGAAGCGCGTGTCGTTCGTCGCGGCGCCGAAGGTCTCGAAGCACACGACCTCGTTGTCGCGCGCGACCGCGACCTGGCATGCGGGAGTCGTACCGTCGTCGACGAGCTTCTGAGCCGCGGCGAGCACGGGATCGAAATTCACGGGTCGAGTCTCCTATGGTGCCGTCGCTTTCGTCCAGCTGCCTGGAGGTGCCCGGTGCCGTATCCGCTCGAGGTCGGCGGGGTCGACGACTACCGCATCAAGGTCGGCAGCATGCTGCTGACCCTCGTGGATCCCAACAAGGGCTTCGAGGTCGCCTACAACCGGTGGTACGAGCGCGACCACTTCTACGCGGGCTGCATGATCGGGCCGTTCCTCTTCGCCGGGAGCCGCTGGGTGGCGACCCGGGCGTTGAAAGACGCGCGTTGGCCGGCCGAGGACGAGACGATCGCGTCACCGCCCGACGCGGGTTCCTACGTCGCGATCTATTGGGTCGAGAAGGGACACCACGCGGACCACTTCGACGTGTGGGCGCGCGATCAGGTGCGCCGGCTGTACGCGGAAGGCCGCGGGTTCGCGGAACGCAAGCACACCCACACCGTCTTGTACGACCACCTCGGCGCGGCGTACCGCGACTCGGACGCCGATGCCGTCCCGATCGAGCTCGCGCTCGACCACGGCTACGACGGGCTCGTCATCGTCTGGCTCGACGGCCGGGAGGGACGCGACGCGAGCACGCTCGACGCGGATCTTGCGAAGACACACATGCCCGACCTACTCGCCAAATCCAACGTGGAGATCGTGAGCTCGTGGACGCCGTCGGCGGGGGAGAACGATCCCCGCGACGTGCCGATGGATCTCGGGAGCAAGGCCGGCGGTCCGGAACGTCTCTGTCAGCTGTTGTTCGTGACCGGCGCCGTGCAGGACGCGCTCCCGGCGATCCGCCGCTACACCGAAGCGATCGAGTCGGCCGATCTCGCGACGATGCGCCTGGTCGCGCCGTTCTTCCGCACCGTCGTCGGCACCGACAACTACGCGGACCAACTGTGGTAGCGACTCAGCCCAACTCGTTCCGGTAGCGCTCCAGGCGATTGGCGAGCTCTTTCGGTTGGCTCAGCGCGAGGAGGTGACCGCCCGGCATCTCGTCGGCGGTGATCCCCAACCGCTCCTGCGCGATGCGCCGCTGGAACGCGATCGGGAAGAAGCGGTCGTCGCGCCCGGCGAGGACCCGGATCGGGATTGGCGGCAGCGGTGTCGTCACCGCGGGCTTCGTTGCGATCGCGTTCGACTGCGGCGGTTCGCCCAGCTCGATCGCTTCCTTGCGGACCGGCTCCGGCACGTCGTGAAAGAACAACTCGTACATGTCGTCGTCATCCTTGCCGCCCGCTTCCGCGCGCGCCTGCGCCTGACCCGTGTTGCCCCACCATTCACCGAACGACTCACCCGGCACCGGAATCATCGCGTTGAGGAAGACGAGCAACTCCACATCCACGCGCTCGCACACCAAAGGCGCGCTCAACCCACCGAGCGACTGCGCGACGAGCACGACCGGCGCCCGATCGCCGATCGTGGTGACGACGGCATCGGCGTACTCCGGGAGCCCCGCGGCGTCGTCGCCGGCGGGCAGATCGACGGCAAGCGCCTCGGCGCCGCGGCCGCGCAGCTCGTCGACGAGGAGATGCCAGTACCAGGCGCTGCCGCCGGCCCCGGGAACCAGCGCGTAGGTCGCGTTCATATCAACTCCGGCATGTCACTCGGGCACGTGCGCGACGGCTTCGACGTTGTTGCCGTCGGGGTCGCGCACGAAGCCGCCGTAGTAGTCGGGGTGGTACTCGGGCCACACCTTGGGCTCGTGCAGCACTTCGGCACCTTGCGCGACCGCGGCGGCGACGAACGCGCGCACCGCGTCGCGATCGGCGGCCCGGAACGCGATGTGTGATTGACGATTGGGGATCTCGTCGGTGCGAGGTGCGATCCAGAACGTCGGCGCGTTCGTTCCGTAGCCGATGACCGGACCGAACTCCTTGATGCGCCTGCCGCCGAGGGTTGCGAGCACCGCGTCGTAGAAACGCGCGCTCGCAACCCCGTCGTCGCATTGAATCGAGAGGTGATCGAGCATGCCGATGACGCTAGCCAGGACGCTTCACGGCCGGCGACCGTTCCACGCGACGAGCCGGTCGATCGCGGACGCGTCGTCGGGCACCGGCACGACGGCCGCGAACGCGTCGGGCGTGTCGGCGTCGAGGCCCATCTGGTTGCGAACCTCGGCGAAGATCTCGGCGCGATGCTCGCCCGGAAGCCACTGATGCATCAGTCGGAGCGCGCGTTCGGCCGTCTCGTCGTCCCACGCCGGGTGTTGTCCGGTGCCCTGCGCGACGTCCCAGGTGTGCACGGTGATCTCGCTCACATAGCCCAGCAACGCATTGGCGCCACTGTCGGTCGCCCACGGCAACACGATCGTGCGCTCGAGCGCAGATTCGTCGCGCCACGCGTCGTCGGCGTCGTCGACCGCGGCGCGCCACGCCGAGGCCCAGCCGCCGTCGGCGACTGCGGTGAGCTCGCCGACAGTCATCGGGTCGATGCCCCGGCCCATCGCCGCGACCCGCCGAACCACGCCGACGAGATGGCCGAGCAGGTCCCGCACGTCGAATTCGGCGCACGGGGTGGGGTTCGTGAGCTGTTCCGGCCGGATGGCGCCGATCACCTCGGTGGCCGTGGCCGTCGCGGCCATGAAGAGCGGGCGGGGATCGCGGTCGAGGGCGCGGGCGCCCGGGGCGGGACTGCTTTGGCCTGTCGTTTGTGTGGTCATGGCGCCAGACTGCGCTCCCAAAGTGGCCACCTCCTGACCGGTTCTCCTGAGAAGATGGCCATGTGCGCGCCGATCGTCTCGTAGCCGTCCTCATGCTGTTGCAGACCCGGGGTCGGGTGACCGCGGGCGAGGTCGCGGCCGAGTTGGAGATCTCGGAACGCACCGCGCGTCGTGACCTCGACGCGCTCGCGATGGCCGGGCTGCCCGTCTATTCGCAGCCCGGACGCAACGGCGGGTGGGAGCTGCTCGGTGGGGCGCGTACCGATCTCAGCGGGCTCAACGCGGCCGAGGCTCGGGCGTTGTTCCTCGTGGCCGGTCCGTCGCCCGCGTCGCCCGAGTTGAAGGCCGCGTTGCGCAAGCTCGTGCGGGCCTTGCCCGAGCCCTTCCGGGCTGACGCCCAAGCCGCGTCGACCGCGGTGGTCGTCGATCCGAACGAGTGGGGCCGCGCGACACCTACGCGTCCACCGCCGGAACATCTCGAGGCGTTGCAGCGGGCGGTGATCGAGGGCGAACAGGTGGAGTTGGCCTACGTCGCGCGTGATCGCACCTCGACGACCCGCGTGATCCATCCGCTCGGGCTCGCGGCGAAGGGGAGTGTCTGGTATCTCGTCGCGCACACCGACGCCGGACTGCGGACGTTCCGCGTCGATCGCGTGACCGCGGTCGAAGGCACAGGCGACGAAGTTGTCCGGCCCGAAGGCTTCGATCTTGCCGAGGCGTGGCGGCTGATCAGCGCCGAGGTGGATCAGCTGCGCGCGCCCGTGCGCGTGCGCGCGGCCGCGGAGATCGGTGTTGTGCAACTGTTGCGCTGGGTCTTCGACACGCGCGTCCGCGTCGGTCCGGCGCGGCCCGATGGTCGGGTCGACGTCGAGGTGTCCGGCCCGCACGTGGCGGCACTGGCCGGGATGCTCGCGGGATTCGGCGCCCGGCTGGAAGTGTTCGAGCCGACCGAGTTGCGTTCGGAATTGGTGCGCATCGGCGAGGAGTTGCGCACGCTCTACAGCGCGCGTCCGGGACTGGAGTTGTAGAGAAAGGAAGCCCGCGGCGGGTAGTCGCGAATCAGCACATTCATGCGGCCGACCAGGCGGGATCGCGGCCGTAGAACGCGACGAGCTTGTCGGCGACGGGAGCGTCCGGAGCGATCACGACCTCCGGCCCGATCATGCCCTCCGCGCGCGTGAACGTGCGCGCCACCGCCGCGGCGTACGCGCGCTCGCACAGTTCGTGCTCGAGGCCCGGGGGGATGCCGGTGGCGCGGGCGAGATCACAGGTGTGGATCAGGACGTCGGTGGTCAGTGCGTCGAGCATGGTTCGCGGCGTGCTCGCTCCTCCCCCGGGCAGCTCGGTCTCCCGGTCGAGCGCGCCCTCGGCGGCCAGTGCACCGAACAACGCATCGGACGTCGCGTCCCACCGCGCCGCGGCATCGTCACGCGGGCGGGACGCGCGCACGCCGAGCGGACGGAGCAACAAGAAGTCGTGGAATCCGATGACGTGTTCGACCACGGCGCGCGCGTCCCACTCGGTGCACGGCGTCGGCATCGACCACGAATCCGGCGGTACTGCGTGCGCGACCCGGGCGAACCCGGTGCAGGCCCGGCGATGGCGCTCGACGATGTCGTCCACGGTGGGATCATTCACAACTCGTCAGCAGAACTCAACCGCGTTGGACCCCGGTCGGCGCCAGGCGGTAGGACACACGGCGTGAACGACGACGATCTCCACAAAGCCGCATTCCTGCCCGACCTCCTGGTCGCGGCGCTCAACCGCCATCCCGATCGCCCCGCCGTCTACCTCGGCGAACAGGTGCTCACGGGCCGAGAGGTCGCCGCCCAGATGAGTTGCTACGCGCAGGCGTACGCGGCGCAGGGGCTCACCAAGGGCAGCCCGGTGTCGATCCTCTCGCCGAACCGACCCGAGGTGCTGTTCACACTCGGGGCGAACATGGTCACGGGCTGTCGGGGCAGCGCACTGCATCCGCTCGGGTCGGTCGACGACCACGCGTACGTGATCGACGACGCGGAGATCGAGACGTTGGTGTTCGACCCGAGCTTCGCCGAACGCGCGGGGCAGTTGCAGGAGCGCTGCCCGAAGTTGCAACGATTGCTCTCGCTCGGTCCGTGCGAAGTGGGGGACGATCTCCTCGCGCTCGCCGCCAAGTTCTCGCCGCACCCGCTCGTCGCGCCGAACGTGCAGGCCGAAGACATTGCCGGGTTCGCGTACACCGGCGGTACCACCGGCAAGCCCAAGGGCGTGATGGGCACGTATCGCAGCGGCGCCACGATGACGATGATCCAGATGGCCGAGTGGGAGTGGCCGGAGGACACGCGCTTTTTGATCTGCACGCCGCTGTCGCACGCCGGTGCCGCGTTCTTCATCCCCACGCTCCTGACCGGTGGTGCCATCGTCGTGCTGCCGCACTTCGAACCCGGCCTCGTGCTCGAGACGATCGAGAAGTACAAGATCACCGCGACGATGATCGTCCCGACGATGCTCTACGTGCTGCTCGACAGCCCGAAGCTCGACCAGACCGACGTCTCGAGCTTGAACACCGTCTACTACGGCGCGGCGGCGTGCTCGCCGACGCGGCTACAGGAGGCGATCCGGCGGCTCGGGCCGATCTTCTTCCAGTACTACGGGCAGGCCGAGTGCCCGATGGCGATCACGTCGCTGAAGAAGGAGGACCACGACGTCGACGATCTCGATCGTCTGGCCACGTGCGGCCGGCCGACGCCGTGGGTGAAGGTGCGGCTGCTCGACGACGACCTGAACGAGGTGAAGCGCGGCGAGCCGGGCGAGATCTGCGTGCAGGGGCCGCTCGTGATGGCGGGCTACTGGAAGAAGCCGGCCGAGACGGAAGAGGCGCTGAAGGGTGGCTGGTTGCATACCGGCGACATCGCCCGTGAGGACGAGCACGGCTTCTACACGATCGTCGATCGCAAGAAGGACATGATCGTCAGCGGCGGGTTCAACGTGTTCCCGCGGGAGATCGAGGACGTGCTGGCCCTGCATCCCGCGGTGTCGCAGTGCGCGGTGATCGGTGTGCCCGACGAGAAGTGGGGCGAGGCGGTGAAGGCGATCGTCGTATTACGGCCGGATGCAACCGTCGAACGCACGGAGTTGTCTTCAGAGCTCGTCGCGTTGGTGAAGGAACACAAGGGCGCGCACCACCAGCCCAAGTCGATCGAGTTCGCCGACGCGATCCCGTTGAGCCCGTTGGGCAAGCCCGACAAGAAAGCATTGCGAGCGCAGTACTGGGGCTCCACCGAACGACAGGTGCACTGAGTGCGCACCGTCTGCATCACCGGTTCGGCGGGTGGCATCGGCGCCGCCACCCGAACCCGCTTGGAGAAGGACGGCGCGCGTGTCATCGGCGTCGACGTGCGCGACGCGGAGGTGATCGCCGACCTCTCGACGCCGGCCGGTCGCGACGCGATGGTCGCGGCGGTGACCGAACAGTGCGACGGCGCACTCGACGGTCTGGTCGCGGCGGCCGGGATCATGGGCACCGAACCGCTCGTGGTTGCGATCAACTTTTTCGGTGCGATCGCGACTCTCGACGGTCTTCGGCCGCTCCTCGCGCGCGGCACCGACGCGTCGGCAGTCGCGATCAGCTCGAACTCGACCACGACGACGCCCGGCCTCCCGTCGGCCCTCGTCGACGCGATCCTGGCGGCCGACGAGTCCGCGGCGCTCGCGGCGACGGCTGACGCGCCGGGCG
Organism: Actinomycetes bacterium; assembly: GCA_025463875.1. GTDB lineage: Bacteria > Actinomycetota > Acidimicrobiia > IMCC26256 > PALSA-610 > PALSA-610. The sequence goes on from JAODBI010000031.1 coordinate 8,663, forward strand.
TGTTCGCGTACCCCGCATCGAAGCTCGCGCTCGCCCGCTACGTGCGTCATCACGCACCCACCGCGGATTGGATCGGCGCGGGCATCCGACTGAACGCGATCGCGCCGGGCGTCATCGAGACGCCGATGACGAAGAACGACCTGGAGTTCATCTTCAGCATCCCCGACGTGTTCCCCGTGCCGATCGGTCGGCCCGGCCGCCCCGAGGAGATCGCGAGCCTGCTGACGTATCTGCTGTCGCCGGACGCGAGTTTCTTCTGCGGCTCGGTCGTGTTCTCCGACGGAGGAACCGATGCCGCGGTGCGACCCGACGACTTCCCGACCCCCCGCAGCTGACGCGCAGAAAACTTGAGAACGATGGGCGTGACGAGCAGCCGGCACGGCGTGACAGGATGTGACGATGCCGCCTGAAGAAGAAGCCGCGATGCACATCGACACGCCGTGGCGACGCGACCTCGAAGAGGTCGGGCCCGCGATGGAGAAGTGGGCGCGCGCGGTGCTCGGCCCCGACGCGCAGGTGTCGGAGGCGGGGTCGCCGGGCAACGGCATGTCGAGTGAGACCGTCTTGTTCGAGATGACGCTCGGGGGCGAGACGGAACGCTACGCGGCGCGACTCGCGCCCATGCCCGAGGTGTACCCGGTGTTTCCCGAGTACGACATCGAGCTGCAGGCGAAGTGCATGCGCCTCGTGCAGGCCCGCACCGACGTGCCCGTGCCCGATGTGCGCTGGGTCGAGCTCGATCCGCAGTGGCTCGGCACGCCGTTCCTCGTCATGCGCCGCGTCGACGGCGAGGCGCCCCCCGACATCCCGCCGTACGTGTTCGGCGGATGGGTCGCCGACGCGCCGCCCGAGACGCGCGCCGCGATGCAGCGCGACACGCTGCAGGTGTTGAAGAAACTGCACGAGCTGTCGCCGGCGAACGCCGACCTTGCGTTCCTCGCCCGGCCGAAGCACGGAGCGACGGCGCTGCGCCAGCAGATCGGCTACCAGCGCTGGTACTACGACTGGGCGCGCGACGGCATGTCGTATCCGCTGATCGACCGCACGTTCGCATGGCTCGAGGCGAACTGGCCCGAAGAAGGCGAAACGGTCCTCAACTGGGGCGACGCCCGCGTCGGCAACGTGCTCTACCGCGACTTCGCGCCGATCGCCGTGCTCGACTGGGAGATGGCGAAGGTCGGCCCGCGTGAGGTCGATCTCGCGTGGATGATCTTCCTGCACACCTTCTTCCACGACATGGCCGTCACGTTCGGCCTGCCGGGCATGACCGACTTCATGCAATGGGACTCGGTGATCGCCGAGTACGAAGAGCTGACCGGCCACCAGGTCGAGAACCTCGAGTGGTTCACCATCTACGCCGCGCTGCGTTTCGCGATCGTCTCGATCCGCACCAGCAAGCGGGGGATCGCGTACGGCACGATGGAAGAGCCGGCCGACCCCGACGACCTCGTCATGTTCCGAGGGCTGCTCGAGAGGATGCTCGACGGCACGTACTGGGCGTAGTGGCCCGATCTGGCATCAGACGAGGCCGCGTCGCACGATCGGGTACAGGTACCTGATCCCGAAGAGCAGCGCGAGCGCGAACAACACGATGATCAGTGCCGCGCCGGATCGGGCGAGCAGCCATTCGACGACGTTCGTGAACCCGTGGCGCGCGTCCCACCACGCTTTCGCGAGACCGCTTCGGCCGTGGACGGCGGGTGCTCCACTCGCCGCCCGCTCCGAGAGGGTGACCGCGAGCGACGAGAAGGTCGACTGCCGGTCGAGCAGGTTGATGCGGCCCTGGAGCTGGTTGACCTCCGCCTGCGCGGTCGTCACCCGATCGCGCACCGAGAGGATGTCGCCGATCGACTGCGCGCGCGACAACACGACGAGAAGGGCATCGCGTTCACTCGTCGCCGCCGCGAGCTGGGCCTGCACGTCGGCGACCTGGCTCGTGACGTCGGTGCCGTTCTCGCTCTCGCCGAGCACCTTCACGTCCGGTAACGCGTCGAGCTGCGTGATCGCGTTCTCGAATCTCGCGACGGGAACGCGAATCGTGATCTGCGCGGTCGGATCGGAGCCGTAGTTCGTCTTGCTGTCGGCGACGTAACCGCCGAGGCCGACGGCCACCCCGGTCACGCGATTGACCGCGAGGCGCAGCGTGGCGTGCGGGACCTGGAGATCGAGCGTGCCCGTCTTCACGATCTTGGCCCCGTCGACCGGAACCGAGGGATCGGTCACGGCCCGTCCGCCGCCGGTCGTTCGGGGCGGCCCCGCGTCGGCGCGCGCCGACGACGACGACTTCGAGCTCGACGTGGTGCTCAGCGTTGATAACGCGAGCACGATGCCCGCAAGCACCGCCGCGCCGGCCAGCACCGACGCGACGACGCGCGCTCGGTCGGAGCGGCCGGGCGCGGTCGTGTTGACGATGTTGTCGACCGCGTATTCCGCGCCCCGCGCCGGGACGGGTATGTCGTCGGCGATCCGGCCGAACAGGTCTACGAGGACGGGTTCCTCGATCAGGTCGCTCATGGTGCGTTCACCTCGGCGTCGGGCCGGTAGGCGGCGAGCCGCGCGTCCGCGGCCAGACGCCGGCGCGCCTCGTGCAGGCGCGACTTGACCGTGCCCGGCCGGCGCCGGATCGCGATCGCGATCTCGCGTTCGCTGAGGTCGGCGTAGTACCGCAGGATCACGACGACCCGCAGCCCGTCCGGTAGATCGTGGAGCGTCGCGGCGAGCGCATCGGCCGTCAGTGCCCGCTCGGCGACCCGGTCCGGTTGCTCGCTCGCTTCGGTGAGGTGCTGGTTTTGCACGTCGGCATCGACGCTGATCCGGACACGCTCACGTTCCCGGCGGGGTATTTCCTTGCGCAATTTCGAATAGCACGCGTTGACGAGCACTCGGTACAGCCAGGCGTCGCGTCGCGAGTCGTCCGGCAACGCGTCCCGGAACCGCCATGCGCGCAGGAACGCGTCCTGCACGGCCTCCTCGGCATCGGCGGGGTTGCCGCAGATCAGCACCGCGGTGCGATAGGTACGGGCGTAGCGGGCCCGCACCCACTCCTCCTGCACGGCGCCCTGATCGGTCACGCCCGGTATGACGCACGCGGCCGCCGATTGGTTCGCGGTTTTCTCAGAGCAGGGCGGCGACGAGCTGGTTGGCGATCCAGCGGCCGTAGCGCGCCGGGGTCCAACCACGCTGGCGCACCAGGAGATCCCAGAGCTCGACGGAGTTGTGAGCCCACAGCACGTCGCGCGCCTCGGCAACCGACACGCCCCGCCGCAGAAAACGTTCCGACTTCAGGTGCTGCGCGAAATGGGTCATGCCCGTGAGGCGCTCGGCCTGGAGCCGCTGCCAGACCTCGGCCGCGCCCCCGTCGACCGCGGCCGCGTCACGCACGACGAGCAGGATCGGCTGCGCCCTCGGTGCGATCTCGGCGAGGTGCGCGCCGTAGTCGAGCAGCTTCTTGCGGGCATCGGGTTCGGCCATGTTCCGTTGCACGAACTCGCGCTCCATCATCGGCGCGGGTTCGTCGTCGCCGACGAGCGCGACGTCGACGAGCGCCTTCACGAGTCCGGGTTTGTTCTCGAAGGCCTTGTAGAGGGTCTGAACCGAGACGCCGGCCTCCTCGGCGATCATCGGCATCGTCGTGTCGGCGTAGCCGTGCGCGAGGAAGAGTCGCCGAGCCGCGTCGAGCATTGCCCGGCGACTCTCCCGGGCTTGCTCGCGGCGCCGACTCGCGTCGTACGCGCGTTTGGGCTTGACTTGGGCAGTCATTCGATAGATACTCCTCTATCAGATAGAGGGCATTCTATCGGATGATGAACAGAGGAGCATGCCATGCCGTACGCCTTCCTGCAGGATGTCCCCGCCGACGAGAACATCTACGCCCAGATCAAAGAGCTCCTTCCGGCGAACCCGCCGGGACTGGTTGCGCACATCGCGTTGAAGCGTGACGGCGGCCTGCGCTACGTCGACGTCTGGAAGACCGAGGAGCACTGGGAGCGTTTCCGCGTCGACCACGTGGAACCTGCGGTCGAGAAGGTGTTGGCGGGCTACGGAATCCCGCACTCGCACGAGGACGTGCACATCGAACGGATCGACGTCGTCGACGTGTGGTTAGGGGAGTGAGCGCGCCAGACGGACGTGGGCGACGGCCGGGGAGCTGACGAGCTCGACGCATTCGTAGCCGGGGGCGCCGTCGAGGTCGTCGAAGAGCCGCTCGCCGGTGCCGAGCAGAGTCGGGACGATCGCAACGTGGAGCTCGTCGATCAGTCCGGCCCGCAGATACTGCCGGATCGTCGACACGCCACCTCCGAGCCGCACGTCCTCGCCGTTCGCGGCGTCGAACGCGCGCTCGAGCACCTGCTCGATCGGGTCGTCGACGAAATGAAACGTCGTGCCCCCGGCCATCGTGAGCGAAGGACGCGCGTGATGCGTCAACACGAACACCGGGTGGTGATACGGCGGCGTGTCGCCCCACCAACCGTTCCAGTCGCTGTCGCCCCAGTCGCCGCGGATCGGGCCGAACATGTTGCGGCCCATGATCGTTGCGCCTACACCTTCGAATCCGCGGGCGAAGAACCGGTCGTCGACACCCGTGTCGCCGCCGTCCTCGCCGATCATCCGGCGGCCTCCGCGCGTTGCGAACACCCACTCGTGCAGGCGCGTACCACCCACGCCGAGCGGGTCGTCGACGTTCTGGTCGGGCCCGGCTCCGTATCCGTCGAGCGAGATCGAGAAGTTGTCCACGCGTAACTTCGCCATGTCGAGCCTTCTGCCGGATCAGACGCCGGGGAAGCACGCCTGCGTACCGAGGCGCGCAAGACCGCGAAGATCACCGGGCGCGTAGTCGCGGACGTTGAACTCTGCTTCGGAGAACATGATCTGGCCCCGATCGGACGTGTGGTCGAGGCCGACGAGGTGGCCGAGCTCGTGCAGGATGATCGCCCGGACCACGCCGCGATCCGGAACGCGAGCGGGTGACAGCTGTTGACGGTCGAGCGTCACCTGCCCGGTCACGTAGACGAGTCGATCCCGGCTCGCGTAGACGGCATCGGGCTGGGCGACACCGGCGATGTAACCCGCCAGTGACGGCGACGCGGTTTCGTCGCTCCAACCGAAGAGAACCGGAGCCCAACGGGTCGAGTTGTAGCGAGCGGGCTGGTACGGCTTGCGATTCTTGCTCGTCTTCTCCTTGGTCGGACCGTCGTTGACGAAGTGGAGCCCCGTCGCCGTCTGCAGGCGCGCGATGGCGGCCCGGATCAAGGGCGCGCCGTCGGGCGGTGCTCCGGCGGGATTCACGACGTAGTGGATCGGACGGCATGGGTCCCACGCGACGGGGACGGCGGGAGCGCCGGGCTGATCGTTCTCGACCTCGAACTTTCCGGGTCCGGGCGGCACCGCGGCCGGCGCACCGAGGGGTCGCGCGGCTTCTTCGCTCGACGGCGGCGGCGTGTCCGTCGCGACCGTTGTCGGCGGTGTCGACAGTTCGGGAAGTGCCGTGTTCCCGTGGTGCGAGCCGCGCAACTTCGGGATGCCCCACACCGCCGCGACGAGGACGACGAACACGAGGAAGGGCGCGAGGTTGCGGGCCCGACCTGAGACAGAGCGCGCCGCCCGGCGCGTGGGTTGGATCCCCGCGGTGGTGTGCCGCCCGAACGGCTTCTCGTTGGTTCCCCACCTCTTCCCGTCGAAGTAGCGCTCACCTTCTCCGGTGGCGCTCCACGGATCGGGATACCAACCGGCGGCGCGTGGTAGTTCCGGTACGTCGCGCTTCCCCACGCGGCCGAGGATAACGGCCGTGCCTCGGCCGAGGTAGGGCTCAGCCCGCATCCGGCGGTGGTTTGTTGCGTGGATGGCGGGGATCGTTCGGCCCCACGAAGGCTCGGCGGCCGGTTCCCTCGATGAGGGACCAGCGGTGATGGGTTTTGAGTTTGTGGTCGTGCGGGCAGAGCGGATCGAGCTCTGAGAGTGTCGTGTGTTTCGTCTTGGCCCAGGGTTCGCGGTGGTCGATCTGCACGAACGTGCTGGAGCATTCGATGTTCGCGCATTTCGGTTTCGACCACAGCAGTGCGACGCGTTGTGCCGCGGTCGGCCCGCGGCCGAGGTGCGTCACGTTCGCGACGTCGACGCCCTTGGTGATCACCAATTTCAGGATCGATTCGCCCAGCAGCTCGCGCGCGATGCGGACCGGGACCGGTCCGATACCGACGATCTCGCAGGTCTCCTCGCCGGCGCGGGCGCCGCGGACCAATGCCTCGAAGCTGAGGTGCAACAGCCCGAGGTATCGCGTCTTCGGCCGGGGTCTCGGCGTGGTCACGGAGTCCGCATCAGCGTCGGCCGCGATGTCGGCCGTCGGAGTGTCGCGGTCGGCGAGGGTCATGAGCGCGTCGAACGCGTACGCTTCGCGCGGTTCGTGTTCTCCCGCCGCACGGGCGCGGTCATACATCGCGTCGAGGATCGGCTCCAACGCAGACTCGAAGCGGGTGCCGGCTTCCGCGGTACCGCGCGCGACCAGATTCCAAGCGCCCTCGGCATCGGTGAAGGTGCGCGCGTAGCGACTCTTGCGGATGCGCCGATGAGTGGCATCTGGATCCGGATCGGCACCCGCCTTTGTCCGAAGACACTCGGCCCGCAGCTCGTTCAGGTTCGTCGCGGCGAGGGCGATCAACGGATCCTGCGCCGACGGATCCGCACCCGCGGCGGGCACGATCGCTTCGACCTGCGCACTCGACAATGCGCCCTCTCGCAGGGCGTCCGAAACAGCCCCCAAGCGCGGCAGCTGCTTCGAATTCTCCAATGCGCGCCGCGCCACATTCGTCGCTGTTCCACCCAACTTCGCGAGGTGCTCGGCCGGCGAGCGCGCTCCCGCAGTCCGCCACGAACCCGCGGCCTCGACACGCGCGGCGAGCAACGTCTTCGCATTCGCGCCCAACCGTTCGATCCCGTCGAACGCCTTCCACATCTCGGTCACATCGGAGCACGCGACCTCGTCGGGCTCGAGCACCAGAAGCATCGACGCAATCAAACGTTCCGCCAAGCGCACATTCGCCAACCCGACGTGCACCCGTTGTTGGTCCTCCATGACCGTCATTCACGCACTATGACAGCCAGGTGTGACAACTACGACGCCGCGAACGAACTCAGCGCGGGCGGCCGACCGACGTGCCGCCGGATACGTCGACCTCCATGGCGTTGGCTCCCAACGCGGCGAGCGCGAGGTGCCAGCCCCGCGTTTCGGTCCGGCGGGCGCTGATGGTCTTCCCGTCGACGTCGAATCGCGGGGGCGCTGCCTCTTGCGCGGCGAACACGATCCATTGATCTCCGATCAATACGTCGCCGAGCCCGGGCCCGGCCTGCCCCTGTAACGGCGCGCACGCCGGCGGGCGGCTTGCGAGACGGAGGCATACCGCGAGCGGCCGCGTGTCGCCGCGCAATTCGAGGACGAATCCGTCCACGGTCGCCGATGCCCATAGCCCGAGCGTTGCGATCCGCTGGTCAACTCCGGTTCGCAACCGTTCGACTCCTGCGGAGTCGAACGGTTGTGCACTGCGCGCGATCCGCCGCAATGTTGGGAGATCCTTGATGCCGAACCCACCTTGTATTTCGATCGACCGTCCATCCGACCAGAACATGCGCACGATCGGCGCCCGTGTGGTTCCGGAGTCGCCGTTGGAGACCTCGGCGAAGGAGTCGACCTCGACCGCTGCGTCTCCGGCAGGCACGCCCGACACCCGCGCGGCGAGATACTCGGCGTTGCTACCGGCGGTCGTCGTTCTAACGATGAACTCGGTCAAGCCGAGGTCAAAGGCGTTGAGCGCAGGCGCGTAGCGAAGGTCCGAAGTGCCGCGACTCTTCCCATCTGCGAGTGACTCACCCAGAAGCCGTAGGCCAGCGGATGCCGACGCGGGATCGAACCCGTCGAGGGGTTGAGTGCTGCGAGGGCGCAAGGCGTTGATTGTCGCGATGACGCGATCGAGCGCAATGCCGCGAGATGTGGCCGACATCTCGACCTCATCGCTTGCGATCCACGACAGGAACGTGACGCCTCCGGCCTCGTGATCGACGCGCGCGTCGCGGCCGCGCACGCGCACCGTCGTTCCCTCGATGGCGATTCCCTTCGCCTTCAGTATGCCGAGGGCGAACCCGGTCGCAACGCGATCGCCGCTTCGAGGGGCGCGGCCGAAGAGTTGCACCTTCATGTCGGAGCTACTCGGAAACACGTGCGCCGGCGCGGAGGTCATCTCGTAGAGGTGCAGGTTCGGAGGCAGCCACGTCGGCGCGAGAAGTGGCGCAGCAGTCGTCCGCCATTCGGCGCGCGGTACATCGAGTGCTGCGCGCGCGTCGAGCGCGATCCGCTCCCGATCGGTGGCAACGACCGCGACCGACCCGACCAGGCACAGAACCACCACGCTCACCGCCGCGAGGACGATTGCGCGCACCTTTGGGCGAGCGTGCAACTCCGGCTCGTCGGGTTCGACGACGGTCACGGGCGGTGCTTGTGGCATGCGGTCGGTCGTCTCGGCGACCGCCAGCAACGTGGTCCGAATCCGGGTTTCGACGTCGTGCACGTTCATTGCACCTCCTCCTTGAGTCGCAGAAGTGCTCGATGCAAGAGCGACTTGGCCGTGCCCAATGGAATGCCAAGATCGTCGGCGATCTGCATGAGCGAGCGATCTTCGTAGAACCTCAGCACGATGACGGCTCGTTGATTGACGGGCAGGCGTTGGATGAGTCGCCAGGTCTCGTCGATCTCGGGCGGAAGGGAGAGGTTCGGAAGGAGCGACGCCGCGTGGCGGCGTTCGAGGCGACGGCGCCTCTGCGCGCTGCGCGCCAGGTTGATGACGGTCGTGCGTACATATGCCGCAGGGTTGTCGACCTCGTCCCAGCGGCGATGGAGGCTGATGAACGCCTCCTGGAGGATTTCCTCCCCGATCGCGCGCGAGCCGGTCAGGAGATGCGCGAGCCGCGCCAAGGCGGCGCGCTCCGACTGAAATGTCTCGTCGAAGGTCGCGGCAACTCCCTGCGATTGCACTGACTTCACACTGTCACGTCGCACGAGAGGCGCGGAAGGTTGCATTCGTCTCGGGAGCATCCACCGGGTGACTTCGGCGCGCGGCCGGGGTTCAGTCTCGATAGACGGGTGTGCGCTTGTCCTTGCGGGCGCGGATGGCCTCTTCGAAGTTCTGGGTCGTGAGCCGCACGTAGAGCTGCGCGATTCCTTCGTGATCCATGTGCGCGGTGAGGCTGGCGGCGTCGAGGCTCGACCACAACATCCGCTTCGTGACCTCGACCCCGACCCGCGAGAAGCCGATCATCCGTTCGGCCACCGCGTAGCACTCGTCGAGCAGCGCGTCGGCGGGTACGACCCGTGAAACGAGCCCGATGCGTTCTGCCTCCGCGGCGTCGACGTCGCGACCGGTGAGCATGATGTCGAACGCACGCGCCGATCCGACCTCCCGCGGCAGCAGGTACGAGATCCCGAGCTCGCTCGCGGTGAGACCGTTGTTGATACCCGCGGCCCTGAAGTACGCCGCCTCGGATGCGATGCGGATGTCGCACGCGCACGCCAGACAGAAACCGCCGCCGATGGCCGCGCCGTTGATCGCGCCGATGACCGGCTGGTGCATCTTGCGGATCGAGTGGATCACGTCGTCGAGTAGCTCGAGGGCGCGGCGCGCGATCGACGTGACGGTCAAACCGTCGATGTTGGGGAGGTATCCGGCGTCTTCGAGATCGGCGCCCGAGCAGAACCCGTGCCCGGCGCCGGTGAGCACGACGACGCGCACGTCGTTGTCGTGACTCAGACCCTCCAGCGCCTCGCGCAACGGGATCATCACGTCGAACGCCATCGCGTTCATGCGCTCCGGGCGGTTCAACGTCACGAGCGCAACGCTCGGACGGGGCTTGCTGATCTCGACGAACGACATGCGACTCTCTCCGATCAGGGAAGGATTCCGGCGTGGCGGACGGGCCGGAACGGGCCGCGCACGCGGTTCTCGCTCAAGGTGAGTCCGTGCAGGAGCGCGTTGCGCAGGTCGCGGGGATCGATCACGTCGTCGTAGCCCATACCGCTCGCGCTCCGGAAAGCCGCGGCCGACTGCTCTTCGGCGATCTGCGCTGCTTCCTCGGCGGTGAGCTTCGCCGACGCCGCGCCGCTCGACGCGGGGAGCGCCCCCAGGGTGATCGCCGGGAACGACAAGGAGATCGTCTGGCCGTCGAACGGGTTCATGCCCATGATCGAGGAGCCGAAGCCGAACGCCTTGCGCACTGTCACGTGCAACTTGGGGGAGCGCAACCGATGTTGCGCCGCGAACATGCGGGCGACCGCGCGCAACGCGCCCGCGCGCTCAGCCTGCGTGCCGGCCATCACGCCGGGATTGTCGGCGAGCAGGATGCACGGAAGGTGGAAGGCACCCGCAACGTCGATGAAGTGCGCGGCCTTCTCCGCGGCCGCGGTGTCGACGGTGCCCGCTCTCACGCTCGGATCGTTGGCCACGATCGCGACGCTCCGGCCTCCGAGCCGAGCGAGCGCGGTCACGACTGCCGCACCGAAGGTCGGTTGTACTTCGAGCATCGATCCGGCATCGACGAGGCGTTCGACGACGGCGCGCATCGGATACGGGGTCCGCGCATTGGGCGGGATGACGTCGAGCAGGTCGTCGAGCCGGCGCGGGCCGGTATCCGGTCCGTCGATTACGGCCGGCGGCGCGCTCCACGCGTTCGCGGGAAAGAACGAGAGATAGCGGCGCGCCGTTTCGATCGCGTCGGCGTCGTCGCGCGCCAGGTTGTGCGCGACGCCCGACACGTCGACGTGTACCTGCGGGCCGCCGAGCTCCTCCTTCGTGACGTCTTCGCCGATCGCGTCCTTCACGAGCGGCGGGCCCGCGCTGAAGAGCTGCGAGTCGGGAGTCATGACCACGAAATCGGAGAGGGGAGCGGTCAGTGCACCGTGTCCGGCCGACGGGCCGAGCACCAGGCACACCATCGGCACGATGCCCGACAGCTCGGCGAGCGCCTGCAGGTCGTTGGGCTTGCGCCCGCTCGCCTTGTTGGTCAGCCGGTGCCCGGCGCCCTCGAGCATGAATACGAGCGGCACCCGTTCCTGGCGCGCGAGCTGCGCGAGCCGGTAGCGCTTGTCGGCGGCGCCCGTGCCGATCGATCCGCCCAGGACGGTGAAGTCCTCGACGCCCGCGAGCGCGGGCCGGCCGTCGATGCGCCCGAGTCCCGCGACCAGCGCGTCGGCCGAATTCTCGGGCGCGCCCGTGAACGCGCCGAGCTCGGCGAAGGTGCCGGGGTCGAACAGCGCGTCGATGCGTTGGCGGGCGTCGAGCTTGCCACGCGCATGATGGCGTTCGACGCGCTCGGCTCCGCCCATTGCGCGGCTCGCGGCGCGGCGCGCTTCGAGCCGGGCGAGGATCGGTTCCCAGGCGCGCCGGTTGGTGTCGTCCGTCACCCGTGTCCGTTCATTGCCCGGCGGCCTGCTTCACACTCGAGATCGGGTCGCCCGCGAGCAATGCCTGCACGGCCGGCAGCTTGCTCGCCAGACCCTGGAGCTCCGACCCGGCGCGGATGCCGGTACGGATCCCCATGATCTCCATCGCGCGATGCACGCTGCGCTTGTTGATCTGCAAGAGCTCGGCAGGGACGCCCGCGATCCGTTCCGCGATCGCGACGACGCGTTCGTCGAGCTCGGCGGCGGGAAAGGCACGGTTCGCGAGTCCCATCCGTACCGCGTCGTCGCCGGTGACCGCGTCGCCGGTGAGCACGAGCTCCATCGCGTTGCGCATGCCGACAAGCCAAGGGTGGTACTGGAAGTCGGGCGGACTGATGACGCGTACCACGGGATAGCTGAACGTGGCGTCGTGCGCGACGTACACGAGGTCGCACGCGGCGACGAGCTCGGTACCGCCCGCCATCGCGTAGCCGTGCACCTGGGCGATGACGGGCTTGGCGAGGTCCCAGATGTGGACCCAGCCCTCGGTGACGTGGCGCGACCAGCTCCCGTCGCCGCCGGCTGTGTAGTACGGCCGCTCGTCGGTGGCGGCGCGTTTGAGGTCGTATCCCGCGGAGAAGCACGGGCCCGCGCCGCGCACGATCGAGACGTGCACCGCGTCGTCGACATCGGCCGCTTCGAGCGCGGCAAAAAGCTCGGCGCGCATGCCGTTGTTGATCGCGTTCCGTTTGTCGGGGCGGTTCAACGTGATGCGCCGAACACCGGGGGCGGGGTCGTCGACCGCGATGAACTCGTATGTCGTTGCACTCGTCACGACGCGCTCCCTTGGGACGCGAGGTCGGCCATCAGCTCGACCGCCTCGTCCTGATCGGCGTGAATGGTGAGGCCGGTGATCCCGCACCCGGTCCACGGGACGAATCGTCTCGCGATGCGATCGGGGGAGCCGAGGAGGGCGCCTTCGTCGACGTACTCGTCGGGGACCGCGTCGGTCGCGTCGTCGCGCCGGCCCGCGAGGAACAACTCCTGGATCCGGTCGGCCGCCTCTGCGTAGCCGCGGCGGACCATCGAATCCTTGTGGAAGTTCTTGTCGCGCGCTCCCATGCCGCCGACGTACAACGCGACGCGCGGTTTCATCCGGGCGATCGTGCCCGCCACGTCGTCGGTGAGGTGCACGGTGGTCGACGCCTGGATGGCGAGCGTGTCGAGGTCTCGCCCCGAGCGCGCCGCACCCTTTTCCAAGGTGGCGCGAAAACCCGCCGCGTTCGCGGGGGACAGCCCCATCGGGATCCAACCGTCGGCGACCTCGGCCGCGAGTGCGACGTTCTCGGGGCCGCCCGCCGCGAGATAGATGGGCAGCGCCGGGTTCGGGTGCAGGATCGAACGCAGCGGCTTCCCGAGACCGGTTGCGTCCGCACCCGCGTACGGCAGGCTGATCGCGCTGCCGTCATGGGCAACGGGGTCTTCGCGGCGGAAGATCTTGCGCATGATCGCGACGTAGTCGCGCGTGCGCGCGATCGGCTTTGCCCACGGTTGGCCGTACCAGCCTTCGACGATCTGCGGACCCGAGAGGCCGAGCCCGGCGATCACGCGGCCCGACCCGGCGAGGGACTCGAGCGTGGCGAAGGCCATCGCGGTCGCGGCCGGGGTGCGCGCGGAGATCTGCACGACGCCGGTCGCGAGCTTGACGCGCGTCGTCGACGCCGCGAGGAAGGCGAGGGGTGTCAGCGCGTCGGCGCCGTACGCCTCGGCCGTCCACACCGAGTCGTAACCCAGGCGCTCCGCGAGCTGCACGCGTTCGAGTGGAAGCTTGACGTCGGCGCCCGACCACGCGTCGAGAGCAAGTCCGAGCAACACGGGCCGCACCTTACGACACCGGACCGCTCCGGTTCCCGGGCGCTCGCGGGGGCGGCCGGCCGTCAGTTGATCCGGCGCGTCCGGCCTTCCCAATAGGGCTCCCGGATCTTGAACTTCTGCAGCTTGCCGGTCGACGTGCGCGCGAACTCCGAGCGGAACTCGACCGACGTGGGGCATTTGAAGTGCGAGAGCGTCGCCCGGCAGTGCTCGATCAGATCGGCCTCGTTCGCGTCGGCGCCCGGCTTCAGTACGACCAGCGCCTTCACCGTCTCGCCCCACTTCTCGTCGGGCACACCGATGACACACGCCTCTGCGACCGCGGGATGTTGGTAGAGGCGGTCCTCGACCTCGATCGAGCTGACGTTCTCGCCGCCCGAGATGATCACGTCTTTCTTGCGATCGTTGATCGTCAGGTAATTGTCGTCGTCGATCGTTCCGCCGTCGCCGGTGTGGAACCATCCGCCGGCCAGAGCCTCGGCGGTCGCCTCCGCTTGTTCCCAGTACCCCTCGAGCACGACGTTGGAGCGCGCGAGCACCTCTTCCTGGTCGCTGACGCGGAGGCGTACTCCCAACGCCGGGGCCCCGGCGCGCCCGAGCTTCTGCGCGCGCTCGGCGGGCGTCAGCGCGTCCCATTCGGCGCGCCGCCTCGACATCGTCAGGAAGGGAGCGGTTTCGGTGAGCCCGTAGATCTGAATGAACTCCCAGCCGAGCTCCGTCTCCATCTGCTCGATCATGCGCGTGGGGGGCGGAGCTCCGGCCACGACCATGCGGACCCGGTCGCGTCCGGGGATCGGACCGTCCCACTTGGCGGCCGCATCGATGATGGCGGCGACCACGGCGGGGGCTCCGCAGAGGAACGTCACGCCGTGCTCCTCGACCCGGCGGAGGATCTCGGCGCCGTCGATCTTGCGCAACACGATGTGCCGTCCGCCCATGCCGGTGACCGCGTACGACATTCCCCAGCCGTTGCAATGGAACATCGGCAACGTCCAGAGATACACGTCGCGGTCGCTCGCGCCCGTCTGCCAGCCGAACGTCGTTGCGTTGATCCAGAGCGTGCGGTGTGTGAGCTGCACTCCCTTGGGTCGCGCGGTTGTCCCGCTCGTGTAATTGATCGTTCCGGTCGCGTCTTCGTCCTGGATCCAAGGTTCGGGCTCGGTGTCGTAGCGCAGCAGCGTCTCGTCGGTGTCCTTGCCGATGACGAACTTGTGTCGGGCCGTCACGCCATCGAGTGAATCGGCGAGCTCGGGATCGACGAGGAGCACCGACGCGCCGGAATGCTCGACGATGTATCCGATCTCCTCCGCGTTGAGCCGAAAATTGATGGGGACCAGAACCCGCCCGTACGCGGACACACCGAAGAACGCCGTGAGCAAGCGCGCGGAATTGTGGGAGACGATCGCGACGCGCTCACCGTGCTCGACGCCGAGCGCGTCGAGACCGGCCGCCTGCGCGCGGGCGAGGCGGGCGACCTCGCTCCAGGTCAGCGCGCCGAGCGAGGCGGCGGGCTGCTCGGGCTCGTCCACGATGCCGATCCGGTCGCCGTAGACGAGCTCGGCGCGCTCGAGGAAATCCATCACGGTCAGCGGTACACGCATGGCGTCTCCTCTCGGTCGGCGTCGGCGTCCGGCGTCTCCGGTCGCTTCCGTCCGGCCTCTCGGGTCCGGCTCGGTGAGGTCCGGATGGGCGGTCTGGTGGGCAGGGTACGCGTGTGCTCGACTGGCTGTCATGCCCCTTTCGCCGTTGCGTCTCGCCGACGACCGCACGCCGCCGACGCTGTTGTTCGTCCCGCCGGGGGAGCACGAGGTGTTGCCGTTGATCCTCTTCGGGCACGGCGCGCACCTCTCGAAGGACGACCCGATCATGCAGATGATCGCCAAGGGCTTCTGTCGCGGGGCCGGTGCTGCGGTCGCAATGATGGACGCTCCGGGTCACGGCGAGCGCCGCGCCGCGGGCTCGACCGACGAGGAGTTCGCGGGCGATGTCGCGCGCCGGATGTCGAGTCGCGAGAACGACATCCTGTTGACGAACGACTGGCGCGCGGTCGAGACCGCGGCGCGCGCAGCCGACGCGCGCATCACCGGTCCCGCGGGTTACGCGGGATTCTCGATGGGCGCGATCTTCGGCCTGTCGATCGTTGCCGACCTGCCGTCGGTTGTTGCCGCGGTGTTCGCGCTCGGCGGCCTCATGCACGACGACGTTCGCAACGACCTCGTGCGCTCGGGCGCGGCGCGACTCACCGGTCGTGAAGTCCTCATGCTCAATATGACGCGGGACGAGCACTTCCCGCTCGAGGGAGCGGTCGAGGTACTCGAGATGCTTCCGGGGCCGAAGCGCATGGGAGTGTGGACGGGAACGCACGTCGACGTCCCGCCGGAAGCGATACAGCTCGCAGTCGACTTCTTCGGTCGAACCCTCGCGCCCTGAGCCGCGCGCCTGCGCGGCTCAGGGCGGGGCTTTCCCTGCGAGGCAGTAGCCCTCCGGGTACCCGGACCGGAGCGCACCGAAACGCTCCGGGCGGGCCGCCCGGGCGCGGCCGCCGGCGCGTTCGCGTGCTTCCGCAGGCGCTTTCACGGGCACCGGGATGCGTCGGTACGCGGTTCCGGCGCCGGGTGTCTCATGCCCGCCGTACGATCCGCCCGTGCCGATCACCGTCGTCCCGACCGCGTATGGGAGCGCCGCATCCCAGACCTTGCGCGACGCGGTCGCGCGCGCGAAACGGTCCGACGTGCTCGCGCCGGTGACAGTGGTGGTGCCGACCAACTCGGTCGGAGTCTCGGCGCGCCGCCGGCTCGCATCGGGCGAGCTCGGATCGGTGAGCCCGGTCGGGCGCGGCGTCGTCGGGGTCACGTTCCTCACCGTCTACCGCCTCGCCGAGCTCCTGGCGGCCGGCGCGCTCGCCGCCGCGGGTCGGCGCCCGGTCTCCACCCCCGTCGTCGCGTCGGCGGTACGCCGGGCGCTCGCGCGCAATCCCGGATTGTTCGCGCCGGTCGCGCAACATCCCGCGACCGAAGAGGCGCTCGTCGCGGCGCATCGCGAGCTCGCCGACCTCGACTCCGCCCAGCTCGACGTGCTCGCCGCGCAGCCGCAGCAACGCACGCGGGAGGTCGTGCGTCTGCATCGGGCGACGAGATCGCTGCTACAGGGGGAATGGCACGACGAGCACGATCTGATGCAGGTCGCCACCGATCTCGTCGGCGCGGGCTCACCGCTCGTCGAGGAGCTCGGCACGATCATCGCGTTCCTTCCACAACGGTGGAGCACGCCGGCGGCGCGTCTGCTGCGCGGGTTGGCGGAGCACACCGACCTCGAGATCATCGCGGGGGTCACGGGCGCGGAGGCGGCCGACGCGCAGGTCGTCACGAGCCTGCGGCGGGTCGGCGTGGAGACCGCGGCCGAGGTCGCGGCCGGCATCGCTCCGGTCGTCGGAACCGAGGTGTGGAATGCCTCCGACCCCGACGACGAGGTGCGCGCGATCGTGCGCGCGGTCGTCGACGCGATGCGCGCCGGCGTTCCACTCGAGCGGATGGCGGTGCTGTACGCCTCGGACGAGCCGTACGCGCGACTGCTGCACGAACACTTCGACCTCGCCGCGATCGCGCACAACGGCGCGACCACGCGTTCCATGTCGGATTCGGTGCTCGGGCGCGGTCTGCTCCGGATCCTCGCGCTCGCCGATGGCCAATTCGGTCGCGACGCCGTCTGCGGCCTGTTCGCCGCCGCCCCGGTGCTCGACGGTCACGGGCGGCCCGTCCCCGCCGCGGCGTGGGAACGGGTCTCGCGCGATGCGGGCGTCGTGCGCGGTGTCGCCGAATGGCAGAGCCGGCTGGGCGCGTACGCGGTGAGCATGGGTGACGACGAGCGCCGGGCGCGGACGCGCGCCCACGCCGAGGCGCTCGCGGCGTTCGTCGCGGCCCTCGCCACCGACCTCGATCCGTCGACTTCGCCCCGCACATGGAATGGCCTGGCTCGCTTCGCGCACCGACTCGTGCACCGGTATCTCGGCACCGAGGCGCGGCGGGCGTCGTGGCCGCCGTTCGAGCAGGTCGCGGCGCGCCGCGTCGAGATGGTGCTCGACCGGCTCGGCACGCTCGACGCGATCGACCCGGGCCCGACCATCGAGATCTTCCGGCGCACCTTCGAGCTCGAGCTCGACGCGGCGCGCGATCGTGTCGGCAGCCTGGGTGACGGTGTGCTCGTGGGACCCGTCGCGATGGCGCTGGGCGTCGATCTCGATCGCGTGTGGGTCTGCGGTCTCGCGGAGGGGTTGTTCCCGACCGTTCCCCGCGACGATCCGCTGTTGTCCGACCGCGACCGCGCGGCACTCGGGGGCGAGCTCCGCCTCCGCTCCGATCGCACTGCCGACGACGAACGTGCCCTGCTCGCGGCGCTGGCATCGACGACCGGCGCGCGCGTGTCCACGTACCCGCGCGGGGATCTCCGACGGAGCACCGAGCACGTGCCGTCGCGGTTCCTCGCTTCGACGCTCACCGCGGTCGGCGAGGTCGTTGCGATCCCTTCGTACGCGTATGCGGCGACGCATGTCGAGTTTCCCGCCAACCGGCACGAGCTCGAAGTGCGCGCCGCGATCGGCGGCGAGCCGTGGGTCGAGCACCGACCGACGGTTGCGCGCGGGCTCGAGCTCACCGCGGCCCGCGCCGGATCCTCGTTCACCCGGTTCGACGGCAACCTGTCGCACCTCGGAACCCGGCTGCGCATGATCAGCCCGGCCGCGCCGGAGACGGTGACGTCGCCGACCGGCCTGGAAATGTGGGCGGGGTGCCCGCACGCGTACTTCATGCAGCGGGTCCTGCACGTCGAGCCGGTCGAGCGGCCGGAGGACCTCATGCAGCTCACGCCCATCGCGCGCGGCAGCCTCATGCACGAGGTGCTCGACCGGTTCCTCGCGGAGGCGAGGACGCGCGCCGGCGCCGGCTGTCCGTGGACCGACGACGACCGTCTCCGGCTGCGCGAGATCGCGCAGGAAGAAAGTGCGCGCGTCGAGCAACGGGGACTCACCGGGCGCCGTCTGCTGTGGGACCGCGACCGCCGCCTGATCTTCGCCGAGCTCGATGCGTTCCTCGTCGCCGACCAGAAATTCCGCGCCACGGGGATCGCCGAGACGCTCGCGACCGAGCTGGGTTTCGGCATGTCCGCCGAGGGTGCGGTCGCGGTCGAGGTGCAGCTCGGCGCGGACCGCGTTGTGCGGGTGCGCGGGAAGGCCGACCGCGTCGATCGTCGGGCGAACGGCGACCTGGTCGTGATCGACTACAAGACGGGCTCCGACCGCAGCTACAACGGCCTCGGCCCCGCCGACCCGGTCACGGCCGGGACGCATCTCCAGCTGCCGGTCTACGCGTACGCGGCCCGCGCCGCGTACGGCGGGGACGCCACCGCGGTCGAGGCGTATTACTGGTTCGTCGGCCGCGGCAAGGACCGGCTCGTCGGCTATCCGGTCGACGAGCCCGTCGATGTCGTGTTCGCCGACACCGTCCGCACGATCGTCGACGGCATCGAGGGCGGTGTGTTCCCGCTCAAGCCGGACGAGCCCGCGCCCTCACCGTTCATCTCGTGTCACTTATGCGATCCCGATGGCATGGGTACGACCGACCGGTGGCGCGAGTGGGAACGCAAGCTCGCCGCGCCTGAGCTCGTCGGGTTCCGCAGTCTCTCGGCCAAGGAGCCGGAGCCGGCGCCGCAGCCCGAGCCGCCCCTGCCATTGCCGATCGGGGACGGTGCCGGGTGACCGACCAGCTCGGACTCTTCACCGAGCCGGGCGACGCGCCCGCGCGCGCCGCGATCCGCAACGAGCTCGGCGCGACGCTGTTCGTCGAAGCGGGCGCCGGGACGGGGAAGACGGCGGCGCTCGTCGATCGGGTCGTCGCGTTGGTGAGCTCCGAGTCCGAGTCCGGCGCCGGTCCGGTCCCGATGGCGGCGATCGCCGCGATCACCTTCACGGAGAAAGCGGCGGCCGAGCTGCGCGATCGGGTCCGTGGGGAGTTGCGCCTGCGCGCCGCCGATACCGCGCAACCCGACGAGGTGCGGGCCCGCTGCGCGCAGGCAATCGACGATCTCGACGGCGCCGCGATCTGCACCTTGCATGCCTTCGCGCAACGCATCCTGACCGAGTTCCCGATCGAGAGCGGGCTGCCCCCACGCATCGAGGTGCGCGACGAGATCTCGTCCCGCATCGCGTTCGAGGCGCGGTGGCGCGAGTTCGTCGACGAGCTGCTCGAGGATCCTGAGCTCGAGTCGACCGTCCTCGTCCTGCTCGCGTCGAGCGTGAAGCTCAACCATCTCAAGTCGGTCGCCGAGATCCTCGACGACAACTGGGACCTTCTCGGTCGTATCGAAGCGCCGCGGCCCCTGCCGGCGTTGGGGATCGAGGGTTGGCTCGAGGAGTTCGCGGCCGTGTGCGACGCCGGCGCCGACTGCAGGGCCGAGACCGACTCGATGCTGAAGCGTCTCGCCGAGTTCGCCGAGTACCGCGACCGGCTCCGGGTCGCTTTCGATGATGCGGAGCGGATCGAGCTCCTGCGCGCCGACAAGCCGTCCTTCCGGGTCGGCACCAGTGGGAACCAGAAGAACTGGAGCGACATCAGGGGTCTGCGCGACCGGATCGTGAAGCTCGGCGAGCAACGCACGGCGCTGACCGACGCGCTGGTCGACGTCGCGATCAAGCGGGCGGTCGCCGCGATCGCGGTGTACGTCGACCGGGCCGTCACCGAACGGCGCGTCTCCGGCGAGCTCGACTTCCACGACCTTCTCGTGCTCGCGCGCACATTGCTGCGCGATCCCGAGCAGGGCGCCGCGGCCCGGGAGCGTCTGCGCCGGCGCTACGCCCGGATCCTGATCGACGAGTTCCAGGACACCGATCCGATCCAGGTCGAGTTGGCCGCGCTCCTCGGGTCCGACGACGCCGCCGATGGGGACCGAGCCTGGAACGAGATGAGCGTCGACCCTGGCCGCCTGTTCTTCGTGGGCGATCCCAAGCAGTCGATCTACCGGTTCCGCCGGGCCGACATCGCGACCTTCCTCGCCGCGCAAGCGCGGTTCGCCGATCCCGCGCCGCTGTTCCTCACGTGCAACTTCCGCACCGCGCCGGCCGTGTTGTCGTGGATCAACCACGTGTTCGCCGAGCTGATCCGCGCGCACGACGGGTCTCAGCCGGAGTATCGCGCGCTCGATGCGGCCCGCCGAGTTGCTCCCGAGCACGATCGTGGCGTCGTGCTGCTCGGCGTCGAGGCCCACACCGACCGTCCCGACGCGGGCGTGCTCCGCGCGCGCGAGGCGGCCGACGTCGCCGCCATCGCGCGCGCCGCCGTCGCGGAGGAATGGCCCGTGTACGACAAGCGACTCGAGAAGTGGCGGCCGGCGCGGCTCGGCGACATCTGCATCCTTCTGCCCGCCCGCACCTCGCTCGGGTACCTCGAGCAAGCTCTCGGAGCGGCGGGCGTGCCGTACCGCGCGGAGACGAGCTCCCTCGTCTACAGCAGCCGCGAGGTGCGCGATCTGTTGATGACGTTGCGGGCGATCGACGACTCGAGCAACACGCTCGCGTTGGTGTCGGCGCTGCGATCGTCCATCTTCGGTTGCGGTGACGACGACCTGTTCACGTACCACGTCGAGCACGGCGGCCGGTGGAATGTCGCGCTCGCGCCGCCCGAGGACCTGCCGCTCGACGACCCGGTCGCGAGCGCGATGCGCTTCCTCCGTGAGCTGCACCACGAACGCATCTGGTCGACACCGAGCGAGCTCCTCGAACGGATCGTGCGCGAGCGTTCGGTCATCGAGATCGGCGCGTTGACGGGGCGCTTCCGCGACGTCGCCCGACGCGTGCGCTTCCTCGTCGACCAGGCGCGCGCCTACGCCGACGCGGTCGGCGGTACGTTGCGCGACTACCTCGCGTGGGCGGAGATGCAGGGCGCCGAAGGCGCACGCGTGGTGGAAGCGGTCGTGCCCGAGACCGACGACGACGCTGTCCGCATCATGACCATTCACGGCGCCAAGGGTCTCGAGTTCCCGATCGTCGTGTGTTCGGGCATGACCACCGCGGCGCAGGTCGCGAGCCGCGGGGTCGACGTGCTCTTCCCACCCGCGGGCGGGTGCGAGGTGAAGATGGCCAAAGGGGTTCAGACCGCCGAGTTCGAGCTGTACAAACCGATCGACGAGCAGATGGGCTTCCACGAGAAGCTGCGCCTGCTCTACGTCGCCTGCACGCGGGCGCGAGATCATCTCGTCGTGTCGGTACACCGGCGGATGCGCACCCCGGATCCGGCCGATCGCCAGCACTGGATGCACGCGGAGTTGCTTTGGGAGGCCGCCCAACACGCGGCCTGGAGTGAGCCCGGCGCGCGCGCCGACGCTCTCGCCGGGGACGACGTCGTCGCCGCGGCTCCGTCCGTGCCGCGCGGCCTCGAGCCCGACGTGTGGCAGGCCGAGTACGAACGGGCGCATGACCGCGGGAACCGGCGCGGGTTCGTCTCCGCCACCACGCTCGCGCACCGATTCGATTCCGCCGGGCTCGATGGACGCGGCGCCACGGTTCCGGTCGCCGCGTCCGGGGCCGACGATCCGGGTCTCGCCAAAGAGGGCCGCGATCTGGAGCTGCCGCCGTGGAACAAGGGGAGGTACGGCACGGCCATCGGCCGCGCGGTGCACGCCACGTTGCAGACCGTCGACCTCGGTTCGGGTGCCGGTCTCGAGTCGACTGCGGCCGCGCAGGCCGCCGCGGAAGGCGTGCTCGGTCACGAAGCGACGATCGTGGCGCTGACGCGCGCCGCGCTGCAGAGCCCGATCGTGCGGCGCGCGGCGGCACGTCCCCGTTGGCGCGAGATGTACGTCGCCGTGCCCTTCGACGGCATAACGCTCGAGGGCTATGTCGACCTCGTCTTCCGCGACGACGACGGTCTGGTGGTCGTCGACTACAAGACCGACGCCGTCGACGCCGAGACGCGCACGGATCGCATCGCGCACTACCGGATCCAGGCCGCCGCGTACGCGCTCGCGATCGCGGAGGCGACGGGCGAGCCCGTCACGCGCGCGGTGCTCTGCTTCCTCGATCCGGCCGAGGCGTCGGAGGTGGAATTCACGGCCGGCGATCTCGCGGCGGCCGTCGCCGAGGTCGGATCCCTGGTCGCAGCAGTTCGGGACGATCCGTCGCCACCGCCGCACCTCGTGCCCTCCGACGACTGACCCCGAGCGACGATCCGGGCCGCGCCGAGCCGGGCGAGCCGGGTGGACACCTTCGGGTGTGCCATCCTGTTCGGACCCGTGAAGGTCCTCAAGTTCTGCCTCAAGTTCCTGCTGACGGTTGCCCTCGGCGGTGCCGCGCTCGCGGGCTCACTGACGCTGCTCGGGCCCGCGAGCCAGCCGCTCGCGCACGCGACCACGCCGATCGGCAAGCTCGAGCTCACGATCAACGCGCCCCCGGCGCGTTCGCTGATCTACGACCGCAACGGAACACTGGTGAGCACCCTCGCCACCGAGGACCGTTCACCCGTGCGATTGCGCGACATCCCACAGGTCCTGATCGACGCCGTGATCTCGATCGAGGACCGCAAGTTCTACGAGCACCACGGCGTCGACTGGGGCGGCACGACCCGCGCCCTGTTCAAGAACGTCGACGCGGGTGCCATCTCGCAGGGTGGGTCGACCATCACCCAGCAGCTGGTGAAGAACACCTTCAGCGTCGGCCGCAAGCGTGACCTCACGACCAAGGCGCGCGAAGCCATCCTCGCGATCAACCTCGAGAAGCAACTCAGCAAGAGCCAGATCCTCGTCGACTACCTCAACCTCGTGTACTTCGGGAACGGGGCGTACGGCGTGCAGGCCGCGGCCGAGCGCTACTTCCCGTTCACGCCGCTCGCCAAGCTCAACCTGCCTCAGGCCGCGCTGCTCGCCGGTCTGATCCAGTCGCCCGAGGCGCTCAACCCGGCCAAGCACCCGGGCGCGGCCGCCCGCCGGCGCAGCCAGGTGCTCGACGCGATGGTGGCGAACGGCAAGACCACTGCCGCAGCCGCCAAGCTCTCGAAGTCGGTTCCGCTGCCCACGACGCTGAGCTACCCCCACTCGGCTTCGCTCGACTACTACATGGACGAAGTCAAGAACATCCTGCTCACCGACGATCCCACCGTGCAGGGTGATCCGGCCGAGGCGCTCGGTGCCAGCCAGCAGGTGCGCAGCACGGCGCTCTACCGCGGCGGCTTGAAGATCTACACCGCGTACGACCCGACGGTGCAGTTCGACGCGACCTACGCGCTGAACGCGGAGCTTCCGCAGAACACCCAGTTCACGGCGTCGCTCGTCGTGATCGACAACGCCGACGGTGGCGTGCGCGCCATCGCCAACGGTCGCACCTTCGCCCAGATGCAGTTCGATCCTGCGACCGAGGGTCCGGGTCGTCAGGCCGGCTCGTCCTTCAAGGTGTTCACGCTCGCGGCGGCGCTGAGTCGCGGTTACAGCGCCAACGACAGCGTCTCGACCAGTCCGTTGCACTGGCGCCTCGACCAGGGTTCGGGCAAGGGCTCGTTCTACGACCTCGGCGGACGCGGCGACGACTGCGGCGGCGACGTGATCTCGCTGAGCCGGGCGATATCCCGCTCGGACAACTGCGCATTCGTGCGCACCGAGCTCTCGCTCGGGCCCGGCCATTTCGGTGCGGACGGCGTCGGCACGGTCATCCAGACGGCCAAGGCGATGGGCATCAACACGTCGAACTTCAACCCGAGCGTCGTGTCGACCACGCTCGGAACGCAGGGCGTGCACCCGCTCGACATGGCCGAGGCGTATTCGGTGTTTCCGAACGAGGGCATCTTGAAGCGGGCGACCTTTGTCACGAAGATCGTCGACCGCAACGGGCACACGATCTATCAGGCACCGACGTCCGGCACGCGCGTGCTCGACGCGAACGTCGCTCGCACCGAGACGAAGATGCTCACCGGCGTCCTCCGCTCTGGCACGGCAGCCAGCTCGCTCGGCAACTTCCCCCGCCCCGCCGCAGGCAAGACGGGCACGACCGACCACAACCAGGACGCCTGGTTCATCGGTTACACGCCGCAGTACACCGCCGCGGTGTGGATGGGGAACCCGCTCGGTGAGGTCCCGATGACGAATGTCAACGGCATCACGGTGTTCGGCGCGACGTTCCCGGCGCAAATCTGGCGTCACTTCATGGAGAGCGTCACCGGGCCGCTCCCGGTCGTCGACTTCGCCCAACCCGACGACACACTGTTCAACCACTCCCGCTTCATCAGCGAGCTCGGTCGCCGGACCACGTATGTACCCTCCGACTTCCCGA
>JAODBI010000326.1 GCA_025463875.1 Actinomycetes bacterium
CGCGACCGCGCCGCGCAGTTGAGGGCAACGGCGCGCGTGCACACGCTCGCGAACGTTTCGGCACCGTCCGCGGACCAGTTCGCCCCGCCCACTGCGCCGCCGAGTCTCACCGTCGCCGCGCCGGGCATCATCGCCGCGCCGCCGAGCAACGGTCGGGTCAGCGCGCACCATGACGATCCGTTCCTCGTGTGCACGCGCGCCCGCGAGAGCGCGGGTCAGTACTCAGTGGTGAGTCCGTCCGGTTACTACGGCGCGTACCAATTCCTGCCGTCGACGTGGGACACGACGGCGATGCACGCCGGGCGCGCCGACCTCGTCGGTGTCCTGCCTTCGCGCGCCGGCGAGTACGACCAGGACGAGATGGCGTGGGCGCTCTACCAGTGGCAGGGCAAGAGCCCGTGGGGCGGTCGCTGTTAACCGGCAACAGGCGCGCGGTCGTTGCTGCTACTCGACGCGCGCGCGGCTACGCCGGTCGTTCGTCGTGGAGGCGCGCGAGCACGCCGTGCAGCGTCGCTTCCGAGAGCGATCGCAGGCGAAGATCAGCGTGCGAAAGATCGAGGTTCTCGGTGATCGCATGCGGGACCGCGACGCATCGCAGTCCGGCGGCCTTGGCGGCGCTCACGCCGTGCGGTGAGTCCTCGATCGCGAGCGCGCGCCGCGGCTGCACTCCGAGCGCGCGACACGCGGCGAGGTAGGTATCGGGCGCGGGCTTCCCCGCGATGCCCGGACCGAAGCACACGACGTGCGCGAACCGTGCCCGGAGCCCGAGCCGTTCCAGATGCGGCTCCACCCAGTCGCGCGGCGAGCTCGAGGCGATCGCGAGGCCGACGCTGAGCGCGTCCGCTTCGTCGAGCCACTCCGTGACACCCGGCCGCACAGCCTCGCGGGCCAGGAGCTCGTCGCGCCGGCTGCGCCGGCGGACCTGCATGGCGTCCGGGTCGAAGGGGCGCGTCGCCCGGGTCCGGATGAGGTCGACGAGGTCGAGGCCGCCGACGGTGCCGATCTCGGCCGACCATTCCTCGATCGACAACGGCGGGCAGCCGTGCGCGGCGAACTCCTCTTGCCACGAGGTGAACACCGGGCCTTCGGTGTCGAGGATGAGACCGTCGAAATCGAAGACCAGCGCCTCGATCGTCACGACGCGGCAACCCCGATGAGCTCGACGAGCACACCGTCGGGGTCGACGACGGTCGCCATCCGCACCTCGGCCGGGGGCCGGCCCGGGCCGGGCACAGCGATCCGCCTCGGCGGCCCGCCCAGACCGAGCGCGGCGAGCCGGTCGAGCACCGCGTCGATGTCGACGTAGCACGAGAGCAGGAAGAACCCGGCGGGCGCGGGCAACGTCCCGCCCACCGCGGACGGAGTCTCGAGCGGAACGCCGGTCGCGCGCTCGACGAACTGGACGAGCTCCACGATTCCCGCGGCGGCGTGGTCGGGATCACCGAGGAAGACGGATCGCAGGCGATTCGCCGGCGCACCGAAGAGCGTTCCCCAGTCGCCGTCGAAGTGCATGTCCATCATCACTTCGAGACCGACACCGTCGCGCCAGAACCGCAACGACGCGTCGAGGTCGCGCACGACGATCGCGCTGTGATGCACGCGCGCCGTCATCGCTGGTTCGCCTCGAGGGCTTCTTGCGGATCGATGGGACTGTGCAGCGAAACGCCGCCGTCGGCCGCGACGATCTGGCCGGTGACCCAGTCGAGCGTGCACAGCGCGACGATGGCCTGCGCGACGTCGGCCGCGGTGCCCACGCGACCGAGCGCGGCCCGGCGCGTGACCTGATCGCGGTACCCGGGAAGTCGTTCGGTCGCGCCGAACATCGGCGTGTCGGTCGTTCCGGGCGCAACCGCGTTCACCCGGATGTTCCGCGCGCCGAGCTCCCGGGCCGCCGCGCGCACCAGCTGAGCGAGACCCGCCTTCGAGACGCCATAGTGCGCCATGAGTCGTTCACTCAGGAATCCGGAGATGCTCGTCACCGCGACGATCGCGCCACCACGGGTCCCGTTGCCCTCAGTGATCGCGCGTGCCGCCTCGCGCAGGCTGACGAACGCACCGCGGAGGTTCACATTGAGCACGCGGTCCCATTCCTGCGTCGTCATGTCGAGCAGCGGCGCGCTACCGCCCACTCCGGCGCTCAGCACCGCGACGTCGAGACCACCGAGCTGCGCGACGGCATCGCGAAAGCCCGCCACGACCGCGTCCTCGTCGGCGACGTCGACGCGCAGGGAACCATCGGCCGCGGGCGCGTCGGTCAGGTCGAGGGCGACGACGCGCGCGCCGGCGGCCTGTAGTTGCGCGACGCACGCCGCACCGATACCGCTTGCGCCGCCGGTGACGATCGCGCGCGCGTCTTGGAGTTCCATCGGTCGCCGACGCTAGCGTCCCGCCCGCATGACGCTCCCCTGGTTCGGCCTGTATCTCCCGCAACTCCGCATGAGCTTCGACCGGATCCTCGAGCGCACGCTGGCCGCCGAGGCGGCCGGCTTCGACTCGGTTTGGTTGATGGACCATTTCGCCGCGCCGATGGCGCCCGAGGTCGACACGTACGAAGCCTGGACCGTCGCAACCGCGCTCGCGGCGCGCACGTCGACCATCCGCATCGGTCACCTCACGTTGTGCGGGCCGTTCCGGCATCCGGTCCTGCTCGCGAAGATGGCGGCGTCCTTCGACGTCATCTCGAACGGGCGACTCGACCTCGGCATCGGTTGGGGCTCGGTGCCCGACGAGCTGCACACGTTCGGGTTCGGTCCCGAACCGGCGGCGACGCGCGCGGCGAAGCTCCGCGAGACGCTCGAGATCGCCGAGTTGATGTTCGCGGGCGAACCCTTCGACTACGCGGGCGAGCACTTCACGCTGCGGGGCGCGACCGGCCGGCCCGTTCCGGTGCAGGCACGCGTGCCGGTGCACATCGGTGGTGGCGGTCCGAAGCTCACGATGCCGCTCGTCAGTCAGTTCGCCGACTGGTGGAACTGCCCCGGCTACGCGCTGGAGCGGCTCGACGAGCTGCGTCCACTCGCCGGCAACGCGCGCATCTCGGTCCAACATCCGATCGGCCTCGCGAAGAACGCGTCCGAGCGCGACGACACGATCGAAGCCGTGCACCGACGTTTCGGCTCGTGGGGCGGCGTGATCGCGGGAACCGCCGACGAGGTCGCGGCCGCGCTCGCGCACGACGTCGAGCGGGGTGTCGAAGGTTTCGTCTGCCAGTTCTCCGACTTCGGTGCGCCCGAGACGATCGAGCACTTCATGCGCGAGGTCGTTCCGGTACTACGTTGACCGACGTGTCCGCACCGTTGGTCGTCGGCGTGCCGCGCGAGGTGAAGACCGACGAGCACCGCGTCGCAATCACCCCCGACGGGGTGCTCGAGATGCGCCACCACGACGTGCGCGTGCTCGTGGAACACGACGCCGGAGTCGGTTCGGGCATCAGTGACGACGACTACCGCGACGCGGGAGCCAAGATCGTCGACTCGGCCGCCGACGTGTGGGGCCGCGCCGGCCTGATCATCAAGGTGAAGGAGCCGCAGCAATCCGAGCTCGCGTTCCTGCGCCCCGGCCTCGTGCTGTTCACGTACTTGCACCTCGCCGCGTATCCCGAGATCGGCCGCGCCCTGATCGGGTCGCGCACGACCGGAGTCGCGTACGAGACCGTGCAGCTCGCGAACGGACAACTGCCGCTGCTCGCGCCGATGAGCGAGGTCGCGGGGCGCATGGCTCCGCAGATCGGCGCGCATTTCCTCGAGCGTCGCCAAGGTGGTCGGGGCGTGTTGCTCGGCGGTGCGCCCGGCGTACGGCCCGCGCGGGTCGTCGTTCTCGGCGCGGGCAACGTCGGCTGGAACGCGGCGTGGATCGCGCAGGGCATGGAGGCCGAGGTGCTCCTGCTCGACAAGAACATCGACCGCGTGCGCTGGGTCGACCAGATCCACACGGGCCGCATCCAGACACCCGCCAGCAACCGGGCCGCGGTCGCCCGCGCCGTGCGCGCCGCCGACCTCGTCATCGGCGCCGTCCTGCTCCCGGGCGGGCGAGCACCGGTTCTCGTCAGCGACGAGATGATTGCCACGATGCGGGCGGGCTCGGTGATCATCGACTGTGCGATCGACCAGGGCGGG
>JAODBI010000345.1 GCA_025463875.1 Actinomycetes bacterium
CCCGCCCTCTTTGTAGTCACGCCATAGTTCGGCGATGTCCGCGGCGGACTCGTCCACTCTGCTCGCCCTGCTCCCTAGGCCCTGGGATGCGTCCGTTCGTACACAGACTTCAGCCGCTCACGGGTGACGTGAGTGTAGATCTGTGTGGTTCCCACATCGGCGTGTCCGAGCAACTCCTGAACAGCTCTGAGATCTGCGCCGCCCTCGAGAAGATGGGTTGCGTACGCGTGGCGCAGCGCGTGGGGGTGGAGCGACCGGCCGTCGGCGAGCGGGTTGCGGTCGAGCACGCGGCGCACGTCTCGGGGGCTCAAGCGCCGCCCTCGAGCGTTCAGGAACAGTGCCCCCTCCGCCTGGGCGCTGGCATCCGGGCCCCCGGGCCACGCCGGACGGCCGACCGAGAGGTAGCCGGCGACCGCGTCGAGCGCGGGTGCGCCGAGGGGCAGCCTGCGCACTTTCGCACCTTTTCCGAGCGCCGTGACCGTGGCCCGGCGGAGATCGACGTCGCCGATGTTCAGCCCGCAACATTCGCTGACACGGAGTCCTGCGCCGTAGAGCAGCTCGACGACGGCCAGGTCGCGCCACGCGCGCGGATCGTCGGATCCCGTCCGGTCGGAGAGTCCGTCGAGCAGTGCGGCCGCTTCCGTGCGTCTCGGCATGCGGGGCAGACGACGCGCACCCTTGGGGGCCTGGACCGCGGCCGCGACATCGCGGCCGAGCACTCCGCGCCGGCGGAGATGGCGGAGGTACGCGCGCACCGACGCGGCCTTGCGCGCGATCGACGGCCGGGAGAACCCTCTGGTCTGCAGGTAGGCGAGGTAGCGCCGTAGGGCGCGGTGATCGAGCGCGGACGCGTCGGGGCAGCCACCGCGTTCGCACCAGTGGACGAATTCCTGCGCGTCGTGCGCGTAGGCGCGGCGGGTGTTCTCGCTCATGGCGCTCAGCGCGAGGACGAACCCGTCGGCATCGTGCCCACTGGAATGGTGCGGGGGTCTCGATGGCACGGCGCCCGCATCGCGGCTTGCATCTCCGGGCCCCGATTTCATGTCCGGGGAACCGTAGTTCCTAGCTGTCACACCGTCCGCGTATGGTCACCCTCCGCCGTCGAGATCCCGGTCACGACCGGCCTTCCACCTCCCCGTTCCGGCTTCCCCTTCCGCCGCCACCGCCGATCGAGGCGATGCGCACGCTTTGAAGAGGGGTCCACGTGCTGGCAGCCGTTCGTAGCGCCGTGCTGGAAGGGGTCGACGGCCGGATCGTCACGGTCGAGGTCCACGTGTCTCGAGGGTTGCCGGGCTACACCGTCGTCGGCCTGCCCGACGCCGCAGGCCGCGAATCGCGGGAACGGGTCCGGGCCGCGCTGCTGTCTTCCGGGCTCGAGTATCCGCAACAACGGGTCACGGTGAACCTCGCGCCCGCGTCGGTCCGCAAGACGGGCGCGGGCCTGGAGCTCGGGGTCGCGCTCGCGTTGACCTGCGCCGCGGGCGGGCTTCCTTCCGGGGTTTTGGAAGGCGTCGCCGTGCTCGGTGAGCTCGGCCTCGACGGTGGCGTGCGTCCGGTCGTCGGAACGATCGCGCTCGTCGACGCCCTCGCGCGTACCGGCGTCGAACATGTCATCGTCCCGACCGCGAACGCCTCGGAAGCGTCCCTGGTGCGCGGCGTCAACATTCGCGTGGCCCGGACCCTCGGCGAGCTCCACTTGTGCCTGAAAGGTGAGATGCCATGGCCGGAACCACCCGAGCCTCCGCCCACCATCGCGTGCGCGCCCGAGGGTGACGAACCGCTCGACCTCGCCGACGTGCGCGGACTCCCCCAGGCGCGTCTCGCGCTCGCCGTCGCTGCCGCGGGTGCCCACCATTTGTTGATGGTGGGCCCGCCTGGAGTCGGCAAGACGATGCTCGCCCGTCGCCTGCCCACGATCCTCGCGCCCCTCGAACACGCCGAAGCGCTCGAGGTCACCAAGATCCACTCCGCCGCGGGAAACCATCGCGGCCCCGCGCTGCGGATCGACCCACCCTTCCGCCAACCCCACCACAGCGCGTCGATGGTCTCCCTCGTCGGCGGCGGTAGCAGCCGGGTCCGACCCGGCGAGGTCAGCCTCGCCCATCGCGGCGCGCTGTTTCTCGACGAGTTGCCCGAGTTCCCCGTGCACGCGCTGGAGGCGTTGCGCCAGCCGCTCGAGGAGCGACTCGTCCGGGTGAGTCGAGCGTCGGGCACGATGGAGTTCCCCGCCGACTTCCTGCTGGTCGCCTGCGCGAACCCGTGCCCCTGCGGTCGCAAGGCGCTCGAGTGTCGATGCGGCGACGTACAGAAGACCCGCTACGCCCGCCGCCTCTCGGCCCCGCTGCTCGACCGGTTCGACCTGCGGGTCAAGGTCGAAGCGCCCGGCAACGAGTCGGGCGAATCGTCGGCCGTGGTCGCGGCGCGCGTCGCCACCGCCGTCGCCCGGCAACGCGTGCGGCTACGCGACACGCCGTGGCGGCGCAACGCGCACATCCCGGCCGGCGCGCTGGAGCGATATCTGGCGCTCGACGACATCGCCCGCGACGCGTGGGTCGACCAGTGCGAAGTGCGCCGGCTCACCGGCCGGGGCGCGGCGCGTATCCGCCGTGTCGCGCGCACGATCGCCGATCTCGACGACGCGACCGAGGTCAGCGCCGCGCATGTCGACCGCGCGTCCTGGATGCGGGAGGACTTGTGGTGACGCGTCCCGGCCATCGTTGGGAGCGCGGCGATGCGTTTCCGATCCGCGATGCCGACCTGCTCGACGTGATGGTCGACGCGCGTATGCCGCGCGTCCTCCTCGGTGAGGGCGACCGACCAGATGCGTTCGCGGCGCCGCGCGTCGCGATCGTAGGTACGCGCGCCGCGACACCGATGGGCCTGGCCGACGCGATCGAGATCGGCGCGTTCTGTGCGCGCGCCGGCATCACAGTCATCAGTGGACTCGCGATCGGCATCGACGGCGCCGCGCACACCGGTGCACTCGACGCCGGAGGTTTGACGGTCGGGGTCGTCGCAACGGGTCTCGACGTGATGTATCCGCGCCGGCACGAGCGGCTCTACGAGCGTGTGCGCGAACA
Organism: Actinomycetes bacterium; assembly: GCA_025463875.1. Taxonomy (GTDB): domain Bacteria; phylum Actinomycetota; class Acidimicrobiia; order IMCC26256; family PALSA-610; genus PALSA-610. The sequence continues at coordinate 3,081 of JAODBI010000345.1, forward strand.
AGGTCTCATCGTCGGTGAGAACGACTACGGCACCCAGCCGCTGCCCTGGCGTTTTCCGATCCGGAATCGCATCATCGCCGCGCTCGCGGACGCGGTGGTCGTGGTCGAGGCGACCGCGACTGGCGGGGCGCGGATCACGGCCGACGACGCGGCCCGCTTCGGGCGCGACGTCTATGCGTTGCCCGGATCGCGCCGCAATCCGGCCGCCGCCGGGTGCAACGCGCTCCTCCTCGACGGTGCCAAGCCGTTGCTCGATCCGGCCGACATCCTGTTCGCCCTCGGGCGGGGCGGCACCGTCGAGGGCGGCTGGCGGGCTCCCCCGCCACCGATCGATCCGGACCAGCGCGCGGTCCTGCACGCGCTGGCCGGAGATGCGGCGTCGATCGAGGAAATCGAACGGAGAGTCCGGATTCCCACCGATCGGCTGGGAGCCGCCCTGCGGGCCCTCGAGCGGGGTGCGCACCTGGAGCGCAAGCGGGGCCTGTGGTGGCCCCGGTGATCAGGTCCCCGTCCGAGATGACGAAGAAAAGGTGTGGAGCTCACCCAATGCCCCTACGACCACACGGCGATCGAGGCCGAGGCGTGGTCGGGAGGATCCATCGTGTTGTCCTGCCCGGCATGCGACGCCGCATGGGAGTGGCACGGTGCGTGGCTGCGACGCGTACGGGAACCCGACCGCGACAAGGCCCGGGCCACGCGCACGAACGAGAAGTCGACCGAGCCCGCCGGCTGAGGCGCCCGGCCAACTCGGTTCTCCGGCTACTCACCGGTGAAGCGGGGCTCACGTTTCTCGATAAACGCGGTCATCGCCTCGGCCGTGTCACGCGACGAGAACATCAGCGCTTGGGCGACGCCCTCGTGTTCGACCGCCTCCGCCATGGTGTGATCGAGCCCGTCGTTCAACTGGCGCTTGATCACACTGAGCTGCAGCGGCGGCAGCGCGGCGAGACGAGAAGCGAGGGCGCCGACCTCGGTACCCAACTGATCGTGCGGAACGACGCGGTTCACGAGCCCGATGCGCTCGGCTTCCTTGGCGTCGAGGATCTCGGCGAGGAACGCGAGCTCCTTGGCCCGATGCAGACCGATGAGCCGCGGCAACAACCACGACCCTCCGAAGTCGAGCGCGAGGCCGCGCTTGGCGAAGATCTCGGTGAAGCGCGCCCGATCCGACGCGATGATGAGGTCGCAACCGAGCGCGAGGTTGCAGCCCGCGCCCGCCGCGACCCCGTTGACTGCCGCGATCGTGGGCAGGGGCAGCTCGTGGAGGCGCAGCGCGGCGCGTCCGACGATGCGCATCGATGCGACCGAGGCGCCGGCGCCGTTCGGCGCGTCGCCGTCCGCGGCCGAGGTGAGATCGGCGCCCGAGCAGAAGGCGTCGCCGGATCCGGTGATGACGAGCACCCGATCGTCGGTTCGCGTCGCGAGGTCGTCGAAGAACTCGACCAGCCCCTGCCACATGTCGCCGGTGATCGCGTTCTTGCGTCGAGGCCGGTCGATGGTGAGGGTCACGATTCCGTCGTTTCGATCGACGAGCAAACCGTCCACGGTTCCCACCGCCCTCGCGTGTCGCCGCAATGAACAGCCGGGTCCGGCCGCGGCGATACCGTAACCGGGGCATGGGTACGCACGACTGGACCGATTTCGACGGCGGCGAGGACGACAGTGTCGACGTTCGGCACGTGCAGCCGTACGAAGCCGTGAAGCCGTACCGCTGCCCCGGTTGCGATCACGAGATCCGGGTCGGCGAGGGGCACGAGGTCGTGGTCCCTCGGGACCGACCCGTTGACCGCCGCCACTGGCACAGCGGCTGCTGGCATCGCGCCGCACGTCAGAAGGGCGTTGCTCGTACCCATACGCGTCGCGCTCGCCCGCGTCGCGGCTGACGCATTGGCGCGTACTGCTCGAGAACGCGCTGTTCTAGAACGCGGCTTCCAGCACGTCGACGGTCCATGCGCCGTGGCCGTCGGGCGTGACGGACGCGACGTCGAAGCGCAGGACGTCGGCCCGGGAAGGATTGTCGGCCAGCCACCGGACCGCCAACTTGCGCAGCCGCATCTGCTTGCGCATCGTGACCGCTTCCGCGGGCAATCCGAAACCGTCGCCGCGACGCGTCTTCACCTCGCAGAACACGATCGTCGCGTCGCGGCGGGCGACGAGATCGATCTCGCCGTCACGCACGCGCCAGTTGCGCGCCAGCACCGAGTAGCCGCAGCCGGCGTACCAGAGTGCCACTGCATCCTCGCCCGCGGCGCCGAGCACGCGCCGGGGATCCGTCAGAGGTCCTTGCCGGGAAGCTCCTCGATGTTTACGTCCTTGAACGTGACGACGTGTACGTCGGCCACGAAGCGCGTCGGCCGGTACATGTCCCAGACCCACGCATCCCGCAGCTGCAGTTCGAAGTAGGTGCGCCCGTTCTCTTGCTTGGCGTCGAGCTTGACGTCGTTCGCGAGGTAGAAGCGGCGCTCGGTCTCGACGACGTACTGGAACATCGGCAGCACGTCGCGGTACTCGCGGTACAGCTGCAGCTCGATCTCGGTCTCGTAGCGTTCGAGGTCTTCGGCGCTCATCGGGGTCAGTGTACGACTGGCGTGCGCCGGACTCGACGCCCTCGAGAGGGCTGATCAGATCGGGTCAGAACCGCTTTTCCTTGATCTTTGCGGCCTTTCCGATCCGATCGCGCAGGTAGTAGAGCTTCGCCCGCCGGACGTCACCACGGGTGAGCACCTCGATGCGGGCGATGATGGGCGAATGCACCGGAAAGGTGCGCTCCACCCCGACGCCGAAGCTGATCTTGCGGACCGAGAAGGTCTCCCGCACCCCGCCGCCCTGGCGCCGGATGACAGCACCCTGGAAGACCTGGACGCGCTCGCGGTTGCCCTCGACCACCCGAACGTGCACCTTCAGGGTGTCGCCGGGTCCGAAGTCGGGGATGTCGTCACGCAGACCGGCGCGGTCGACGAGATCAGTGCGGTGCATGAGAGGCTCCCGTGAAGCGCGCGCCCGGGCGAGCGCGACCAGAGATGCTAGCGGGACGGCGCCTCGTCGCGGAACTCGTCCTCGGGGAACTCATTTTCCGGGAACTCCGCGAGGAGCGCCCGCTCGGCCGGCCCGAGCGGCTCCGCCACCAGGTCGGGACGGCGGGCCAGCGTGCGGCGCAACGCCTGCGCCTCCCGCCAGCGGGCGATGCGCCCGTGATCCCCCGACCGCAATACCTCGGGAACGACCCAGCCCCGGAAATCGGCGGGGCGCGTGTACTGCGGATACTCGAGCCGCGCCTGCGTGAACGACTCCTCCGTCGCCGAGGCATCGTTGCCCATCACGCCGGGCATCAAGCGCGCCACCGCCTCGATGACCACCAGCGCGGCTCCTTCGCCTCCCGACAGGACGAAGTCACCGACCGAGAGCTCGCCGTCGCAGAGGTGATCCGCGACGCGCTGATCGACCCCTTCGTAGCGGCCACAGATCAATGAGAAGCCGGGTCCGGTCGCGAGCTCACGCGCCAGTGCCTGGTCGAACCGCCGGCCGCTCGCCGACAACAGGAACAGCGGCCGTGACGGTTGGACGGCTTCGACGGCCGCGAAGATCGGCGCGGGAGTCATCACCATCCCCGCGCCTCCCCCGAACGGCTCGTCGTCGACGCTGCGGTGGCGGTCCGCCGTGAAGGCGCGCGGATCATGCAGACGCACGTCGAGCGCTCCCGCGGCCCGGGCGCGTCCCAGGAGTGACACGTTCAGCGGTGGGTCGAGATACTCGGGAAAGATCGAGAAGACGTCGATGCGCACGGTGCACGCCAGTGGTCAGAGGTCGAACAGACCTTCGGGAGGGTCGACGACGACCACACCGGACTGCGCGGAAACCACGAAGACCATCGGTACGAGCGCACCGCCGTCGAGCACGAGCAGATCGTGCGCGGGATTCGCCTCGACCGAGACGACGCGCCCCAACGGTTCGCCGGCGCGGTCGCGGACCTCCGAACCGATGAGCTCGTGCACCCACAGCTCACCCTCGGGCGGCTCTGCGAGCGGCTCGGCCTCGACGAGCTTCCCGCGCAGCGCGTCGGCGCCGTCGCGGTCGTCGACACCTCGGAAACGCACGACGAAGCGGTGCTGATTCGGACGCGACGAGACGATCTCGTACGGGTGCCCGTCGACCCACAACGTCGAGCCGACCGCGAACCGTTCCGGAACGTTGCTGACCGGCGTCACGAACACGTCGCCGCGCAGCCCGTGGGCGCGCCCGATGCGTCCTACTTCGAGCCGCACGATGCCGATCGGAATCGACTACTCCGCGACGTCGACGGAGACGCGCACGCCTTCGGTGGCACCGGCCGCACGCGCGACCTGGCGTACCGACTGGATGACGCGACCGCGCTTGCCGATGATGCGACCGAGATCGCCGGGGCTCGCGTGGACGAGCAACGTGACGTTGTCGCCGCGCTCGTTGGCGTCGACGAAGATCCCGTCGGGATCGTCGACGAGGTGCTTGGCGATGTGCTCGACCGCGGCGCGCGCCCGGGCGCCGACGACCCGATTGCCCTCGGGCGCGACATCGTCTTCGAAGTCGTCTTCCTCTTCGAAATCGTCATCTTCCTCGAAGCCGTCGTCGACCTGCTCTTCGGTCATGCCGGCGCGTCCGTCGCGGCTTCGACCGGCGCGTCGTCGGCCGGGGCCGGAGCGGCGTCCGCCTCGGCGGGGGCCGCAGGAGCCGCAGGAGCCGCGGCCGCCGGCGCCTCCTTGACCGTCTTCGCCTTCGACTTCACCTTCGGCTTCGACGCGGCGACCTTGCCGTTCGCGTCCTTGTACGCGTCCCAGACCCCGGAGATCTGCAGCAGCTTGGCCGCGCTTTCGGTCGGCTGGGCACCGACGTTCAGCCAGTGCAGCGCCCGCTCACTGTCGATCGTGACGAGCGACGGTTCCTGGCGGGGTGCGTACTGGCCGATGATCTCGAGGAAACGGCCGTCGCGAGGACTGCGCGCGTCGGAGACCACGACGCGGTATGTCGGCTGCTTCTTCTTGCCGACGCGCATCAGACGGATCTTGACTGACAAATGAAACTCCTCTTCGAGAACAGCGCGGGGAGTCTAGGTCAACGGGGCGGAAAGCCCGGAAGGCCGGCTTCGGGATCGAGACCCGGGAACCCTCCCGGCAGGCTCTTTCCCTGAAGTGCGCCGCCCGGAAGACCGCCACCCGGAAGACCGCCACCCTGAAGTCCCCCGGGGAACCCGGACGGCATCTTCGGGCCCTTCATCCTGCCTTTGCCCTTCTTGCCCTTCCCCTTGGCCTTGCGGGCGAGGCCACCCATCCCCTTCATCATCGTCTGCACCTGCTTGAACTGCTTCAGCAGGTTGTTGATCTCGCTGGTGGACGTGCCGCTGCCCTGCGCGATCCGCATCCGGCGCGAGCCGTTGATGAGGTCGGGCCGGCGGCGCTCCTCGGGTGTCATCGAGCGGATGATGGCCTCGATGCGCGCGATCTCGCGGTCGTCGATCTCGGCGTTGCGGATCTCCTTCGACATCCCCGGGATCATCCCGAGCACGTTCTGCAGCGGACCCATTCGCTTGATCTGCTGCATCTGGTCGAGGAAGTCCTCGAGGGTGAGCGTCCCACTCTGGACGATCTCCTCGGCCTTTCGCTTCTCCTCCTCCTCGAAGGTCGCTTCGACTTTCTCGATGAGCGTCAACACGTCGCCCATGCCGAGGATGCGGCTCGCCATGCGATCGGGGTGGAACGGCTCGAACTCGTCGAGCTTCTCGCCGGTGCCCGCGAACAGGATCGGCTTCCCGACGACCTCCTTCACCGAGAGCGCGGCGCCCCCGCGCGCGTCACCGTCGATCTTGGTGAGGATCACTCCGTCGAGGCCGACCGCGTCGTTGAACGCCTCCGCGACGTTGACGGCCTCTTGTCCGGTCATCGCGTCGACGACGAGCAAGGTGTTCTGCGGTTGGACCGCGTCGGAGATCGCGCGCAGCTCGTTCATCAGATCGGTGTCGATCTGCAACCGGCCCGCGGTGTCGACGATGACGAAGTTGCGGCCCAGGCGCTGTGCCTCGGCGATCGCGCCGCGGGCGACACTCACGGGGTCGGTCGCCTCGCTGTAGAACGGCACGTCGACCCGGCCCGCGAGCACGCGGAGTTGCTCGACCGCGGCGGGGCGCTGCAGGTCGGCCCCGACGAGGAGGGGATGCAGCCCCTGCGACTTCAGCAGCCGCGCCAACTTGGCGGCCGCAGTGGTCTTACCGGAACCCTGCAGGCCGGCGAGCATGAGGACTGTCGGCGGCTTCGGGCTCATCGTGAGCTTGCCGGTGACGCCCCCGAGCGTCTCGACCAGCTCCTCGTGCACGATCTTGATGAACTGCTGACCCGGGTCGAGCGCCTTGGCGACCTCGGCGCCGATCGCGCGTTCCTTCACCCGGCCGATGAACGACTTGACGACGCGGACGTTGACGTCGGCTTCGAGCAGTGCGAGGCGAATCTCGCGCGAGACCTCGTCGACGTCGCGTTCGGTCAGGCGCCCGCGGCTACGGATCTTCGAGAAAATGCCGTCGAGACGGTCACTCAGGGAGTCGAACACAGCCAACCAGAGTACCTAGCCCCACAGGAGCCGCAGGCGTAGCCGGTCAGAACCCGGAGAAGTCCGCGTCGTCCCGGAATGCAGGCGGAGCCGGAGTCGACCAATAGTCAGCTTCAGCCCTCTTCGGAGAACAGCGCCGCGGCGAACTCTCGGGGATCGAACTCGATGAGGTCGCCGACGCCCTCGCCCACGCCCACGACCTTCACCGGGATGCCCAGCTCCGACTGGATCGCGAGGACGATGCCGCCCTTGGCCGTGCCGTCCAGCTTCGTCAGCGCGATGCCGGTGACGTCGACTGCGTCGGCGAACTGCTTGGCCTGGACGAGGCCGTTCTGCCCGGTCGAGGCGTCGATCACCAACAGCACTTCCTTGAGCGCGCCGGGGGTGCGATCGACGATGCGCCGGAGCTTCTTCAACTCCTCCATGAGGTTGCTCTTCGTGTGCAGACGGCCCGCGGTGTCGACGAGCACGAGATCGGCACCCCGGCCCGACGCGGCGGCCATCGCATCGAACACGACCGATCCGGGATCGGCGCCTTCTTGTCCACGCACGAGCTCGCCGCCGGTCCGTTCCGCCCACAGCTGCAATTGGTCCGCCGCCGCGGCCCGGAACGTGTCGCCCGCCGCGAGGACGACGCGGCAACCGTCGCCGACGCGCTGCGATGCGAGCTTGCCGATCGTGGTGGTCTTCCCGACGCCGTTCACTCCGACGAACATCCACACGTTGGACTCACCCGCACGCATGTGCAGTGTTCGGTCGTCGCCGTCGACGCCGTTCGCGGTATCGCCGACGAGCAGGGTCACGACCTCGTCGCGCAGCAGCGATATCAGCTCGTCGGGCTCGGTGGCCGACGTCTCCTTGGCGCGGGTCCGGACCGCGTCGAGCAGCCGGGTCGTGGTGCTCATGCCGACGTCGGCGGCGAGCAACGACTCCTCGAGCTCGTCCCATGTCTCGTCGTCGATCTTGCGGCCGCGGATCCGACCGAACGCGCCCGAGAAGGCACTGCGCGTGCGGCCGAGGCGGTCACGCAGCCGCGGGCGTTCGACGACCTCGACTTCGGGTGCGACCTCCGGCGGTGCGGAAGGCGCGGGCGGTGCGGGAGGTGCGGGCGGCGCCTCGACCTCGGGCGCGGCCGGCGCGCGCAGCAGCGCCTCCAGCTCCTCGACACTGGGTGTCGGGAGCGCTCGTTCGTCGGGCGCGGTGGCGGTTTCCGGACCTGACCGGGCGACCGGCGGGGCGGCCGGTTCGCCGGCGACCCCGCGCCGTTCCTTACCCCGGCCCGAGACCCGGACTGCGACGAAGGCACCCGCCATGACGAGCACCAACGCGGCCACGACGACAATCACGACCACCATGCCCGGAGGCTACCCAGGCATCCGCGAGCTACTGCTACTGCGTTTGGGTTACTGCGTCGCTTCGTCGAAGTTCAGGTCGCGCATCCGCTGGGTGACGACCCGGCTCGACCCGCCGGGAGGCATCGACACGCCGTAGAGCACGTCGGCCGCCTCCATCGTGCGCTTCTGGTGCGACACGACGAGCAGCTGAGCCTCGTTGCGGAACTCGTGGATCAGGTCGAGGAATCGGTGGAGGTTGACGTCGTCGAGCGCGGCTTCGACCTCGTCCATCAAATAGAACGGCGAGGGCCGCGCCCGGAACACCGAGAAGAGATAGGCCAGCGCGCACAGCGAGCGCTCGCCGCCGGAGAGCAGCGACAGTCGGCGCACCGTCTTTCCCGACGGCCGCGCTTCCATCTCGATGCCGCTGTTCAACAGGTCGTCGGGTTGCGTCAGCACCAGGCGTCCCGACCCGCCCGGGAACAGCATCGAGAACAGCTCCGCGAAGTTGCGCGCGACGTCGGTGAAGGCCGAGTCGAAGACCCGCACGATCTCCTCGTCGACGGCCTTGATCACGCGCGCCAGCTCGCGGCGCGTGTTCCGGACGTCGTCGAGCTGGTTCTGCAGGAACTCGTGTCGTTCGAGCAACGCTTCGTATTCGGTGAGCGCGAGCGGGTTGACCGGTCCCATGAGCCGCAGCTCGCGCTCCAACTCGCGCGCGCGGCCCGGGAGGGTGTTGCCGTCGGGTACCTCGGGAACCGGTGCGGCGATCGCGGCATCGGGCTCGCAGTCGAAGTCGCGCCGGACCTGCTCGACCGCCTGTTCCAGGCGCAGCCGGATCTCGGCTTCTTCGACCTCGAGCTTGCTCGCGAGCTCGCGCAGTTCCGTCAGCTGCTTCTCGGCCGCGGCGCGCCGGGCGCGCAAGCCGTCGAGACGCCGTCCGGCCTCCCGTGCCGCCTCCGACTGCAGCCGGCGCCGGGCGCGGAGTCGCTCGGCCAGGGCCTCGATCTCGCCGGTCCGCGCGGCGAGCCGCGCCGCGACCTCGGC
>JAODBI010000040.1 GCA_025463875.1 Actinomycetes bacterium
CACTGCCCGCCCCGCACCGGCCATCGGTCCGGCTGGCTTCCCCGACCAGACCGGCCCGAAAACTCATCGAGATACCCCCGCGACCGTGCGGTCGGCGGCGTGTGCGGCTGCGAGATAATCGGGGAGCCGCACGATCTGGCGCGCGGACAACGGCGGGAACATCATCCGCACCGCGTACCTCTCGGAAACATTCGCCAGGCCGAAGTCGACCAACCGCGTCAACGTCCGCACGATCGGCGCGTGCCGCCCGACCCCCGAGCCGAGACCGAGACTCGTCGCCAACCCGACCATCGAGACGTCGAACCCGTTCGGCTCGGCCTGGAGCCATGCGGCAAGCCGACGCGCCGCGAAGACGCACGACGGGCCCAGGATCGGCAGCCAGCAGGTCTCGACGTACACGCTGCGAGCATCGAAGCCGCTCGAGTCGTACGTATCGCACAACTCCCGCACCGGAAGCGGATTGTGCTCAACGAGCCAGCTGCTGGTGTCGAGCGCGACCTTCGGAAGGGGACGCATAGAAACTCCGATCTGAACTCAGATATAATCTGAGATAGCGTGGCGATCAAGGAAAAGCTGGGCGGGAACGAAGGATTGACACGTCAGCGTCAACGCGACGGACGACGGTGCTCACAGGTCCGATCGGTCCGCTCCCTCAGGGAACGGCGAATCTGTAAAACAAGTACGAGGCGGGAGAAAAACTCGCAGACTTCTCGTCGCGTTCGACAGCGAACGCGCGCTTATCCCTTGCATGAACGAAGATGAGCTCTCGAGCCGGGAGCAATTCGTTGAGACTGACCCAGCTCGCAAACAAGGCAGGTGCGACCGCAATCGGGACGACGCTGGCCGCGATTCCGGACCTCCCGGCGGCGAGCGGGTGGCAAGTAGCGCCCAGCGGACTGGCAGCGAGCTCGCAGGAATCGTCAAGAGGTCACGCCGAGCTCAAGGACTCCCCGACCATGTCGCCGATTCGGACGCGTTGCGAAGAATCGCTCAGATCCTCCAGATCGGATCGGTGAGACGGGAGGCGTCCCAACGTGAGGACGACGCCGGAAGCACCTCTATCGATTCGATGACGAACGAGACGACCTCACGCCGTTCCGCCTGAGAGAGATCCGGCCATGCTTTTCGGACGCTCTTGCGGCCCCACAGGATCGCGGGCGGCTTCTGGACCTCTCGATGAGTGCCGAGAGCTGACTTGCGTGCCCTAAGTGTTCGGCGCGCCTCGGTCCATTCCCCTTGCGTGAGATCTCCGCTCGCGTACATGTGGGCGAGGGTCTGTTCTCGTTCAGCAATGTCCGCCAGTTCGGCATCACGAGATCGGCTCGTGTCGACCGGCTTCGGAACGTCAGACTCGTCGAGCGCTGCGAGCACCAACTCCGTCACATAGGCGTCGGTCCTCGTCGCTTCAATCGCCATGCGTCCACACCCGGCATGACCCGGAGCCTTGAAACACGCGTAGCGCTTGCCGGTGTTGCCACTGGCCAGTCTGCGAGTGCCAGACACCATCCCGCAGGCGCAAAGGCCACATCGAAGAATGTTGCTCAAGAGCGCAGTTTCCGGTCGTCCTCGTCGAGTTCGCCGAACGTCGCGGAGACGTTCCACGATCGCTCCGTGTTGTTCGAGCGTGAGGATCGGCTTCCACTCCGCCGAGCCGACGATTTCGCCGCGGTGCACCCGCAATCCGGCCAAGCGTGGTGACCCGATAAGGGATCGGAGTGTCGTGACTCTCCATTCGGGCGAGCCGGTCGGTTTCACGCCACGTTCGTTCAGGTCCACCGCAATGGAGTACAGGGAGTCGCCCTTGATGTAGCGCTTGGCGATCTCGCGGACGACCTTCGCCTCATCCTTTCGGATGGTGACACCATCTCTCTCGTATCCGAATGGCCGCCGGCCACCCTGATACAAGCCCATCGCCGCGGCTTGATCACGTTGTCGCCGTTCACGTTCCGACTTCTTGCCGGATTCGTGTTGAGCCACGCTCGCCAAGATATGCGCCCGTAGCTTTCCATCCGCGGTGGTCGTGTCGATCTCACCCGACAACAGCAAAACCGGCGTGTGCCGTTCCTCTGTGGCTTCGATCAGACGAACAACGTCTGAGACTCGACGGAGCAACCGATCCTGATCGACAGCGAGGAGCCCGTCGATAGTGCCGAGACGAGTATCGACCAGCAACTGTTCCCACCCCGGACGTCGCTTGCGCGAGTACGCCGAGAGGTCTCTGTCCACGTACTCGGTCCCGACACGCCAGCCGAGGTCTGCAGCCTTCTTCTCCAACAATTCCCGTTGCCGCTCAATCGCCAGACTCTCGCCGTCACGGTCCTGCGAGATGCGCAAGTACATCGCAGCGTGTTGTGGAAGCGCCTGGTCCTTCGCCACCTCCGCGATGCTACAATACTCGGTGCAAGCACGAATTTCACGAGATCGCGCAGACTGATCTCGCCGGTGCCGTCGAGGCCTTCGGGTCGCACCTCGTAGTAGCCGCCGTGCAACACCGGGACCGCCAACTCCCGGATCTCCTCGCAGCTGCGGATGCAATGCGATGTCGGCACGGCCGACAGCAGCGCGGCCGCCAGCGTCGTCTTGCCCGCGCCCGGCTCGCCCGAGACCGCGATCCGGCTTCGGAGTTGCATCACCGCCCACAAGAAGTCGGCAGCCTGTACCGTCAACGCGTCGCGAGCCACGAGCGCATCGAGCGTGACGTCCCGCACCGTGTACCGCCGGACCGTGGCCGACAAGCGATCGGCGACGGGCTCGATCGCCGCAGTCAATCGGGCGGTGCCGTCGAGCACGCGCGCCTGCACGAGCGGATGCTTCGCATTCAGTTGACGCTCGGTCGCGGCGAGCAGGCGGTCGACGATCTGGCGGTTCTCTCCTTCGGTCGTCGGCTCGGTCAGGCCGTGCAGCCGACCGTCGGCATCGAGATACGTCACCCGCGCGCCCTCGACGAACACCTCCTCGACGTCCCGGCGCGCGAGAAGCTCGCTCAGCGGACCCAACTCCGCGATCGAACGCAGGACCCGGCGCGCCATCTCGGGCGGATCGCCGAGCGGGACCTCGTCACCCAGGCGGGCACGGCGCTGATAGTCGTCGACCGCTCGCTCGATCTCGACCTGCACCTCACCGATCTGCGCGGCCGGCTGGATCCGGCGCCGTTCGATCCCGGTGATCGCGTCGCGGCGGATGATGTCGTAGGCGTCGGTACGCGTCGTCACGACACTCTTTCGAACGACGCGTCGCCGGTGACGACTCCGGGATGCTCCGCGACCTGGCGGGCGAGCTCGCCGACCGCGCGTGTGAACCCGCCCCGGTGCACCGTCGTTCCGTTCCAGGCCGCGTCGCCGACGCGCGCGTCGTTGGGTATGAAGACGACGCCGATGGTCGGCAGAGACGTCGTGATCTCCTCGTAGAGCTCGGCGCGGCGGAACCGGGCGGCGGGCGCCCGGTTCACCGCGACCAACAGCGGAACCTGGGGCGCCAACGCGAACACCTCGACCGCCCACCCGAGCAATCGGCCAACGCCCGGCGGTGAGGCGTCGCACACTGCGACGACGATGTCGGCCTCGCTCACCATCGTGCGCGCGGTGGCGAACCGAGTTCGGATTGACGCGGTACCGACATCCTCGAGCATTCCCGCGCCGTCGACCACGACGACCGAGCTGGCGTCGGCGAGACGCTCGACGACCCGCACGATCTCGCCCGGCCGCACCTGCGCCCACGCGCTCGCATTCGGCAGTCCGGTGACGACGCGTAAGTGCGACCTCGGCTCCGCGACGACGCAGCGGTCGAGGTCGCCCCGCCCGTGCTCGACGGCATCGATCGCCGTCCTGAGATTCGGTTCGAGCGGCAGGTGCAGCCTCGGCGCGACCGCAGGTGCAACGTCGTCGACGTCGACGAGAACGGCACTCATCCGCCGGCTGAGCCCGAGCGCAAGCTCGACCGCGATCTCGGTACGACCGACTCCGGGCGGGCCACCGACGGTGACGAGCCTTCCGGTGCGGGACGCAGTGACGACGAGAGGTGTCGAAGGGTCGCTCCGACGACCCGCGACCGAGGTGATCGCGCGTACGAACGCCTCGGGTCCCGCATCCGACTCGACGAGCGCGTCGACCCCGAGCGCGATGAGGTGATCGCGGCTTGCGAGCTCCTCACGATCGTGCACACCGAGCACCGCTCGTCCGCCGGCACGCACGTCCGCGACGAGAGCCCGCGTCAACGCGGGCCAGCGATGCCCGGCCACCAGGACGTCGTACGACTCCTCGAGTGCACCGTCGGCCTCGACGAGGAGCGTGCGAACCCGCGCACCCCCGTGGTCGGTCAGATGCCGGTGCAGCTCCTCGACCCAGACGTCGGCCGTGAAGGCGAGCGCGACCTCGGGCTCTCTCACGGCGACACCGGTGAGCCCGGGGCCGCGTCAACGTGTTCGTCGGTCGGCGGCGCGCCGGTCGATCGGACGAGCGTCACCGTGCCCGCGTCGATCGCGGCGGCGAGCTTCGGCGCGGTGGTGCGGTCGACGACGAGCGTGATCGTGACATCGTCCGACGCACCGGACAACGCACCGCCACTGCGACCTTCGATCGCGACGAGCTGCGTGTTCGTCAGGACGTAGCGCGCCGTGCCGGAATCGTGGTCGACTGCGAGGACGTCGACCCGATCGCCGATCGAGAGCTTTCCGCCGACGGCGCGGGCGCGCGCGATCGAGAAGCTCATGACCCGCATCGAGGTTCGCGCGTCGACCGAGCTCACGACGCCGCGTGCAATCAGTTCGCCCTGACGCACCGTCGTCGTGATGATGCGACCCCGAAGCGCTGACACTTCGTCGGCATCGAACAACGTGGCGAGCACCGACGCCTCGACGTGCACTCGCGACACGTCGACTGTCGCGTCACTGATCACGGTTCCCGGCGCAAGGTCGTGCGCGGCCACGAGCACGGGCCGCGTGTTGTCGGCCGAACGCAGCACGCTCAAGGTGAGCAAGACGCCGAGCGCACCCGCCAACACCATCACGACGTGGCCCGTCGAGACCCGGGAGCTGAACCCGCGCCGCGTCCGATTCACCACCGTTTCCTGCGCGGTCCCCACCGGCTCCCCATCCCGCCAACTCGCAGCTGTCCGTAGCTGCGGGCATGCAAGCAGACGCGCCTCTGTTTTCCGCCATGTTCGCGGTCACGCATCCAACAACCCGGGACAAACTGGTACCGCGGGTGTCAGCGCTCCACGGGACGGTGGCGCGCACGATGTTCCGTAGGGGAAGGTGTTGCCATGAATCCGGCCGCCCAGCAGCTTCCGACCCCTGATGACGTCGACCACCCGATCGGGCTCGGGCGCAAGCCCGAAGGTCTCGAAGGCCGGCGCCGCAACCAAGTGGCGCTGTTGGAGCGCTACGGCCTCGAGCCGCACTCTCGCGTCCTGGAGATCGGCTGCGGCGTCGGTTGGCTCGCCTACGACCTCGCATCGCGTCTGGGTCCCGACGGTTCGTACGCGGGCTTCGACGTGAGCCCCGAGGCGATCGACTGGTTGAACGCGAATCTCGCGCCGCGGCTCCCCAACTTCCGCTTCGATCTGCTCGACGTCGCGAATCCGCGCTACCGACCGAAGGGCCGCCAGACCGCGTCGAAAGTTCGCTTCCCGTACGCGGACGACGCGTTCGACCTCGTCTGCGCGTACGGCGTGTTCATGCACATCGCGCAGCCCGGGATCGAGAACTACCTGCGCGAGATCGCGCGCACGCTCGTTGCCGGACGGCCGGCGCTCGTCAACTTCATGGCGATCACCGAGCTCGACCGCAACCCGCGCAACGGCAGGCGCGAGTACGTCGAGTCGTCGCCCGGCGTCTACACCAATCGCCCCGACCGCGAAGGCTGGTCACTCGCGTTCGACGACACGCTCGTGCGCTCGATGATCGACGCGGCCGGGCTGTCGATCGTCGCGTCCGAAGAAGGCGCGTGGCACGGCCGCCGCGGTCCCGAATCGGGCGCGGTGCCCGGCGCGGATCTGTACGTCGTCACTCCGCGCTCCTGAACTTTGCCGGCCCCGAACCGCAATCGCGCGACCCGACCTCAGTGCGGGCCCGGGATGATGTCGGTGCCGCCGACGTTCGGACGAGGTGGCCCGGGAGGAATACTCGGCGCCGAGGGCGCAGCCCACTGACCCGACGGCGGCGGGGGCGGTGCCCACTGCCCGGCGGCCGGCGCAGGAGGGTCTCCGTACGCGGAAGTTCCGTATGCCGGTGGCGCGCCGTACTGCGACGGCGGCCACATCGCGTTCGCCCGCACCTGCTTCTTCGTGTTCCGCTCGGCGATGTAGAGCAGGAGTAAGCCGATGAGGCCGAGCAGGAAGCACACGATGCCCCAGAGGATCGCCGAACCACCCCACGGACCCTTGCCCGTCTGGCGCTCGAACTTCTCCGCTTCTCGATACCCGGCGAATCCCACCGCCACGACTACCGCGAGGAGCACAAGTTGCATTGCAATCTCCAGTTCTCGCCCGTTCGAGTATCGGTGCCCCCGCCCACGACCTTGACGCTCGGTGCGCGAGGTCACAGGCGTGGGCGTGTGTCGCAGATAGCTCGAAGTTGTGCCATATGACGACTAACGTCACGACCATGCCCGACGGTGAGACGCCCGCCGCGGCCAGCCGCTACCCCGAAATCCTCACGACCGCGCTGGCCGCCGAACTCCTCCACGTGCACGTGGAGTATCTGCGCCGCATGGTGCGGGAAGGTCGTATCCCCGCGCACCGGTTCCCCGGCGGGCGCGAGATCCGTTTCCACCGCGACGAGCTGATCGCGTGGGTGAAGGCGCAACCGGGCGAGGACCGCTCGCCCAGCGCGTCCGAGAAAGCGCAATCGTGAAGGTCTCGGCGTGAGTGACCTGACCGGCAAGGTCGCGATCGTCACCGGCGGCAACAGCGGGATCGGCAAAGAGGCCGCGGTCGGCATCGCGCGCGAGGGCGCGCACGTTGTGATCGCGGCGCGCAACCCCGCCAAGGCCGCGGCCGCGCTCACCGAGATCGAGACGCGGGCCGACGCACGCGGGCGGGTCGAGACGATCCCGATCGATCTCGCGTCGTTCGCAACGGTGCACCAGTTCGTCGACATGTTCACGACGAAGCACGACCGCGTCGACATCCTCCTCAACAACGCCGGCCTCGTGCTGCGCAAGCGCGAGACGACGGTCGACGGGCACGAGACGCAGTTCCAGGTCAACCACCTCAGCCACTTCCTCCTGACGAACCTGCTGCACGACGTCCTCGCGAACGGTGCGCCCGCGCGCGTCATCAACGTGTCGTCGTACGCGCACACGAGGGCCCGGGGACTCGACTTCGACGATCTCGACTGGGAACGGCGCCGGTACCGCGGCTTCGCCGTCTACTCCGCGACGAAGCTCATGAACGTGCTGTTCACGCGGGAGCTCGCACGCCGGTCGGACCCCGACGCCCTCACCGCGAACGCGCTGCACCCCGGTTTCGTCGGCAGTAACTTCGGGCGCGAGGGCGACATCGGCGTCCTCGGTACGATCGGCATGCCGCTGATCCGGCCCTTCGCGATCTCGTCCGAGAAGGGTGCGCTCACCTCGATCTATCTTGCGACCTCGCCCGACGTCGCCGGGCTCACCGGCCTCTACTTCGTCAAGGGCAAAGCCGTGAAGCCGGCGGCGCACGCCCTCGACGAAGCCGCCGCGACCCGCTTGTGGGAGATCAGCGAGAAGCTGACCCGGGGCTGACCGACGAGCACGAGGAAACCCACGGTGAGTGGATTCGACAACGATCAGTCACCGCTCGCCGACACCGAGGTGCACTACCTCCGCTCCGAGCACGTGGGCGACGAGTTCAAGATCTTCGTCGGCCACTGTGGCATCGCCGCCGACGCGCCTCCGCCCGTCGTGCTGTACGTAACCGACGCGAACGGGATGTTCGGATCGGCGGTCGAGACGGTGCGTTTCATGCAGCTCTCCGCGCATCTGCCGCCCATCCTCGTCGTCGGCATCGGCTACCGCATGGGCGGCCTCGCGGACACGACCGTGGTGCGCGTCCGCGACTTCACCCCCACCGTCGACCGCGCGTTCGAGAAGTACTTCCCCAGCTTCTCCGTGATGGGCGGTGCCCCGCAGTTCCTCGCCTTCATACGCGAGGAGCTCCAACCGTGGGTGCAGGCGCGCTACCGCGTCGCCGACGACGCCACCTACTTCGGACACTCGATGGGCGGACTGTTCGGCACGTACGTGATGCTCACCGAACCGGAGACGTTCCGGCGCTACGCGATCGGCAGCCCGTCGTTGTGGTGGCACGGCGACATGATGTTCGACCACGAAGCGCGCTACGCCGCGACGCACGCCGACCTCCCGGCCAGCGCGTTCTTCGCGGTCGGCGCGTTCGAGGACCACGACGGACGCCAGCGCGAGGCGAGCCCGCTGCCCGCCGAGGAACGGGCCGCAGCCGCGCTGCGCTACATCGACATGGTTGCCGACACGGAGCGGATGGTCGACCGGCTCCGGAGCCGCAACTATCCGAGCCTCGCCGTCACGGGCACGGTCCTGGCCGACGAGTTCCACATCACCGTGCCTCAACTCAACCTCTCGCGGGCCCTGCGCCAGCTCTTCGACGCTCCCCGCTGAGACCTCTTCGAAGCGCCGGGCGCAGCCGATAAGACGAGGGAACCTCCGCGCCGGCGCCCCGTTCTTCGTGCCAACGACCAGGCTGTGGGTCAACGAGTCCAGGCGAAGCTGCAGGACGCCTCGAATGTTGCGAACGCCGCGTTGAAGGCGTACGGCCTGAGCGTCTGCGGGGCCTGAGCCGCGCGTCGCCTAGTGGCGCGCGACCGTCACCCAGGCGACGTGCGCGACGGGAACGACCGTCTCGACATTCGCGCGGTTGACTACCGAGACGAAGTCGCGTCCGACGAGCAGTGTGCCGTCGACACCCTCGGGTTGCAGCATCGTTCCGACGCTCACGTCGCGCTGGGTGTCACGCGCGACGAGAGTCGCGTGAAACGTACGACCGCCCGGCGCGCGCCGACCGCCTTCCGTCGCGTGCTCGACGAACTCGATCGCGATCGGGATGACCACGCTGAGCTGGATCTCGACGCGCCCGAACCCGCACCGCAGGGCGAGCAGGTCGTCGCCCACCTCGTCGACGAGTCCGACGAAGAACTGCGACGCGACTGTCACCGCGATCCGGTCGCCCGCGTGCATCCGGGCGCGCAACCAGTCGGTGAGACTGCGGGTGTGCCGCCACTGTGCGGCCGCGTCGGCCGCGGCTGATTCCTGCTCCGCGCGCCACTGGGCGCGCATC
>JAODBI010000386.1 GCA_025463875.1 Actinomycetes bacterium
AGCACAGCCTGCTTGGTCGCTCACCTGGACACCGCTGCGCACATCCTCAAGACCAAGGCTTGGCCACGAGTGCGATCCAACTTGCGGGAGCGTAGGCCGATGGGTGGCTCACTTTGCAGTTGACGCGTCGGGAACGGTCCTGGTTACCTCGGCCGCCCGTTCGGTCAGCCTGTCGATCGCCGCTTCCACCGAACATCCCACTTGCCCGCGATGATCTCAGCGGCGCGGAACACGACAGCCTCTGCGTCTCCTCGCGCCATTGAAGAGGACGGTACACGCCGGTGCTGAATACCGCAGCGCCACGCGACTCGAAGTCCAGCCGCGGAGCACGCGGTTTGAACTACACGGCCGAACGACCTGGCCGGGCTGTCCGGCCAGACCACTCTGGTACCCGGCGTACCGACGATCAACCGTCGAACCGGGGCGTGACGCGACGGCGCGGCGCAACCTCCTCCCGCGGGAGCCAGCCCTAAGAGGAGGTGCGCCGCGCTCAGATGAGACCACAGCGGAATGCAATCGAACGGTAAAACATCGGTACGCCCCGTGCGCAGCGCCGCGACTTCGATGCGGCGACGGCCGATCTCCGATGGCGCCGCGCGCAACGGGTCCGCGGTGGTACGGAAGGACTATCGAGTGCTCCTTGTCGACGTGTCGCGTTTGCCGGCTCGATTCGGCAAGCCCATCGCATCGCGAAGCGATATGTCCGCCGGAGTCGCCGGTGTGATCATGGGATGTTGGACCGGCGCCTGAGCTGACAGCGTCGACATTCGACGATGGGGTCTTCAGCGTGCCGCCGCTCTGACGCCGCGTTTGTCCCAGCCGCCTCGGATGCGTCATTACTCCTCCAAGTTTGCGCGTTGGTCGTGATTGCCGGCGCGGGCAGCTCGGCGCAGGACGGGCAAGTTGTGCGATTCGAGAATGAGCACGACGAGTGCGGTCAGGCAGAGAGCCATGACGTATTCACCGGCACCGGCAACGACGCCGAGCGCTGCCACCGCCCACAGCGACGCTGCGGTTGTCAACCCGACAACCTGACCGCCGTTACCTTTGAGGATGAGTCCGGCCCCGAGGAAGCCGACACCCGTGACTACGCCGGCAATGAGTTTCTCGGCAGTCGCGGGGAAGTTCTCGACGCCGAGTGCCGTGAAGGCAGTGGCGCCAAGTGCTACGAGGGAAAAGGTTCGATCGCCCGCGGCGGAGCCACGATATTCGCGTTCCCAACCAATGATGTAGCCGAGCAATGCGCCAAGCACGACTCGGGCGACGAGCATGAACTCGGTCAACGATCCTCCTTGGTCGTCAGTGCGGCCGCTCGAGGAGTGCTCGTGATGGCGCGCACCACGGGCCAAATATCTGCTCGACGAATCACCAGGATCGTGAGCGCGGCGACGATGTACGCCGCAGAGAACGCGAGCCGCACGGCTGTCGACGGGAACGGGAACTGCAGGACGAACAATGCGAAGAGCGCGATCGCTTCGCGACGGCTGAAGCGCAGATTGATCACCACGGCCAAGGCCAGCAACGCTTGGGCCGAGGTGAGGAAGAACTCCTCGGTCTGGCGCGCATCAAGGTGGAGGCCGTGACCGCCGCCGCCGATGAGGTAAGCAAGCGGCAGGCTGCCCACAAGCAGCGTCCATTGATTCACCTTCGACGACAACAGCGTGCCGAGTGCGTCGCCGCCACGCAGGCGCCAGGCGAACAGACCGGCGACGATGAGCTCCGGCGCCTCAGACGCGAGCGGTGCAAGCCATTGCACCAACAGGAATTGGTCGATACCGAGGCGCTCGCCCGTGCCGACAAGTCCGTTCGCGAACGGCTCCGCGCAGACGAGGACGATCCCCGCCGCGGCGAGAAAGAGCAGCGGCACAATCGTGCGGCGTTTCCGGCGCGGCAGCGCTCCTAGCGTCGCGGACACACCGATGAGTTCGGGCTCGGATTGCGGTTCCTTGGAGACACGCCACAAATACAGGCCGAACAAGCTCAACAACACAACCGAGTCGTACCAAGCAAGAGTGCGCGTGATTGGCACGACAAACGCGTAGATGCACGCGATGGCGAGGAACCCCACATCGACGCGCCGTACAGGCGCCAGACGGATCTCATCAGCGGTCACGGACGCGTCGGCGTTGGCATCCGAATCGCTCGCGACCGAGCCGTTCCGGCTCCTGCGATAGGCGGCGAAGGCGACAAACGCCACTAACGGCCAGCCAATCCCGATGAGCAGCCGGTTGGAGCCGGTCATATTCGCGGCCGCGTACTGCGCGCGTGTCGGGTCGTGGCCGGCGCTGTACGAGAAATAGAGATCGACCGCGTACTCCGGCAGCACTGCGATCAACGCCAGAACGGCGGTTGCCAAACTTCCCGAGATATCCACCTGCGCGGCCTCCGCGGCCCACGCCAACAAAAACGCGGTTGCCACAACCGCGACCCCAAAGATGAACACCTCGGCCTCGGGACCGAGACTCATGCCTCCAAACCGCACCAGTATCGCCGGGGCGGCGACGGCAAGCGCCACCGCGATCTTCGCCCCGGCTCTCGAGGTCGTCGCCTGCATGGAAGCCTCCAGGAACAGCTTCGGCACCTGGAGGAAGGCGAATGAGACGACCTCGACCAGGCACCCACAAGGGATACCGATCGAAGGTCTCGCCCACTCGCTGGAAGCGAGCCCGGGGGCCGGGGCTATCGCCCAGCATGTCGACCCACCGGCAAACGGGACTACTCCCCTTCGCAGGAAACAGGATACCACCGTTGCCGAGCTAACGCCGTCGTGACGCTCATCGACCGTCGTGACAGTCAGCCCGGCGTGACAATCATGGACCAGACCGAGCGCGAAAGCGCGGCTGCTGACAGTACGCGCCCAAGCTGCCACAGAGCGGACCTGAGCCTCGCATGGATCGACGAGGCGCGCGTCCGGACAGGCACCGCGCGCCGAGATTGCCCGGCTTCGTGAACGTTGACATCGCAGCGGGGGCAGATCTCAGGGTGGAGATCGGACGGGAGTCCGTGGCGTACTGCGACGACAGCATCGACCTCGTCCTCTCGTACCACGAGTGACGGCGAAGCCTCGGTCGCCGCAAGGTTGAACCTTCCGGGCCTACCGGCCGTAGTACATCGCGCTTGGTTCGGAGGAGGTCGCATGCGTCATCAGCGCGGATGGTTCGCGCGGTTCGGCACCCCTCGTCTGGTTGCGTTGGGCGCGGTCGCCGTCCTGACGTTGGCCGCTTGCGGGGGATCCACGACCGGTACAACCAAGACGCCCGCGGGCCAATCCCCGACTCCGACTACGGCGGTCCCGGGCCAATCCCCACCCACTTCCACCGCTTCGAACGGCGGCGGCTACTACTGACCTCGTCAGGCACGGTTGGCTGTCATGTCGACCGCGGGTATGGAGCAATCTCCGCAAGTGCACGGGGTCGAACTCGCGACCCTTCACCGTTCGCATCGTCGCGATGAACGAGCGAGGTTCCGGGAATGAGCGAGGTCAGAATCACCCTGTTTCGGCGGGAGGAAGCCCAAGTTGCGTTCGGAGGATCCTGACTTGCTGAACGACAGCCTCGTTGGCCGCTGAGAGTTGCTGCTCGTAGCGACGCAGTTGCTGGAGCGAGGCCGAAACGGCCGCTTTCGAGGTGAGGATCGCCCGCGCTTCGTTGACGCCGACCACCGCGTGGGCAGTTGCCTCGATCGCTGACGGAAAGACGATGGCGAGCAAGCTGCGATCGAACCGGTGCTCCGTGGCGGCGGCGTCGTGGAGATCGGCTCGGGCCGCAACGAGATCGGCGTGGTCTGGCCCGTCGAGCCCATGGAACGCCCTGTCGAGACCTCGGTTGCCGGCCATAGCGATCGCCAAGTAGCGCGCTGCGAGAACTCGACGCTGAGCGTCTGCCACGGCCGTCGCTGACGGGCTCGTCGCGGTTCCCGCAGTGGGTGTGCGCGCGCCCGCGCACGCGGCGGCCAACATGACAACAGCCAGCAACGACAACGTGTGCGCTCGGATCATCAGGGCGACGTCCGTTCTCGTGCCCGAATCTTCGGAATGATCGACACCACCTGACGGGATGCTAGAGGCCGTTCCACGCGTCGAGTCGGCGCCACAATTTTCGGCCGCGAAACATTTGCCGATCGGCTCACGTCCTGATCGGCGCGCTCGTGCCCCGAATTGGGTGATCAATGTCGGCGCCGTAGCTCGTAGGGATCGCCATGCATCCATCGCGCCCAGGCGAGCGGGAGCTGCTACCGCATCGCGACGAGGATCAGAATTGCCACCACCACGAGGAGGATGATGCCAATGGGATCGTGCACACCAGCCCGTGCTGTCGAAGCCGTGACACCTGCACAGTGCCCATTGGTTGGGGCGAACGAACCTGTCAAGAAGGGCACGTCAGGCTCGCCGAAGCCGCTCACAGTGAGCGCAGCAACGACGCAAGTCCGGCCACCGCGAACGCGCAGCCTCCGAGACCGAGGAGCCGTCGCCAGGGGTTTACACCCCGGAACACCTCATCGAGCGCCCACCAGGCCAGCGCCGTCTGGCCGATCCATTCGACAGTTGTGCGGGCAGGAGTGCCTCGGCGCACGATCCACCGCAACGCGACAGCAATGAGGAAGACCCACAACGGGAAGTTCGGGAACTGCGCGACGGTGATCCGTCCCGTTTGGCGATCGCGGAACAGCCAGTCGAAGAGCGGCACAGTCCAGGCACGCTAGCGGTCCTCGTTTGGCTCCTCCTTTGTATGAAATGCCACGAGCAGCTCGTCTCGAACCGCTCGCTGGAAGTCTTCGGCTCGAACGCGCGAATGTCCGAGACGACGTCTTGCCGGTGCCGGTCGGCGCCGCGAGGCTGACTGGCTTGTTGGGGATGTCGGGTCGGACTGTGACGCGGTCCGGCCCGGGGCGGGTGGTGTCGATCGCGTATACGGCGAAGTGAACCGCTGGGGGTCGTTGTCCGTATCTAGCTAGGCGGCAATTCGACGAAACGTCGACGAGGACGATCGGTGGCGATACACATGAAGCAGATGAAGTTCGCGCACAAGAAGTTCGGCGTCGGCGCGTCGCTGGCGCTCGGAGTCTCGGCCTTGATCGTTCTCGCCGCCTGCGGATCGTCGACGGCAAAAGTGTCGCCTGTCGCGCCGCCGCCCGCGACTACCTCGACCACGCTGCACGTCGCGTCGTCGGCACCGGTCGTGCTGACGACGAAGACTTCGACGCTCGGTTCCATACTCGTCGACGCCAAGGGCATGACGCTCTACACGTTGACGAATGCGGGTAAGCCGGTACCCTGCACGGGCCAGTGCGCGACCTTCTGGCCGCCGCTGTTGTTGCCGTCCGGCATGATGACGGCGATGGGCGCTAAGGGCGTGACAGGACTCGGAACCACGTCGGCGGCCTCCGTCTTGCAGGTCACCGAGAAGGGCTCTCCGCTGTATCGCTTCTCGAAGGACTCGGCGCCCGGCGACACCAACGGCGAAGGCATCTCCAGCTTCGGTGGGACGTGGCACGTCGCCAAGGTGGCGAGCAAGACCGCCGCCACGCCGCCGGCAACCGCGCCGCCCGTGACGACGCCGCCGGTGACGATGCCTTCCGGAACGATGCCGCCCGCGACGATGCCGCCGGCAACGAGTCCGGCCGTGACGAGTCCGCCCGTGACGAGTCCGCCTGCGACTTCCCCCGCAACCCCCGGCGGCTACTACTGAACCTGCGCGTCTCGCTGCTCAGGAGTGATCGAGAAACTCGGCGGCCGCCCGTTCGCCTGAGCGAACCGCGCCGTCGATCGCGCCGTGTGACGTCGTCGAGGTCTCGGTCCAGCCCAGTGCACCGTCCGAACGGCTACCGCAGGAGCGGTCCGCAGCGCGTGAGGATCCCCGGCGGGGGGTGCGCCATCAAGCACCCGCGCGTCCATGCCTCCTCCCACCGCGCCGTCTCGATGAAATCGGCGTCACTTCCGACGGCCACGCTCTCCGAACACCACACTCGATTACGGCAACGGACTTTTGTTTGGCACCTCCGCAGTCTGTGTGCGAAACACCGAGCCGGTGAACGTCCAGGCAGCGGCGTTCGTAGAGAGCGAGTAGCGAACACAAGTACGGACCGCCGAACGCAGGACGGCTCGTCTCGGGTGGCGTTCGATCAGAAGGCTTCCCATGTCGCAGCTCCGCACGTTGCCGTTGGCATACGACGAAAGCGGCGCCTTCGTTGCGCGTCGCTTTGTCCGACAGTTCGGCGCGGAGCACGATCTCGGCTCGACCGATCGCATCCGGCTCCCCGATCGAGGGTCGCGGTTGATCCTTCGTATCCACCACCGTCGTTCGATCCAGCCGCACAACGGATATCCGAAGGACGAGCGAACGCAACTACCCTCTTCCCCAGCGGCGTCAGCGCATCATGAGATTTGTCACCAGGTTTGTCCCCGCGTCTGGCCCACGTCCCAGCCCTCGTTCCTTCCGTCTGGCTCGTAAAGATTTCCTTGCCAGCACTTGTACCGCCGAGTAGAACCGGGTCGGTCGGCCCTTGCGGGGCTTTGCGGGACAGCCGACATCAGGGGAGGGCTTTTTCGTCGCGCAAACAGCTCGATCGGGGAGCCCTTGGCGGAGAGAGGTTCACATTGAGAATGCGACGACTGAGAATGCGACGACTGAGATTGCGACGACTGTTGACCGCGCTCATTGCGGTCATCTCAGCGGGAGCGGGAGGTGGCATCGCTCTAGCGACGGCACCAGCCGCCCACGCAGCCACGGCCGGGAACTTCGCGGCCACCGGACACGACATGGATTTTCACTGCGCGTCCGGAAGTACCGACGAGTGCAACTACATGCGGATCGTCCTGAACAAGGTGAGGAACGGCTCGACCAAGCCGATTCTCGCGCTCGACCAGGGCACTCAGGTTCCCGTGGCAGTGACGAACATCGGCGGCGAGCCCGCGGTCACGACCGTGGACCCAACGAGCCCGGCGTTCGCCACGACGAAGTTCGTCGGCGCAGGCAACGTACCGTTGTGGTCCGCGATCATCACCGCTTCGGATTCGTCCTGTGGCGGATGTGACAACACCCCGGCCGGGGAAGCCAAGATCAATGCCCGGAAGGCCGACTTCGCGACCTTCTTGGACAACGGTGGCGGCATCCTCGCGCTGACCGGTGCGGGCAACTTCGCCACCTACTACGACTTCATGTCCCTGCCGAACTTGGGCGGTGCGCCAGTCTCACCGCCGTTCACGGTCACGGCCGCGGGTACGGCACAAGGCGTCACCGCGGCGATGGCGAACTGTTGCCCGACACACAGCAGCTTCAAAGTGCCGCCGTCCCCGCCGTGGACGATCCTCGAAACGGACAGTGCCAAGCTGGCTGAAACCATCCAATGCAACGGCTGTGGAAGCTCGGTCATCGGCGGTGGTGGCGGGCACGCCCCGAACATCTTCGAGCTGGACTTGAAGCACTGCACCACGATCCACATCGGGTACAACTACTTCCCGGTGGGGACGATCATTCATTGGCGCGTCAACCAGACGGGTCGGGGCACGCTCGGGACCGGTTCCTACACGACGGTCGCGCCCACGGGGAAGACCATGCACTTCGCGGATCTCACGCGCTCGCTCAGTCTGAAGTCGGGCTTGCACACCCACATCTACTTCAGCTGGACGATCAGCGGAGTGACCACGAAGTTCGTGCTGACCCGAGGTCCTGCTTGTGCCTGAATCTGCGGGCGTTTAGGAGAAGGGCCGGGGGCTTCACACGCACATCTATTTCAACTGGGGAATCAACGGAGTGACGACGCGCTACGTCGTAACCCGCGGCCCGGGCTGTTGACCCCGAACAGCAGCGCACGGATGACGGCCCCCGTTTCGACGGGGGTCGTCATCGCGTCGGAGACCGCCCGCTCTGAGGCTGTCGCACGAATCCAATTGCGGGCATCGTCCGTCCGCCGGCGGCATCACCGGTCGGTGTGGGTAGTTGGTACCCGATCGGGAAAGTGCGCGAGAGCGCGCCGGAAGGCATCGACTGCGCGACGCGTTCCGGCGAACTCGATGTCGGCGGAGTTGTCCGATCTGAGCGCCGGCGCGTTGAGAGATACTGAAACCACGAATCCGCCGTCCGGGTTACGACGACGTCCGACGTACGCATCCGACCTGCCGCTCACCGACGGCGAGGCTCGCGTCGTTGACGAGCTCCGGATTCGTAACTTCGACCATGTCGACCGCTACGTCATGCCGTTGAAGTCGAGTGTCTGAGCCGGGGAGGAGCCTGGTTCGTCGGGGGAATGGCGTGTGTTGTCTCTGAGCGTGAGCGCAGCTCGGACGAACGCCGCGTGCGTGAGCGCCTGCGGGTAGTTGCCGAGGTGGGCGCCGCTGGTGGGATCCAGCTCCTCGGCGTACAGGCCGAGCGGTGTCGCGAGTTGAACGAGCGCATCGAGACGATCGGTCGCTTCGGTGATGCGGCCGGTCTGTGCGAGGGCCTGTACGAGCCAGAACGCGCAGGGCACGAATGCGCCCTCGGTGCCGGGTAGTCCGTCGCGTCCGGGCGGGTAGCGGTAAAGGAGCGGGCCGCCGGCGTCGAGCTCACGTGCGATGGCGTCGATCGTGGCGCGGACGCGCGGCGAGTCGAGCGGTTCGATGCCGATGAAGGGCAGGACGAGAACGGCGGAATCGAGATCGTCGGATCCGTAGCTGCGCGTGTAACAACCCGTCTCGGGATCGAACCCTCGAGATCGGACCTCGTCGGCGATTGCTTCGCGTTCTGTTCGCCAGTGTTCGCATCGTCGAGCCGAGCATCGTCGCGTATCGGCAATTCGAAGTGCTCGGTCGAGCGCGAGCCAGGCCATGAGTTTCGAATGGACGTGCTGCTTCGGTTCGTCGCGTATCTCCCAGATGCCGGCATCGGCTTCACGCCAGCGTCGGGCTACGCGATCGGCGAAACCGGCTACTGCCCTCCATGTCTCGGAGTAGAGGCGGTGACCATCTCGCGTGAGCAACCAGGCCGCGTCGAGTACCCATCCGTAGGTGTCGAGTTGATGCTGGTCGGCGGCACCGTTGCCGACCCGGACAGGCCGGCTTTCGGCGTAGCCCGGCCAATCGTCGAACGTTCTTTCGTGACGCGGATGTTTGCCGTAAAGGGTGAGGAGGACGGGAAGTCGAGGTCGATCGACCCGGCTCGCGTGCAACAGCCACGCGAGGAACGAGCGCGCCTCCCGGTGCTTGCCGACGCCAAGGAAGGCGCCGATGCCGATGCTCGCGTCGCGCGGCCACGAGAAGCGGTAGTCCCAGTTGCGGATCCCGCCGAGTTGTTCCGGCAACGAAGTCGTTGGTGCCGCGACCGGTGCACCCGATGGCGAGTAGGTAAGTAGCCGAAGCGTCAGCAAGCTACGCACAACGGCATCGCGGAAGGGCAGGTCAGCGTCGATCTCCTGCGACCACGCTCCCCAACGCTGCTCGTCGATCTGGAGCAGCGACCAGGCGGAGATCGGGTCGACGTACACAAGTGGCTCACGGTTCGCGACGGCAAAAACCATGGTGAGCGGGCTGCCTGGTTGCACTGTTACCCGCACAGGTCGCCCGGCTTCGAGTGGGAACCGCGGACTCGTCGTGAGCGCGGCGGCGAGCGTTCCCCAGCTGCAGGTAACGACGCGACCACGCTTTTCCACGCGCGGAGCGGCGCGGGCCTGTCCGAGGCGAGGGTCGAACTCGATGACGGCGTCGGCTGGCCCACCTTCCGCAATGAGCCGACGTACGAGAATGGTCGTTGGGAGCAGCCGACCCTCCAGCTCGGCGACCATCCCTTCGATGAGTGTCAGCCACGCGCCATCGGTTTCCCAGGTGGTTTCGAGCGTCGCAGTGCCGGCCCGGTATCGCCGCCGCATGACCCTTTTCGGGCGCGCAGGTCCGGCTCGAAAGAAACCGGCCGTAGATCCGCCGACGAGGCGGCCGAAGATCGGGTCGCCGTCGAAGCGGGGCACGCACATCCAGTCGATCGATCCGTCGGACGAGACGAGCGCGGCCGTGCGGGTATCGCCGATGAGTCCGTAGTCGCCGATCGGCCGGCGAGTCGTCGTGGGCATGTCAACGCGCCTTCAGCAGCAGACCGAGCGCGAGACCGAACGCGACGTGCGACACGATCGCAACAAGGGGGGTTCGCGCGCCGTAGTTCAAGCCGAGCAGTCCGGGTGGTTCCAGCACCGCGACGGAGGCGGGGCCGGCGCGGTCGGATGCCATGCGCGGATGCACTCCTGGGAGCAGCGGCACGAGAACGGTCAGCGCGAGGCCGACGTGCACCAACCCGAAGAGTGCTCCGAGCCACCACGTGGCGATACCGAGCAGTGCGAACGCCGCGGCGTAGCCGAGCGCAAAACCTTCGCCGATCGCGAGGTGAATGAAGAAACCGAAGACACGCGCGTGATCGGGGTCTTCCGTCACGAGCGTGCCCAGCATCAGCGGGAGATCCAGGCGTGTCCAGCCCATGAGCTGCGCGGCGATCATCACTGCGGTGAGTACTGCAGTCGCGACAAGACCGAACAGCGCCCAGCCGGCCCAGTCCATGACCTAGCGAACTTCGAGTCGATCGGCCTTGGCGTCGAGCGCGCCGAGCACGTCTTGGAACGACTCGTGAAAGCTCGCTACCCCTTCGTCTTCGAGAGTCGAACCGACGTGGTCCATGTCGATGCCGAGTGCGACGAGTTCCTGCATAGCGTCGTGCGCGCGGTCGACGCCTGTATCGAGGGTCCGGGCCAGTTGTCCGTGATCCTCGAACGCGACAATGGTCTTCTCGGGGAGAGTGTTGACGGTGTCGGGCCCGATCAGGCTGTCGACGTAGACCGTGTCTGCGTAGGCGGGGTTCTTGGCCGAGGTCGATGCCCACAAAGGTCGTTGCACGTGAGCGCCGAGCGCGGCGAGACGCTTCCAGCGATCACCGGAGAACCGCTCGCGAAACAGTTGATAGGCGAGTTTGGCTTGCGCAACCGCGGCGCGACCGCGCTGGTTCCGGGCGTCGTCGGTCGCGATGGCGTCGAGGCGCTTGTCGACCTCGGTGTCGACCCGGCTCACGAAGAACGACGCCACGCTGCGGACGCCGGCGAGGTCGCCACCAGCCGCGGCGAACGCCTCGAGCCCACTGATATACGCCTCGATGACATCGACGTAGCGGTGCAACGAGAAGATCAGCGTGACGTTGATGCTGCGACCTTCCGAGATCATCGTTCGGATCGCAGGTATGCCTTCTGCAGTGGCGGGGATCTTGACATAGAGGTTCGGGAGCGCGAGGCGCCCGTGGAGATCACGGGCTGCGCCGACGGTCGAGTCGGCGTCGTGCGCGAGCTCGGGCGCTACCTCGATCGACACGAAGCCGTCGACTCCATCTGATGCATCGAACATCGGTCGTAACACGGCGCACGCGGCCCCGACGTCGTCAACAACGAGGTCCCAATACGCCTCCGTTACGGTCTGCCCCGCTTTCATGAGGGCGTCGAACTGCGCGTCGTAGGCGTCGGAACCCTCGATCGCACGCGCGAAGACGGTCGGATTCGCCGTCACACCCCGGATGCCGTCGGCGACCAGACCCGCCAGTATCCCGTCGCGCAGGTACGGCCGCGTGAGGTTGTCGAGCCACGGACTCTGCCCGCACTCTGTGAACAGCTGCTGCAGTTTCGTCATCTCAGCTACCTCATCCAAGAATCTGCTCGGCTGATCAGTCGCCATGGTCGCCCGGCATGACGTCGGTCTCGGACCGATGCCACACGGGGCTGTCGCCGGCCGTCTCGACGTTGAACCCGTACTCGAAGACGAGGGACCCGCCGAACGTTGCACCGACCGAGACGAGCGCGGCGACAACAATCGAGAGCACGAGAATCGCGACGCTCGGATGGGTGCGCGTGTGATACACGTTCAGGCGCAGTGCAATGTCTGTCAATGCGAGTACCGTCACCGCCATCATCGCCCACGCATGAGTGTTCGCGGTGCGGCGCGCCTGGGTGCCTTTCTCCGTGGAGCGCAACCAGTCCCAGAATCCGGTCAGTGCCGCAAGAACGGAGACGGTCGCGCCGCCAATGAACACGTACGTTCCGGCGCGGAAGAAGTCACGCGCCCAGGGTTCGCGGCGGCCGAGTGTTGCGACGATGTCCAAGACCGCGCCGAAGATGTAGGCGGCAACGGGAAAGTCGGTGAGCGGTGGATGGGTTGGTTTTCCCGACCAGCCCCGCAAACCTTTGAACTTGCGGCCTCGTAGCGTCAGGGTTGGTCGCACTGAGAACTTGCGCATTGCTGCCTCCTGTCTGCGGAGCTTGCCGACGGGTGCTTTCGATCTGGTCATGTATGGCGTCGCGCCGGCCATCGCCCAACTGGTTGTAGGAACCGGAGTTGGAACTCTGGATCGACTGGCCTGCAGCCGCGAAGGCTGCCAGCCAGTTCGTCATCCGGAGAACTCGTTGGGGACTTGGGTGATTTGCGGTTGGCCGGTCAGCGGTGCGTACCGGTAAGGGCAAAGAATTCTTGGCGGCTGCTGGCGTCGTCGCGCAGGAGACCGTGTACGGCGGATGTCACCGTGTGGGATCCGATTGCACGCACGCCCCGCAGTGACATGCACATGTGGTCGGCTTCAAGGATGACGCCAGAGATGCTCTGATGCGTGATCGCGTCCGAGCGCGACGAGGAGGTCGCGCACCGCCTGTTCGGCGGCGACTACGTCGATCGTCTGGTCGCTTCCGAGCGCCCGCAGACGCCGGACCGGTTGTGCGACTTCGTCGGCGTCGGTTTCGAAGGTCGGGACGATGCTCATTGGACGAGCTCCGGGGTGGACGCGACCGCAACGTCGCAGGTGTGCGCGGCCGCGCTGTGATCGTGAGGGTGGTGATGCAGCGACAGGAAACGACTGGGTGCCGGAAGTGAGGGTCCGCCGGAGACGATCCATTCGCCGGTGGCTCGGCGGGCTCGTTCAATGAGCGCGCCCGCGTGGGTGAAGTCGGTGGACGAAACCGCCACCGGGCATAGCGGAGGCAGCACTTTGATCGAGCCCGGCTCGGAGAACGCTGCCACGTCGATGACGAGGCGTTGCTCGATGAGCAAGGTCAGCGCCTGCATGGCCGCTGACAACGCGGTGGCGGGTGGCCGCTCCAGTGCGCACGCGAATCCGGCGGGGAGCACGTACACCTCGTCGGCGCCGAGCGCGACGGCCTGTGACATCGCAGCGTTGTCGGCGATGCCTCCGTCGACGAGGGTGAGGCCCGCGCGCTCCACGGCCGGGAACACGCCCGGTATGGCCGTACTCGCGAGCACGGCGCGCGCCGCGTTGCCGGCGGACAGGAGTACTTCCTCGCCGCTCAACAGATTCGTCGTCACGATGTGCACCGGGATCTTCGCGTCTTGCAGATCGCGGAACGTGAGGTGCATCTCGAGCAGACGCCGAACCCCGCGGTTGGAACACAACGACGGTTTCGCGCCTGCGACTGCGAGCAGGTGGCGCAGCGGGTTGACCGGAAACACGTCCTGGCGGCGAAGTCCCTGCCAGATCACAGCGAGTTCATCGAGTGCGCACTTGTCGGTGCCGTGTCCGGCGACATATGCCGCGTTGATGGCACCGACCGACGTCCCGATCAGCAGGTCGGGGTGCACCTCACGGTCGGAGAGCGCTTGCAGCATCCCGACCTGGACCGCGCCCAGGCTGCCGCCGCCGGAGAGCACGAAGGCGGTGGTCATCGTCAGCGACCTGCGCTCGGGTTGCGGCTCGCCCGCGGCGCGAAGGCCGTCGCGAGCCGAGCGAGGGCGACAGCTGCGATGAACAGGCCGAAGTCGCGCAGTGCGATGTCGTAGAAGCCGGGGATGAGGAGCAGGTTGACGATGATCCCGGCGAGCCAGGCGGCGACGACATAGCCGCCGAGGCGCGGCCGGACGGCAACGAGCAGTCCGGCGACGATCTCGATCGCACCGACCGCGTACATGATCTGGTGCGCGGTCCACGGGGTTTGGCGCACGATCGCGGGAGCGAGGTAGTGGTCCCAGTTCACGAGGACGTGGGCGTACTTGTCCAAGCCGAACAGGATCGGTGCGACGGTGAAGACGACCCGAAGCAACCAGAACGCCTGGTAGGCGGGCTCGCGGAGCTTCTCGCGGACCGGAGCCACCGCTGTATGGAGCGGGGTGCCAGGAGTCTTGGTCTCGAGCGTGCTGGTCATTGGCGTTGTCTCCCTCTCTAACGGATACTATTATGAACTTTAGAGACGGACACTGGTTTCGTCAACAGATTTCTCTTTTAGAAGGACGATATGGACCGGGACGACACTGAAGGCGCCGAGGCGCCCGACTCGTTCGACGCGCGCGTCAAAGGCATCGCGGCGCTGGGCGAACCTCTGCGCCGGGCCCTCTACCGCTATGTCGTGGCCCAACCCGACCCGGTCAACCGCGACCAAGCGGCCGAAGGTGCCGCAGTCACGCGTCACGTGGCCAAGTTCCACCTCGACCGGCTCGTCGACGACGGTCTGCTCGAGGTCGAATATCGCCGCGCGTCGGGAAAGCGTGGACCGGGCGCGGGCCGTCCGGCGAAGTTCTACCGACGATCGTCGCGCGAGGTGGCGGTGAGTCTGCCCGAGCGACATTACGAACTCGCCGGCAAACTTCTCGCGCAGGCAATCATCGACGCGGAGCGCGACCATCTACCCGTCGCCGACTCGCTACGCGCCGCGGCGCGCGATGTCGGGCGCGGACTCGGCCAGAAGGTGCGTCAACAGGCGGGCGCGCGGGCCAGCCGAACGAAACTCCTCGCCGCGACCACTGAGGTTTTGCGCGAGTGCGGATACGAGCCTCGCAATGACGCGAGCGGCATGACTCTGGTGAACTGCCCGTTCCACGCGCTCGCGCAGGATTACACCGAGCTGGTCTGCGGCATGAACCTCGAGTTGATGAACGGCCTCGTCGACAATGTCGAAGCGTCGGGGCTAGGAGCTCGTCTCGAGCCCGCGCCCGGACACTGCTGTGTGCGCCTGAGCAGAACCCCCGCCGTGGCGTGACTACACGGCAGGAACACCTCGTTCCACCCCTGGAACTTACTTCTAGTGCTTGCCAGAAATAGTCATGGCCTCGACAGCCAACTCATCAGATCAGACAGTCGAGAACATCACTGCTTTGCCGGCCGCTGTCGCCAAAGAACCGGCTGCCGCCGAGATCTCCGACCACGGCGGCGACTCCGCCTGTTGGGCCGATCTCGTCTGCCCCGAGTGCGGAGCGATCTCGAGTGAGGGTGACCACCGAGGCTGCGAGTCAGAACAGGTCAGCTGAGCAACGGGAGCGTCGCAAAGGACCAAGCGTCGACGGCATCGATGACTGCGGATCGAATCGACTCTCTTCCGAGTGCGGCCGCTGAGGTCCTGGCGGAGCGAAACCTCGTGCGCCGGATCATGACCTGGACGGCGATCGTCGTTCCGGCCGCGGCGGCGTTCTTCGCTCTGCTCGTCTACGCACAGATCGGCTTTTCGGACTCGCAAGTCGTCGTACCTCGCAGCATCCCGCTCGCGCTCGCGGGCATCCCCGAGCGGCACTTCGGGGATAGCCGCCCGAATGGCATTATTTCGGCCTACCCAGCGAGCAGCTGACCGGAACGACCCTTGGAGCTGGAAAATGACCGACGCGAACATCGACATCGTCATCGATTGCTCCGACCCCGAGACGCTCGCCGAGTTCTGGGCAGAGGCGCTCGGCTACGACAAAGCAGGCTTGTTCGACAATTACTACGTGCTCATCGCGCGCCACCGCGAACACCCACCCGTCATCCTGCAGCGCGTCCCCGAACCAAAAACCGGCAAAGCCCGCATCCACTTCGATCTCCGAGTCGACGACATCGAAACCGAAGCGCAGCGACTCGAGGCCATCGGCGCCCGCCGCATCGACATCGGTCAAGGCGTCGATCCGGGCTGGATCGCTATGGCCGATCCCGAAGGCAACGAGTTCTGCATCTGCCCCGGATATCCGCTCCCGACAACGGTCCCGTAGCGCGAATGAACCCTGATCGACCGCCGCTCCTGTGCGACAAGCACTACGACGCGCCCTCGCGGTTTCAGGTGGAGAACCTGCTCAGGGAGGCGCGCCGCCAGCGACATCTTCCCGATGTTGCAGTGCCCGAGGTGTGTCTGCTCGACCCCGACGGCGACGTCGTACACCACCTGCGCGCGACCGGTCATGCCGCGCGGCATTCCGCCTGGGCGTGCTATCACTCCGAGCTCTGGGTGACGGACCGCCCGCACGGTCAGCTCGGCATCGTGCCCTGTGCGGTGGGCGCGCCCTACGCGGTGCTAGTCGCGGAAGAGCTCCACGCCTCCGGTTGTCGACTGGTCGTATCGATCACATCCGCGGGCCGAATCGTCGAGATCGCGGACCCTCCGTATTTCGTCCTCATCGAACGCGCGTGGCGCGACGAAGGAACCAGCCTCCACTACCTCCCGCCGAGCGAGTGGTCTCATCTCCGACCTGAACTCGCGTCGCTGCTCGACGGCGCATTCGACGAGCTCGACGAGCCCGTGGTGAACGGCGCGTCGTGGACCACCGATGCACCCCTACGCGAAACGGAGACGGCAATCGCCGCAGCGGAAGCAGCGAGCATCCACGCAGTCGAAATGGAAGCAGCGGCTCTCTACGCCTACGCCGCCGCTCGCCATCGAGATGTCGTGTGCATCGCGCATGTCACCAACACCATGGCCACATCCGGCGACGACTTCGAGAAAGGCCACGACGACGGCACGCACCGCATCCTCGCGGTCGTCGACGCGATCGCCCAGCGCTGGTTCAGTCAGAACTGATCCCGAGAGAGGCGTCGGCTTCTTGCGCTCCTTCCACGGGGGCCTTTTCAGCGCGGTTCTCGACGAGGCTGTCCGAACAAGTTCAGCGATGTCGCCGACCTTGTCGCCAAAGCCGTCCCTGATGTCCTCGAGCCGCGGTTCCCCACCGCAGTCCTCGGCAGCATCGTGCAACAGCACCGCGATCGCCTGTACTTCGCTGCCTCCGGCCTCGAGCACCAACGCGCTCACGGCGAGGAGATGCGCTGCATATGGGATCTCGGTGCCCTTGCGCGTTGGCCGCCGCGGCCGCGACGGTGGGCGTGCGGCTTTCGGCTCGGACGCAGTCGAGTAGCACCGACTTGTGGAGATTGGTTGGTCCGCGAGAAAGTGCGATGGATACGAGCGATTGCCTAGCCCGCGGTGCACGGTCCGGTCGCGACCGGAGTATCGAGGGTCTCCGCCTGCAGCGTTCGCTTGCGAACGTCGGGCGAGGTGAGGGCATAGCCGATGTCGTTGTTGAGGCTTGAGCGCGCGAACACGACACCGATGACCGTGCCGTCGGGCTCGACGAACGGACCGCCGGAGTTGCCGGGGCGGACGACGCCTTCGAGCTCGTAGACGTCGCGTTTCGTGGTCGACGTCCCGTAGATGTTGCGACCGACGGCTTCGATCTCGGTGAGCACGATCGCGGCGTGCACGGTGAGCGGACCGCCACCCGGGTAGCCCAGTACGGCAGCTCCGGTACCGCGTGGCACGGTCGTCGACGCGAGATGCAGTGGTGGTGCGTTGATCGACGCATCGCGCATCACCGCGATGTCGAGGTTCGGATCGAAGAGGATCGGGATGGCAGGCGTGTCGACTCCGTTGGCGAGGATGAACGGTTGGCGCACCCCGGCGACGACGTGAGCATTCGTGACGACGATGCCCGGTGCGATGACAAAACCCGAGCCCTCCTGGATGCGACCGCAGGCGGCGCCCTCGATCTTCAGCGTCGATGCCGCGGCGTGTTCGAACGCGGCCCGCACTGACGGCGACGCGGGAAGCGG